>NZ_AP043781.1:3765208-4078975 GCF_055388505.1 Bisbaumannia salifodinae
GGGGCTCACCGACTATGTGATCGCCACGGTGCAGCCGCTGATGACCCCGAGCCTGCTGCCGGCGGTGGTCTTCGTTACCATGGCCTTCCTGGCCTTCGCCACCGGCTCCTTCTGGGGCATCTTCGCCGTGGCCATGCCCATCGTGCTGCCGCTGGCGGCGAGCATGGACAGCCATATGCCGCTGGTGATCGGCGCCCTGATCTCGGCCAGCGCCTTCGGCAGCCACGCCTGCTTCTATGGCGACTCCACGGTGCTCTCCGCCCAGGGCAGCGGCTGCACGCCCATGGCCCACGCCCTGACCCAGTTGCCCTATGTGTTGATCGCCGCCGCCATCGCCGCCGGTATCTTCCTGATGGTCGGCCACCTGTGAGAATCGCCATGAACCAGCCAATCCTCGATCAAGCCACCGCCGAGGCCACGCCCCGGGCCCAGGGCTTCGCCATGCCCGCCGAGTTCGCCCCCCACGACGCCTGCTGGATGCTCTGGCCCCAGCGCCCCGACACCTGGCGCTATGGCGCCAAGCCGGCCCAGCAGGCCTTCGCCGAGGTGGCCTGCGCCATCGCCGAGAGCGAGACGGTGTTCGTCGGCGTCAACGACGAGCAGTACGAGAACGCCCGCAACCAGCTGCCCGCGCATATCCGCGTGGTGGAGCTCTCCAGCAACGACGCCTGGATGCGCGACATGGGCCCCACCTTCCTGACCCACCCGGACGGCCGCCTGGCCATGGTGGACTGGGTATTCAACGCCTGGGGCGGCCTCAAGGGGGGCCTCTACTTCCCCTGGGACAAGGACAAGCGCATCCGCACCAAGATCGCCGAGATGCTCGGCATCCCGCGCTTCGAGGCGCCGGTGGTGCTGGAGGGCGGGGCCATCCATGTGGACGGCGAGGGCACCCTGATCACCACCGAGGAGTGCCTGCTCAACGCCAACCGCAACCCCGAGATGGGCCGCGAGGCGATGGAGACGGTGCTCCGCGACACTCTGGGCATCGACAAGGTGATCTGGCTGCCCCGGGGCTGCCACCTGGACGAGACCGACGGCCATGTGGACAACCTCTGCTGCTTCGTCGCCCCGGGCCAGGTGGCCCTGACCTGGTGCGATGACGAGTCGGACCCCCAGGCCGCCATCTCCCGGGAGGCCCTGGCGGTGCTGGAGAGCGCCACCGACGCCAAGGGCCGGCCGCTGACCGTGCACAAGCTGCCCCAGCCCGGCCCGCTGTATATCGCCGAGGACGAGGCCAGCGGCCTGGATCGCCTCAACAGCTCCCACCCGCGCCAGCCCGGTGACCGCATGGCCGGCTCCTACGTCAACTTCTATATCGGCAACTCGGTGGTGGTGATGCCCTTCCTCGACCCCGCTCATGACGAGGAGGCCAAGGCCATCCTCCAGGGGCTCTTCCCCGACAAGCGAGTGGTCGGCGTGCCGGCCCGGGAGATCCTGCTGGGCGGCGGCAATATCCACTGCATTACCCAACAGCAGCCCAAGCCCTGAAGTCGCCGAGGGGCACTACCCACCCCACCGCCGAGGCCCTGACACAGGGCCTCGGCGGCGTCGTTATACGGCTTGGTGACGCCGCGCAAGCCTTTTGTTGCCCCTTGACGCGAAAACTACTTGCGACCAGCCTCATGGGGGGCCATTATCTGCGCCCTCTCGCCGGCCCACCATGACGACGGAGCCGGGCGAGGCCATGACCGGGGTGGCATCGGGTCGGGGTGCGCTGTGGCGGCCCACTACCGATAAGACCCTACCACTGTTGACATTTCCCGATCTGGATTCGAACCCATGAGCAAAGTCTTGATTATCGGCGCCGGAGGCGTCGGCGGTGTCGTTACCCACAAGTGTGCCCAGCATCCCGAGGTCTTCAGCGAGATCATGCTGGCCAGCCGCAACGAGGCGAAGTGCAAGGCGATCGCCGACCAGCTGGATCGCCCGATCCAGACCGCCCAGGTGGATGCCGATAACGTCGAGGCGCTGGTCGCCCTGATCGAGTCGTTCCAACCGGACGTGCTGATCCACGTGGCCCTGCCCTATCAGGACCTGACCATCATGGAGGCCTGTCTGCGTACCGGCGTGCCCTACCTGGACACCGCCAACTACGAGCATCCGGACGAGGCCAAGTTCGAGTACAAGGAGCAGTGGGCCTTCCAGGACCGCTACCAGGACGCCGGCAACATGGCCACCCTGGGCTGCGGCTTCGACCCGGGCATGACCAATATCTACTGCGCCTACGCCCAGAAGAACCTCTTCGACGAGATCCACCGCATCGACATCCTGGATGCCAACGGCGGCGATCACGGCTACCCCTTCGCCACCAACTTCAACCCGGAGATCAATATTCGCGAGATCACCGCGAAGGGTCGCTACTGGGAGAAGGGCGAGTGGAAGGAGACCGACCCGCTGGCGGTGAAGCGCAAGTTCGACTTCGACGGCATCGGCGAGAAGGACATCTACCTCCTCTATCACGAGGAGATGGAATCCCTGTGCCAGAACATCAAGGGTCTGGAGCGCATCCGCTTCTGGATGACCTTCTCCGACAAGTACATCACCCACCTCAAGGTGCTCGAAAACGTCGGCATGACCAGCATCGAGCCGATCAAGGTTGGCGATGCCGAGATCGCCCCGCTGGAGTTCCTCAAGGCGGTGCTGCCCGACCCAGCCTCGCTGGGCCCGCGCACCAAGGGCAAGACCAACATCGGCATCATCGCCGACGGCATCAAGGACGGTAAGCGTCGCAAGGTGCATATCTACAACATCTGCGACCACGAGCAGTGCTACGCCGAGGTCCAGTCCCAGGCCATCTCCTACACCACCGGCGTGCCGGCGGTGACCGGCGCCATGCTGATGCTGGAAGGCATCTGGAAGGGCGCGGGCGTGTTCAACGTCGAGCAGCTCGACCCCGACCCCTTTATGGCGCGCATCGGCGAGATGGGCCTGCCCTGGCAGGTGGTCGAGCTCGACCCCGACCACGACCCCCTGGCCTGAGCCATGGCGAATGCACGCGAGCAGGGCCTGGACTTTAACGTCCGGGCCTGCCCCTCCCCGGCCTATGTGGTGGACGACGCCCTGCTGCGCCGCAACCTGGAGCGCCTCGCCGAGGTCCAGGAGCGCAGCGGCGCGCGCATCCTGCTGGCACTGAAGGGCTTCGCCATGTGGGACTGCTTCCCCATGATCCGCGAATACTTGGTGGGCACCACGTCCAGCGGCCAGGACGAGGCGCGCCTGGGGGCGGAGACCTTCGGCGGCGAGGTGCACTGCTACTCGCCGGCCTTCACCGCGGCGGAGATGGACGTGGTGCTGCGTTACGCGGACCACCTCAGCTTCAACTCGCCGGGCCAGTGGCGGCGCTTCCGTGACACCGTCGCGGCGGCGCCCCGCCGGGTCTCCTGCGGCCTGAGGGTCAACCCGGAGCACTCCACCGGCGCGGTGCCACTCTACGACCCCTGCGCGCCGGGCTCGCGACTCGGCACCCGGGCTCAGGATCTCACCCCCGAGGATCTGAACGGCCTCGAGGGGCTGCACTTCCATACCCTGTGCGAGCAAAACAGCGATGCCCTGGAAGAGACCCTGGCGGCCTTCGAGGAGCGCTTCGGCCACTACCTCGCCGGCATGAAGTGGATGAACCTGGGCGGCGGCCACCATATCACCCGCGCCGACTACGACGTGGAGCGGCTGGTACGGGTGGTCCGCGGCTTCAAGGCGCGTCATCCGCACCTGACGGTCTACCTGGAGCCCGGCGAGGCCATCGCGCTGAACACCGGCTATCTGGTGTGTAGCGTGCTGGATATCGTCGACAATGACGGCCCCATCGCCATCCTCGACACCTCCGCCACCGCGCATATGCCCGATGTGCTGGAGATGCCCTACCGCCCCGAGATCATCGGCGGCGGCGAACCCGGCGAGAAGGCGTATACCTATCGCCTGGGCGGCACGACCTGCCTGGCCGGCGACGTGGTCGGCGACTACAGCTTCGACGAGCCGCTTCAGATCGGCGACCGCCTGGTGTTCACCGACATGGCCCACTACACCATGGTCAAGACCACCACCTTCAACGGCATCCGCCTGCCGTCGATCTGCCGCATCGACGAGGCGAGCCGCGAGGTGCGCACGGTCAAGACCTTCGGGTATATGGACTATCGACAGCGGCTTAGCTGAAGCCTCGCGCTCTCCAAACGAAACGCCACGACCTCGGTCGTGGCGTTTTTTTATGGCTTCCCACCAATAGCTCCTATCTCAGTCGTTCAAGTAGCGCCGCCGATAATCGCCGGGCGTCACCCCGACGACCCGCCTGAAGGCGGTGGTAAAGTAACTGGCGTGGCGGTAGCCGACCCGCTCGGCGACCGCGGCGACGTCGAGGCGGGTATGGATCAGCAGGGACTGGGCCTCGCCGATCCGGCGGCGAATCAGGTAGTGGATGGGCGCGCAGCCCACCGCGGCCTTGAAGCGGTGGGCCAGGTGATAGGGGCTGACCTTGAAGCGCGCGGCCAGGCCGGCCAGGTCGAGCGCCTCGGCATAGTGTTCGTCGAGGTAGCGGCGCACCTCCTGGCCGAGGTCGTAGCCGGGGACCTCGAGGCGCGGCTCGGGCCGCTCCAGCAGGCGTCCCACCAGTTGGATCAGCGCCTGCAGCAGGTGATGGCACACCTCGGCCTCGCCCTGCCCCACCCGCTCATAGAGCAGCCGCATCAGGCCCTCGACGGCCGCGTGGTGTTCGCCGCTGGCCAGCACCGGCCGGCCCTGGTCGGGCACCAGGTGATTGACCGGCAGCCCCTTGAGCTTGAGGTGGCGGAAGCCACAGCAGTAGGCGCCGATGCCCACCTCCGCCCGGGCCGACTCGTCGTGGAGGACCCCGCTGTTGTAGATCAGCACATCGCCGCGGCGGGTGCGGTACTCGCGCCCGCCGATGATATGGGTACCCTCCCCCTCGCGGATAAAGACGATCTCGGCGCGGTCGTCGTGGCGATGCATGGCCCGGGGCATCTCGCTCTGGCTGCCCTCGGCCAGGCACATATAGAGCAGCTCCGCGGGCCGCTCCACCACCGACGAGCCGCGGGCGCCGGGAATCATAAAGCGCTGAATCACCGATTCGTCTCCTCGCCGTCACGCCACCCATCTTCGCCCGGCCCCGGTGGCGGGCGCCAGCCCACCGCCCGCCTGGGTTCATGGAATAACCGCGGACCGCTTCCCGCGATCAGCGGTAGTCGACCCAGACGGCCCCGGCCTCAGCGGAACGCACGCAGTGCTCCACCCAGCGCACCCCTTCGACGCCGGCCTCGATGCCGGGTATGCCCAGGGCCTCGACGGCCGCGGTATCGTCGCGGTCCAGCGCCTCCATGGCCAGGGCGAAGCGGCCGTAGAGGTTGGCCCAGGCCTCGAAGAGCCCCTCGGGGTGGCCGGCGCCGATACGGTCGTCCTCCCTGGCCTCGGGAGAGAGGTAATCCATGCCCCGCTCCAGGATCCGGACCGGCTCGCCCTGCACCTCGTAGCGCAGCTGGTTGGGGTGCTCGTCCCACCATTCCAGGCTGGCCTTCGAGCCGATCACCCGCACCTTCTGGCCGTGCATTGAGCCGGCATTGACCGCCGAGGCCCACAGGTGCCCCATGACGCCGCCCTCGTACTCCATCAGCACATAGGCGTTGTCCTCCAGGGGCGCGCGGCTTTCCACGAAGCTCTGCCGCGAACAGAGCAGTCGCTTGATGCGCCGATCCGGCAGCAGCGTCTCGGCGATGTAATAGGGATGGGTCGCCAGGTCGCCGAGCACGTAGCTGGGCCCGACATGCTTCGGGTCGACTCGCCAGCGGGTGCTGGGGTTGGCCAGCTCCACGGCCTCGCTATGGAAGCCATGGGCGAACTGCATATGCACCATGCGGATCTCGCCGAGCTCGCCGGCGGCGATCATCGCCCGGGCCTGGCGGATCAGCTGATGTCCGGCGTACCCATAGGTCACGCCGACGAGGCGGCGCCGCTCCCTGGCCAGGGCGCGCAGCGTCTCGGCCTCCTCGACGGTGAAGCACAGCGGCTTCTCGCAGACCACGTGCAGGCCGGCCTCCAGCGCCGCCTTGCAGATGGCGAAGTGGGTACCGTTGGGGGTGGCGATGGAGACCGCCTGGATACCGTCCGGTCGTTTGGCCTCCTCGGCGAACAGGGTTCGGTAGTCGGGATAGCAGCGCTCCGGCGCCACCCGCAGCGCCTCGCCGAAGTCGCGGCCCCGCTCGGGGTCAATATCGAAGGCCCCGGCGAGGAGTTGGAAGCTGTTGTCGCGCAGCGCCGCGCAGCGATGGCTATAGCCGATCTGGCTGCCGCGGCCGCCGCCCACCATCGCCCAGCGGATGGGCACGGTCACTCTCAGGTCACCCTGGATCATGATCTTGTCTCCCGTATCAGAGGCTGGCCCGGAAGCCCCGGTCCTTGAGGTAGTCGAGGCTGGCGGTCACCGCGGCGAGGCTGCCATCGGCATGGCGGGGGTCGCGCTCCTGCTCGATGGTGATATCGCCCTGGTAGTCGATCTCCTGGAGCAGGCGCCGGATGGCATCGTAGTCGATGCATCCCTGGCCGATGGGGCACATCACCCCGCGGGCGCAGGCCGCGAAGAAGTCCACCCGGTCGGCCATGACCTCGGCGAAGACCCGCGGCGCGATGTCCTTGAAATGCAGGTAGTCCAGGCGCGCGGCCTGGTCGCGCAGCCAGGTCACCGGATCCATGCCGGAGTAGTGGAGATGGCCGGTATCCAGGCACAGGCCGGCGGTGTGGTCGGGGATATCCGCCAGCAGGCGGCGGATCTCGTCGGCGAACTCGATATAGCCGCCGGCATGGGGATGGACGACCGCGCGGATGCCGTACTCGCGGCTGGCCAGCTCGGCGATGGCGCGGATGTTCGCCATCAGCGTGGCCCAGCGATCGTCGGCGAGGCGCGGCGCCGTCTCGGGGTGACCGGCATGGCGGCTGCGCTCGGCATGCACATGATCGATCAGCACCAGATAGGGGGCGGGGTGGCGCTGGCCCGGCGCCCGGGGCAGTTCCGGCAGCCGCCTGAGGAAGCCACAGATCTCGTGGGTCTGGCGGATCAGGCTGTCGAGGTTGGTCGGGTCGACCAGGTCATCGAAGATGGTTCCGGCGACCACCGTCAGGTCACGCGCCTCCAGGGCCCGGGCGAGGCGTTCGCCCTCCAGGGGCAGGTAGCCGTAAGGCCCCAGCTCCAGGCCCTGGTAGCCCGCCTCGGCGGCCTCGTCGAGGACCCGCTCCCAGGGCGGCAGGTGGGGGTTGTTGACGTCGTCGACGCCCCAGCAACAGGGCGCGCTGGCGATTCGTAGGTGCATTCGGAGGACTCCGTGGGCAAGGTTTGGGATGAGGGACTGATGCCCGCTCGCCCCCCATTACAGCAGTCGGCCGATCCGCCGATTTTCACTTTCTTGTTATTTCTTCTCTGCCGCCATCCTCTCCATACGCCGAGAACGGGTGATCCGGAGCACTTACTCCGGTGACGAGGCATCAGTAACTTCGCTTTCTTGCTATCAGCGTTGGTCCCGGCCTGGCGACCACGACGACAGGGCGGCGCTAGGCCGGCCCGTCAGGAGGTATGGTGGCGGTTCAGACATGACTGACCAGCCACCGTGCGATAGCCTTCGAACATAGGCCGCATACCGCATCAGGTCAGCTGTAACTCATCCAATAACCTGGCAAGTCCCTGTCGGTCTTCTCCCTCCAACCCTCTGAGTGGCAGCGGCAAGCTGGGAGACGCGGCCAAGCCCTGGAGTTCCGCTGCCGTGGCTACCACACGTAGGCTGCCACCATGCTGGCTAAACAGTCCCCATAGCGGAGCCAGTCGCTCGGAAATGCGCAGGGCTTCCTGGCTGTCACCCGCCTGGATGGCACGAGTAATGGCCAAAGCGGTTTGGGGAAACAGACCACCAATCACCGAATACCAGGCCTCACACCCGGCATTCAAGCCAACGGCGGCCAAGGGATCACCGCTGACCCCGATCGTGACACGAGACGGAATAAGAGCTCTCAAACGTTCGACACGCTCCTTGGCGACATCAGGCGCTGCCGGTACGCCTGGAATCTTGATGGAGCCGATGCTGGGAAGTTCAGCGATACGCCCATGCAACTCGTCACTGAATTCGAAATGGGTGGTGCCAGGGTTATCGTAAACACACAGCGGCACCGACAGTGCCCGTGTCACGACTTTATACAATCCGAAGACCTCATCCTCGGATAATTTTTGATACGACATCGGAGCCAGTAACACAGCGCTCGCCCCGGCCTCCTGAGCATCTTCAGCCAGGGCCAGTACCTCGCGGATACTCAATGCACTGATACCAATAATTACTGGGGTCTCACCGGCATGCTTCACCGAGAGCTGTGCAATACTTGCCCTTTCCTTTCGGGTGAGGTAAGCGTAATTTCCTGTCGACCCCAGGGCACCGATGGAATCCACACCGGCATCAGCCAGCCGCTGAATTAGCCCTATAAAGGCCGTCTCATCGATCACACCATGCTGCATTGGGGTCAATGGAAAGGCACTCAATCCAGAAAACATGGTTCGACTCTCTTTGGCGAAAAGTGATGGGTAGATGGACCCAGGATAAAACGCCACATGCGTCCCCGATCAGGCCTCGCGGTTGGTAATCGCCATTAGTATTCCCAAGGTCATTAGGGTGACTCCAGATAGCCGGGACAGCAGGTGCTCCCTAGCTGCCTTGGCAACCCCGGAGCCGACGATTCGGCTTGCGGAGAAGACGGCAATCAGGTCCACCGTACTGTTTAACAGGACGCAGATACTCCCCAGCAAGATAAACTGAGGAGCCATAGCCTGCTGAGTCGATACGAATTGGGGAATAAACGCCAGAAAGAACATGGCAGTCTTCACGTTCAGCGTCTCGACAATGATCCCATCTCTCAGTGCCTTAGCAGGGCCGGCCCGCCTGACGACAGGAGTCCTCACCGCCTCCGGCTTGGATAAGATGATTTTGATACCGAGATAGACCAAATAGGCCGCCCCAAGGTACTTCACGACAGCGAAAACCATCGCCGACTGGGCAACCAACAGTGACAGGCCCAGGGCGGCAGCAATGACATGCACCAAGCCGCCCAAAGTCAAACCTAACGTCGAGGTTATGCCTTCTCCTCTGCCACCAGCGACAGTGCGCGCCACCACATAAGCGACACCGGGGCCCGGAATAATAGCCAGCAGAGTAGCTGCAAGCAGAAAGCTGGCTGTGGGAAGCATGACCTCCTCCTAAGGCGTATTGTCGTGGTCTAAACCGATCAACCGGGTGTCAATTACGGCCTCCGGCATCAGATGGTGCAGTCCTTGAACGAGACGCTCACCGGCCTCGTGGAGCGCATCCAGCAGCATAGCGGGCAGGCTTTCCAGGATGAACCACATGCGGGGTGCATCAGAACTCAGACGGGTTCTTATGCCTTGTCGCCAATTCCAGCGTCGACAAGTCACGCCAATGTCATCCCGCCACACGACCTCTCCCCTATTGGGAGACTCATGGGCCACCATGCCGTCCTTCATAGTGTCGAAAGATTCCGTTCCCTCGGCGATCACTAGCCTGGGCTCTCCGACATAAGCCGCCACATTCTCACCACCGACCGGCACGGCATACTCGATGCTGATGGCGTTGTACAGGTCAACGACGGGATCGATGCTTGGCAGGCCGCCGTCACGCCATACCCGTTTGCGCAGAGCGTCAGAGGAGCAGGGGGTGCGCTGCGGTTTAGCGCCGAAGGCACGGAACACTTCGGCCCAAGCCGACGAGTGGGCCTCGGCCCAGGCAACATCCCTGTCGGCTAGCGACCGGCAGGCGCGTGAAAGGGCCTCGGATGCGATACCCGTATCGACGATCTTCGCTGCCTCCACACTGATACTGAGCGCGCGGAACCCCGGAGCGATGCGACTGACCCCTGAATCGATTGACGGCACAACAACATGCATTGGAAAATACCATACTGACCATTTCAGACCAAAATACTGACCAATGACCAATAAAGTCAATATATCGACCGAACAGGGCACCGACGCGCCGTCGATCAGCCGGGCCGTCGCTACCAAGATCAAGGCGTATAGAAAGGATCAGAAGTTTTCCCTCGATGAGCTATCCCGACGCGCGGGCATCAGCAAGGGAATGCTGGTCGAGTTGGAAAAGGGGCTAGCCAATCCCAGCATCGCCACCCTATGCAAGATCGCGGCAGCACTCAGCGTATCGGTCGCGGATCTCGTGAATGTCGCCAGCCCTCCAGTGGTACACCTGATCAAGGACAGAGACATTCCTGTGCTGTGGACAGGCCCCAAGGGCGGCACTGCCCGTCTGCTCGCGGGGACAAGCGGCCCCAACATGATCGAGATGTGGCGTTGGGAGGTGCAGTCAGGGGAGGTATTTAAGGCCCTCAGCCACCCGACTGGAACACATGAGCTGTTTCACGTCGAGCAAGGAGAGTTGAGACTGTCAGTCGGCGAAAAGGAGCTGATCGTTCCTGAGGGCTCTTCAGCCGTCGCCAGGACAGACGTTCCTCATCAATATGCCAATCATGGCGAATCCACACTCGTATTCACCATGACCGTTGTCGAGCCCCACCCATAGTCGACGACAATGCCCGAACCACAGTCATTCCCAAACTTTCCGGGCAATCCATCCCGGGCTCAGCCCTATGCCATAACACAAACGGGCCGGCGCGAGGCCGGCCCGTCGAGGGGAGTGGAAGCGCGCCTTGCCTCAGGCGGTGCGCGGCTTGCGGCGGTTCTTCATCCACAGGGTGGCGGAGGCGAAGTAGAGCGCCGTGGGCACCACGATCAGCCATTGGAAGCTGTCCAGGTGAGCCACCGCATCGGCGCCATTGAACCAGGCCCAGCCGGCCGCCCCCAGAATCACCAATAGGCAGGCCACGGCGGTGAAGTACCAGGGGTCGAGCAGGCGTACCGGATGGTGCGCCTCGGCCTCACCGCCGGGCACCTCGGGGGGATGCACGGGGCCGTAGGCCTCGGTATAGACGTCGCCGCTCGCGTCGCGCTCGACGCCCAGGGCCCGGCACAGCAGCGGATAGGCCACTAGGCTGACCAGCCACACCGGGATAAAGAGGGTGAAGAGGTGCAGGGAGCCCTCCATCAGCAGCAGGACACCGGCCAGGATCCCGACGCCCCAGGCCAGGAAGGCGGGACGGTTGTCGGCGAGGCCCCGGTGCTCGCGCCACAGGGGACGCATGCCCAGGCGCGGCAGCAGGAAGTGCTCGGCGGCGATGATGGCCCCCACCGGGGCGATCAGCATGATGAAGTAGGAGAGCACATTGAGCCACTGGGTGAAGACGAAGGGGAAGCAGGCGATCAGGGTGGTCACCAGCCCGGTAACCGCCGTCACCCGGACCCGGGAATATTTCGGGAAGACCGACTGGAAGGCCAGGCCGGCGCGATAGAGGCTGGGAATGGAGGTGGTCCAGCCGGCGATCACCACGGCGATCAGCCCCATGGCGCCGAGGATCCGGAAGGCCACGCCGCCCGGGTCCATCTCGGTGAGCTGGGAGCCGGCCAGCAGCGCCGCGGTGGCCCCCATCATGCCGGCGCAGACCCAGGCCATGTAGTGGCCGATATACATGCCGGCGGCGGAGAAGTAGCCGTAGGAGGACTTGCGGGCGAAGCGCAGGATCGACATGTCGCTCATGCCCAGGTGCATGGGCAGGTTGGCGCCCCAGGCCCAGGCGGCGATCACCCACACCGAGATACCCGGCGCGCCGTCCGGGGTGGCGCCGGTCCAGACGAAGGTGTCGACCACCCCGGCGAGGCTGGTGATGCCGTCCAGTTGCCCCATATGCAGCAGCACCGGGATGGTGACCACGCCGCTGGCCAGGAACATGGTGGCCATCCAGGGCGAGCAGACGGTGGAGAAGTTGGCGATCAGCTTGAAGCCCTTGAGGGTCATCCATACGGTGATGGCACCGACGAAGAGCACCAGGGCCACGAAGCTGAGGCTCTGGGGATACCAGGCGGTCTGCGGCGGGATGCTGGTCACCACCCGGAAGGCCGAGGCGGAGACGGTGATCATGGCCCCGGAGACCACGGCGAAGATCAGGCCGTTGAGCAGGTTGTAGACTAGTGAGAAGCGCTTGCCGGCCAGGCGCTCCAGGTACCAGTAGATGGTCATGCGCGAGCGGGTCGCCACCGGACTGCACACCCAGGCCCAGGAGAGCACGGCGAAGAGGTTGCCGATCAGCAGGCCCCACAGCAGGTCGCTGGTGCTGACGCCCAGTGCCACCAGGGAGGCGCCGATCACGAATTCGGTGCCGGCGACATGCTCGCCGGCATAGGAGCCGAGGAAGTACTTGCCGCTGAGTTGGCGGCTGGCGGGGATGCGTTGGTGTTCGAATTCCCCTCCCTGGCCGGAATCCGCGGTCGAGGCGCTGGCGCCCGGCGCGGCGAGTGTCGAGGTCTGGGTGCTCATAAGCGTCTCCGGTTATTGTCGATGCCCCTCTGGCCGACGCTGCCGAAGAGGCTGATGAAATACACGTTCTAGAATATAGATTCCACGAATGGATTATTCAAACCATTCTCTCCCCGACTTTAGTCGAGGCCAGTGCCCTCCGGGTACAGACGAAGTGGCCATCGGACGCTTCGGCGCCAACGGATTCGGGGGAGCGTGCCGGAACTCAGCTGGCCTGATGGGCCTGGAGAAACTGCGCCTCGCCATGACCGAAGCACCAGTCGGCGTCCCGGTTCTCGGTGATCACGATCATCACGTTGGCGGGGTCGATATCGGCCTGGCGGGCCAGGTCATCGGTGATGCGGCGGTAGAAGGCCTGCTTGGCGTGGGTCGGGCGACCGGCGCGCATAGTCAGTTGCAGGATAACGGCGTCGCGATGCCGGGCCTGCAACTCCATCTGCTCCACCGGCAGGGGCTGGATGATCTGGTAGCGATCATCCTCGGGGAAATCCAGGGTCTCGATTACCGCGGCGTTGACCAGGTCGGCGACCTTCTTGCGCCACAGCACCGGACGATGATCCGGCAGGGTAAGGGTCACGAGGGGCATGGCGTGCTCCCTGGCTGGGGCGCCGGAGCGGGCTCCGGCGCCGGGTTGGGGTCAGCCGGTCACAGGGTCGGCATGGTGAAGTGGTTGGTCTCCTCGCGGATGCCGCTGGGCCAGCGCTGGGTGATGGTCTTCATGCGGGTGTAGAAGCGCACGCCGTCGGGGCCGTGCATATGCAGCGGACCGAACAGCGAGCGCTTCCAGCCGCCGAAGCTGTGGAAGGCCATGGGCACCGGGATCGGCACGTTGACGCCGACCATGCCCACCTGGATCTGCTCGCAGAACTGGCGGGCGGCGTCGCCGTCGCGAGTGAAGATGGCGGTGCCGTTGCCGTACTCGTGGTCGTTGATCATCTTCACCGCCTCGTCGTAGCTGGCGGCACGGGCGATGGCCAGCACCGGGCCGAAGATCTCCTCGCGGTGGATGCGCATCCCCGGCTTGACGTGATCGAAGAGGCTGCCGCCCACGAAGTAGCCGTCGCCGGCCCCCTCGATGCGTGCCTGGCGGCCGTCCACCACCAACTCAGCGCCCTCGTCCACGCCGGCCTGGATATAGCCGCGGACCTTCTCCAGGTGCTCGCGGGTCACCAGCGGTCCCATGTCGTTATCGGGGCCATCCACCAGGCCCGGGCCGACGCGCAGCTTGTCGAGCTCGGCCACCAGCTTCTCGCGCAGCCGCTCGGCGGTCTCCTCGCCCACCGGCACGGCCACCGAGATGGCCATGCAGCGCTCGCCGGCGGAGCCGTAGGCCGCGCCCATCAGCGCGCCGACGGCCTGGTCGAGGTCGGCGTCGGGCATGATCACCATATGGTTCTTGGCACCGCCCAGGGCCTGGACCCGCTTGCCGTGCGCCGAGGCGGTAGCGTAGATGTACTCGGCGATGGGGGTGGAGCCGACGAAACTCACCGCCTGGACCCGCTCGTCGGTGAGCAGCACGTCCACGCTCTCCTTGTCGCCGTTGACCACGTTGAAGACGCCGTCCGGCAGGCCCGCCTCGCTGAGCAGCTCGGCCAGGCGCATCGGCGTGGAGGGGTCCTTCTCGGAGGGCTTCATCACGAAGGTGTTGCCGCAGGCCAGGGCCACGGGGAACATCCACATCGGCACCATGGCCGGGAAGTTGAACGGCGAGATGCCGGCGCAGACCCCCAGGGGCTGCATCATCGAGTAGCTGTCCACCCCGGTGCCCACGTTCAGGGAGTGCTCGCCCTTCTGCAGGTGGGGGATGCCGCAGGCGAACTCGACGACTTCCAGGCCACGGGTCAGCTCGCCCTTGGCGTCGGAGAACACCTTGCCGTGCTCGCGGGAGATCAGCCGCGCCAGCTCGTCGGCGTGCTCCTCGACCAGGGCCTTGAACTTGAACAGGATTCGCGCGCGCTTGAGCGGCGAGACCCTGGACCAGGTAGCGAAGGCCTCGGAGGCCGAACTCACCGCCTCGCGGGTCTCGTCGGCACTGGAGAGCGCCACTCGAAGGGACTCCTCGCCGGTGGCGGGGTCGTAGACGGGGGCGCTGCGCCCGCTGTGGCTGGCCTCGGCCCGGCCATGGATATAGTTGCCCAGCATGCTCATGGGGGAAACTCCTTTCGCTATTCGGTTATTGGGTGACCCGGAGGCCGGCCTCGTCGCAGAAGCGCTGCAGGTTGTCGTGGCCCAGGCGGGCATAGGTGAGCGGGTGGGCCACGGCGGGGTCCTGTTCGGCCTCCACCACCAGCCAGCCCTGGTAGTCGCTGTCGCGCAGCCCCTTGAAGAGGCTGACGTAGTCGATAAAGCCGTCCCCCGGCACGGTGAACATGCCGCCCAGCACACCTTCCAGGAAGCTGAGGTCGCGATTGCGCAGGTCCTCCAGCACCTCCTTGCGGATGTCCTTGCAATGCACATGTTTGATGCGCTCGGCGTACTGTTTCTGGGCGGCCACCGGGTCGCCGCCGGCGCCCACCAGGTGACCGGAGTCGAGCAGCAGGCCAACGGACGGGGTGGTCTCCGCCATCAGCCGATCGATCTCCTCGGGGGTCTCGATCAGGGTGCCCAGGTGGTGGTGATAGGCGATCGTCACGCCCTGGGCCTGGCAGTAGTCCGCCACCCGGTTGAGGCGCGGGATAAAGGTCTGCCACTCTTCTTCGCTCAGGGTCGGGCTATGGGAGAGGGGCACGTCGCGGCGGCCGTGGACGCAGCGGCTCACCTCGCAGAACACCATGGCGGTGGCGCCCAGCGACTTGAGCAGGTGCAGGTGGGGCTTGATCGCCTCGATCTCCTCCTCGGCGGTGCGGGTCAGCAGCTCGCTGCTGTACCAGCCGGAGACCAGCGACAGGCCGTGGTTATCGAGGATGGGGCCCAGCACCTCGGGGTCGCGGGGAAACTTGTGGCCCAGCTCGAAGCCGGAGAAGCCGGCCTGCTTGCCCTCGGAGAGACAGGTCTCCAGGGGGGTATCGCCGCCCAGCGACGGCATATCGTCGTTGGTCCAGGTCAGGGGGTTGATGCCCAGTCTTACGCTCATATTGGACTCCTGAATTCGCTCGTGATGGGGTCGAGAGTTAGAGATTTTTAAATTGACGGGCCTTATAGGCCTCGTAGCGCTTGCGGGCCTCATTGACCTCGGGACGCTCCGAGACCTCGGGCACCGCCACGTCCCACCAGGCGCCGCCGTCCTGGGTATCGGCCAGGGCATCGGTGTCGATGGCGATCACGTAGCTCACCTCGGAGGCCTTGGCACGCTCCAGGGCCGCCTCCAGCTCCTGGATATTGCCGACCCGTTCGGCCTTCGCGCCGAGCGCTGCGGCATGGGCGGCGAAGTCGGTCTTGGGCGCGCCGCCCTCCACGGTGAGGCAGTCGTCGAGCAGGTTGTTGAAGCCGGGGCCGCCGCAGAACTGCTGCAGGCGGTGGATACAGCCGTAGCCGCGATTGTCGAGCACCACGGCGATGATCTTGTGGCCCAGCATCACCGAGGTGGCGATCTCGGAGTTGAGCATCAGGTAGGAGCCGTCGCCGACCATCACGAAGACCTCGGAGTCGGGCATCGCCATCTTGGCGCCCAGGCCGCCGGCCAGCTCGTAGCCCATGCAGGAGTAGCCGTACTCCAGGTGGTAGCCGCGGTGGAAGCGGGTGCGCCACAGCTTCTGCAGCTCCCCGGGCAGGCCGCCGGCGGCGCACACCACGATGTCGCGCTCGCCGGCGGCGCGGTTGACCGCCCCCACCACCTCGGCGTCGCAGGGCAAGGCGCTGCCGCGGTCGGCGGTGACCCGCTCCACGGTCTGGTTCCAGTCGGCGCGCAGCGCGGCGGCCTGCTCGATCCAGGCGCCCTCGGGGCACCAGCCGTCGAGGCCGGCGCTGAGCTCCGGCAGGCTGAGCTTGGCATCGCCCACCAGGGCCTGGCCCTTGTGCTTGACCGCATCGAAGGAGGCGACGTTGACGGAGAGCAGCTTCGCCTCGGGATTGATCAGGGCCCGGGAACCGGAGGCGAAGTCGCCCAGGCGGGTGCCCACGGCGATGATCAGGTCGGCCTCGGCGGCCAGCGCATTGGCCGCCGCCCCACCGGTGACGCCGATGGTGCCCAGGTTCTGCTGATGGTCCCAGGGCAGGGCCCCCTTGCCGGCCTGGGTCTCGCCCACCGGCAGCCGGCAGGCGGAGACGAAGGCCTCGAACTCGGCCAGGGCGTCGGCGTAGTGGGCGCCGCCCCCGGCGATCACCAGCGGCTTCTTCGCCTGGCGGATCAGGGCGATGGCCTCCTCGAGTTCGCGACGGTCGGCGGCCTGACGCCGCGGCCGATGCACCCGCTCGGCGAAGAAGTGCGCCGGATAGTCGTAGGCGAAGGTCTGGATGTCCTGGGGCAGCGCCAGGGTGACCGGGCCACACTCCACCGGGTCGGTGAGCACCCGCACCGCCTGGGGCAGCGAGGTGAGCAGCTGCTCGGGGCGGGTGATGCGATCGAAGAAGCGGCTCACCGGCTTGAAGCAGTCGTTGGAGGTCAGGGTGTGGTCATGGAAATTCTCCACCTGCTGCAGCACCGGGTCGGGCAGGCGGGTGGCGAAGGTGTCCCCCGGCAGGAAGAGCACCGGCAGACGGTTGACGTGGGCCACGGCGGCGGCGGTGACCATATTGGTGGAGCCCGGCCCCGCCGAGGCGGTACAGGCCATCACCTGGCGGCGATTGAGCGTCTTGGCGTAGGCGATGGCGGCGTGGGCCATGCCCTGCTCGTTATGGGCCCGGTAGGTGGGCAGGGTCTCGCGGGCCTGGTAGAGGGCCTCGCCCAGGCCGGCCACGTTGCCGTGGCCGAAGATCGCCCAGACCCCGGGGAAGAGCGGCTGGATCTCGCCGTCGAGTTCAACCTTCTGGGCCATCATGTAGCGGACGACGGCCTGGGCCATGGTGAGTCGAATGGTGCTCATAGTCTTACCCTTCAAAGGCGCGTTACGGGATCAGGCGCGCTGGCGCGCCTGCCAGGTTTCCACCAGTTCCAGATAGTTGGCCAGCACGGCCTGGATCAGTTGCTCGTCGTCGTAATCGCCGCGCAACCACTTGCGGCTCGGCTCGCCGAAGATGGTGCGCCCCACCGCGAAGCCCTTGCAGACCTCGACGCCGGCGCTGTCCATAAAGCCCTGCTTGAGCTCCTCGGCCGGCGCGTCCAGGCCCAGCATCACCACGCCGCGGCAGTGGGGCGCGCGCTCGGCGAGCAGCTCGGTGATGCGTCGCCAGGCGGCCGGGGTCTGGGGCGGCAGCTTCCACCAGTCGGGCTGCACCCCCAGGTTGTAGATGCGCTGCATGGTGTGGAGGTAGGTGTCGTCGTCGCTGGCCATGTCGCGGGGCGGGATGATCTCCAGCAGCAGCTCGTGCCCGGAGGCGCAGCAGGCCCGGTAGAGCTCCAGCACCTGGCGCTCCTGGGCGCGACGCAGCTCGACGCCATCCTGGGGATGGAAGAACACCAGGCACTTGACGATATGCTCCCGGGGCCAACTCTTCAGGCGGCTGCCGATATCGCGACCGCCCTCCAGCTCGATGGGCCGGGAGCTGGGCAGCTCCACCGGGCGGCCGATCCACCAGCCGCGGCCGGTGACGTCGTTGAGGGCGTCCTGGCCATAGGTGTCGTCGATCAGCACCCCCACCTGGCTCGCCCCCAGGCGCTCGGCGCCGCGCTCGGTGGCCTGCACCAGCAGGCGCTTCAGGGTCTTGATGCGCTGGGGGGCGGCGCCCGCCTCCCGAGCCATGTCGAACAGCTGCTTGCGGTGGTCGAAGGCCAGGATGCACAGGTCCTGCCACTCGGTGGCGCTGCGCTGGGTGGTGACCCGATGCAGGTGGTTGAGTCGCGCGTCCAGGTCCGGACGCGGGATCGACGCGGCCCGGGCCAGGTAGTCGTCGAGCTCCTCGGCACTGGGGATGGCCGGGGCGCAGCCGTGGCGGGAGACCACCAGGGCGCCGCAGGCGTTGGCATAGGCGCAGCTGCGTTCGTGGGACTCGCCGTTCAGCCAGCCGCGCAGGAAGCCGCTCATAAAGGCGTCGCCGGCCCCCAGCACATTGAGCACCTCGACCTTGACGCCGGTATGCACCTCGAAGTCGGCCTCGCTGTCGGGGATGGCGCCGTCCAGCACGGTGCAGCCCTGGGCGCCCAGCTTGAGCACGATGGTGGCGTCGGTGAGCTCGCGGATCGTCTTCAGGGCGGCGATGGTGTCGGTGCTGCCGCCGGCGATATGCACCTCCTCCTCGGTGCCCACCACCAGGTCCAGGTCGGGCAGGATGGTCTGCAGGTGGCGGCTGACGCCTTCATCGGAGATAAAGCGGGTCTCGCCGTCGCCCAGGCCGGTCAGGCCCCAGAGCACCGGGCGGTAGTCGATATCCAGGATCACCTGGGTGCCGGCGGCCTTGGCGTACTCGATGGCGGTCTTGCTGGCCTGGTGGGTCCGCTCGGTGGAGAAGTGGGTGCCGGTGATCAGCAGCGCCCGGCTGGAGGCGATAAAGGCCGGGTCGACGTCATCGGCCTCGAGGGCCATGTCGGCGCAGTCGTGGCGGTAGAAGATCAGCGGGAAGGTGTCGCGATCCTTGATACCCAGCAGCACCAGGCCGGTGAGGCGCTCGGGGTCGGTGATCACATGGCCGGTGTCGACGCCGGCCCGGGCCAGCTCCTCGCGCACGAAGCGCCCCATATGCTCGTCGCCCACCCGGGTCAGCATGGCGCTCTTGAGCCCCATGCGGGCGGTGCCATAGGCGATATTGCCGGAGGAACCGCCGAGGTACTTGGCGAAGCCGCTCATGTCCTCCAGGCGGCTACCGATCTGCTCGCCGTAGAGGTCGACGGCGGCGCGTCCCAGGCAGATCAGGTCGAGGGTCTTGGTGTCAGTCATGGGCTCGCATCCTAGGCTTGGCCAGTCCCGAGCCCCGCTCGCGCGGCTCGGCCGGTCGGTGATGGGTGAAGATGCCGGTCTATGTGTTCCACTTGGAATTTACTTTAGAACGAAGATTCCATCCATTCAATAAATGGAAAGGATGATTCGCTCTTCTTTAGTCGCATGCCGGCCCCCCCCTATCCCGAAACAGGACAGCCCCGGTCCCTACCGGGTCCGGGGCTGTCCACACACCCATGTCGCTGCCGCTCAGCCGTAGAAGGCGGGACGCTCGGGCATCTCGATGGCCTCGATGGCGCCGCTCTCCTGGGCCTTGACGCAGACGTCCCCGGCGATGGCCGCGGCATAGCCGTCCCAGGAGGAGGGCCCCTCGATGCGCCCGGCGGCCACGCCGTCGATAAAGGCCTGGAGCTCCACGTCGAAGGCCTCGCTGAAACGCTGCTTCCAGTCCTGGAGGATCTCGTTGGAGAGCCGCCCGGCCTGGCGGAACTGCAGGCTCTGGGGCTCGGGCAACCGGGCGATGCCCTCCTCGCCCACCACGTCGCACTGGATGTCGTAGCCATAGCGGCAGTTGACGAACACCTCCACGTCGATGCGCACGCCCTTCACCGTCTCCAGCATGACGATCTGCGGGTCGGCGACCTGGTCATGGGCATGGCGGGTCTTGCGCGGGAAGACCACCTGGGCACTCTGGTAGTCGTCGTCGAGCAGCCAGCGGAAGGTGTCCAGCTCGTGGATCAGGGTGTCGTGGATCGCCATGGGGGTGACATAGCGCTCCGGCACCTCGGGGTTGCGGTGGGCGGCGTGCACCATCAGCGCCTCACCCAGCTGACCGCCGTCGATGGCGTCCTTCATCATCCGGTAGCCGCTGTCGTAGCGGCGCATAAAGCCCACCTGCACCAGGCGGCGGCCGGCCTCGATCTCGGCGTCGATGATATGCCGGCAACCCTCGGCGGTAGTGGCCAGCGGCTTCTCGCAGAACACCGCCTTGCCGGCGGCGATGGCGCCCAGCACGTACTCCTCGTGGGTCGGCCCCCAGGAGGTGACCAGCACCGCATCCACGTCGGCGGCCTGGATCAGCGCCTGGCCGTCCTCGTAGACCTTAGCCTCGAGGCCCAGGCGATCGACCACGGCCCGGGCCTGCTCCTGGTTGACGTCGGTGACGGCGACGATCTCGCCGCCGGTGAGCTGCTGGGTGATACGGCGGGCGTGCTCCTCGCCGATCATGCCGGTGCCGATGACTCCGATTCTGACTGTCATGGTGTTGTCCTTTTACTGGTTCCAGTACTTGTCGACGTAACGCTGAATCTCCTGGCGCATGAAGCGGGACGACTCCACGGCCCGCTCCTCCCAGCCGAAGACGCAGCTGGAGAGCACCCCATCGAAGCCCACCTCGTGCAGGGTCTTGAAGAAGACGTCCCAGTCGATCTCGCCCTCGCCGATGTCCAGGTGCTGGTGCACCCGGGCCTCGGAGCCCGGCGGGTTGACGATATAGCGCAGCTGGGAGGAGGCCTTGTGGTTGAAGGTGTCGGCGACCCGGGCATGCACCAGCTCGCCCTGGGTGGCGCGAATGGTCTCGGCCATGTCATCGCCGTAGTAGAAGCAGTGCGGCGCGATATAGGAGCACTTCACCGACGGGGAATCGATGGTCTTGATGATCTCCACCGCCGGTTCCATGGTCTCGATCCAGTCCTCCGGGTGAGGCTCGACGCTCAGGGTCAGGCCCTCGCGCTCGAGGATCGGCACCAGCACGTCCATGGAGCGCCAGAAGGCGTTCTCGCAGGCCTCGGGGGTGTGGATGCCCTGGCGGTCGGCCTGGGAGCGCTCCACGGAACCGCCGCGACCGAACTCGGAGATCAGGGTGTCGCACTCCAGCTCCACCGCCACCTCGATGATGCGCTTCCAGTTGTCCATGGCCATTTCCCACTCGTCCCGGTAGGGGCTGGACCAGCGGTACATGGGCTGCATGGTGGCCAGGCCGACGTCGTGCTCGCGCATGGCCTTCTTGAAGGCCTGGACGGCGGCGGGATAGGTGCGCGGCCGGGTCCACCAGACCATGAAGTCGGGGCGCGGCGAGAGCTCGACATAGTCGTAGCCGAGCTCCTTGGTGAGTCGACAGATCTCCGGCAGGGAGAGGTGGCGATGCATATGCGGATCGAGGGCGATCTTCATGGGGTCATCCTCCTGGGTTCTGGGGCGGCTCAGGCGAGGCCGGCGCGCACGAAATCCATGCTCCGGCGCAGCTCGGCCACCGGGTCCTCGGCGGCGTGCACCGAGTCGGCGAAGGGCTCGAAGGAGAGATAGCCCTGATAGCCCTCCTCCAGCAGCCGGCGGATCTGGCCGAGGTTGTCGAGGCGGTCGTCCTCGCCCACCAGCAGGCGGTGGGGATCGAGCATCGCCTCGAAGCCGACGGCCGGGTCCTCGACGCCGGAGATATGCACCAGCCCCGTGCGTTCGGCGAAGAACTCGCGCTCGCCGGCGCCCTGGTGGTGGAAGGTGTCGTGGACCAGGCCGAAGCGCGACGCCAGCCCCAGCTCGCGGATGGTCTGCACCGCCTCGGCCTTGGTGCGCAGGGTAGAGATCGGGAAGCCCAGCGGCTCGACGAAGCCCTTGAGGTCATGGCGCCCGAGGATGGCGTCCAGGGCGGTCAGCGCCTGCTCCAGCCGGGCGCGGCACTGTTCGGGAGAGGCGTCATCGTCGCCATCCACCAGCGGGCAGAGCACCAGGCCGTGACCGCCGGCGGCGGCGAGCAGTTCGGCCATGGCCTCGGCCTGGGCGGCGCGTTCCTCGTTCCAGATATTGAAAGGATAGAGGGCGTTGAGGCTGAGCACCTCGATGCCCAGCTCCCGGGCCCGGCGGCCGGCGGCCTGGGCCTGTTGCCGATCAGTCAGGCTGTTGTCGCCCACGTCGTTGCGCAGCTCCACCGCGCCCACCCCCATTTCGGCGGCGATCTCGATCAGTTGCAGTGGCGTCCAGCGCGGGCAGACCATATGGTTGAGGGCGAACTTCACGTTGGTTTGAGCCATGGCGGCCTCCGGGTTGAGGGCGTGATTGTCGTGGTTGTTGTGGTCTGCCCGAAGACTAGAACAATTATTCCACTTCATCAACAGACTGAATATTTCATTTTATCACCCGCCGGTCCGCCGGCATCCCAGGCGTGGCGCGGCTCTCCGCGATTCCACCCCGATCATCTACGACCAAAGACGAAGGCCACGGAGCGCCCGAGGCGCCCAGGGAGGCCATTGCCAGACCCGGCATTCTATACTAACGTTTCAATGGAATTTTTATTCCCAAGGTGCTAGGGTGTGAGCATACCGACACCCGGACGCTGACCAGTCATCGGCAAGGCGGACACCATGAATCAGACCCCACAGGACTTCACCACCCTGGAAGCGCGCATCACCGCGGACTACCCGGCGCTGAGCCGGCGCCTGCAGCAGACCGCCCGCTTCCTGCTCGACCACCCCCAGGAGGTGGCCTTCGCCACCGTGGCCAAGCTGGCCGACCAGGCCGGGGTCACCCCCTCGACCCTGATCCGCTTCGCCAACAGCTTCGGCTTCAAGGGCTTCTCGGAGATGCAGCAGCTGTTCCGCGCGCGCCTGGTGGACGAGCTGCCCAACTACACCGAGCGGATTCGCGCCGTGCGCACCGCCACCGGCGAGACGCCGGACAGCACCGAGCTGCTGTGGGAGTTCGCCGAGGCCAACCGGGAGGTGCTCGACCAGTTGCCGGGGCGCATCGACCCCCGCCACCTGGAGCAGGCCCTGGACATCTTCGAGAAGGCGGAGATCGTCCATGTGATGGGGGCCCGGCGCAGCTTCGTGGTAGCTAGCTATATGGCCTATGCGCTGCAACACGTGGACAAGCGCACCCAACTGGTCAGCGGCCTGGGGGGCATGCACCTGGAGCAGCTCAAGTCCATGGGCGACCGGGATGCGCTGATGGTGGTGAGCTTCTCGCCCTATGCCCAGGAGTCCCGGGAGGCGGCGGAGGAGGCCAAGGCGCGGGGCCTGCCGCTGGTGGTGATCACCGATTCCAGCTTGAGCCCCCTGGCCCGGCTGGCCGACGTCTCGCTGGTGGTGCACGAGGCCGAGGTCAAGAGCTTCCGCGGCCTGACCGCCTCGCTGTGCCTGACCCAGACCCTGGCCATCGCCCTGGGGGTGCGTCAGGACAAGGCACGAGATGGCATCGACGACGGCAACGACTCCCCCGCCGTCCGCTGACGCCGCCACGTCACCCATTTCGCAACCGTTTCAGGAGGGCATTCCATGACCTCACTCCTCGTTCGTCCCCAGCACCCCGACGCCCAGGGCAAGGTGCTGGAAGTCACCCCGCAATCCGCCGGCTGGGAGCACGTGGGCTTCCGCGTCCACCAACTGGCCAAGGGCCAGCGGCTGGAGGCCAATACCGAGGGCCGCGAGCACTGCCTGGTGCTGCTGAGCGGCCGCGCCACCGTGAGCTGCGGCGAGCAGCGCTGGGAGGACATCGGCCAGCGCATGGATATCTTCGAGAAGGTCCCGCCCTACGCCGTCTACCTCCCCGACGGCGTGAGCTATGGCGTCGAGGCCACCACCGACATGGAGCTGGCGGTGTGCAGCGCCCCCGGCCACGGCAATCACGCGCCGCGGCTGATCGCCCCGGATCAGATCAAGCGCAGCACCCGGGGCAGCGGCACCAACACCCGGCATATCCAGGACATCCTACCGGAGACCGAGCCGGCGGACGGCCTGCTGGTGGTGGAGGTCTATACCCCGGCGGGCAACTGGTCCAGCTATCCGCCCCACAAGCACGACGTGGACAACCTGCCCGAGGAGTCGATCCTCGAGGAGACCTACTACCACCGCCTCAACCCCGCCCAGGGCTTCGCCTTCCAGCGGGTCTACACCGATGATCGCAGCCTGGACGAGACCATGGCGGTGGAGAATGGCTGCTGCGTGATGGTGCCCCGAGGCTACCATCCGGTGGGCACCCCCCACGGCTACGAGCTCTACTACCTCAATGTGATGGCCGGCCCCAAGCGGAACTGGAAATTCCAGAACGACCCGGCTCACGAATGGATCGTCAAGCAGTGATCGTCCCCTGATCCAGGTCAGACGTCTCTTCGCCCCGCTCAATGCGGGGCTTTTTTATGCCCGAACGGGCGGTCGGCGCGGCGGCCAAAAACGGAACAATAATTCTATTTATACCAAAGTATAGAATAATATTTTTGCAAAATGCCCAAATGGAATCTAAATTCCATAACAGGGTTTCGATGGAAAACCTGCTCCTTTCACCAGCCCCGCTGGCAATAACCACAACGACACGCAATGGAGACTCACTATGAAACGCCTGCTACTCGGCGCCGCCCTTGCCACCCTCTGCTCCACCAGCGCCATGGCTCAGACCATCGGCGTCTCGGTGGCCTACTTCGACGACAACTTCCTGACCAGCATGCGCAATGCCATGCAGGCCGAGGCCGAGAGCCAGGGCTGGGACATCCAGTTCCTGGATGCCCAGGGGGATATCGGCCGCCAGCTCAGCCAGACCCAGAGCCTGGCCGCCCAGGGGGTCGACGCCATCATCATCAACCCGGTGGATACCGCCGCCACCAGCATGATGACCCAGGCCGCGGTGGAGAGCGGCATTCCCCTGGTCTATGTCAACCGCCAGCCCGAGGGCGACGACATGGATCACGAGGGTGTGGCCTTCGTCGGTTCCGAACAGCGGGTGGCCGGCGAGCTGCAGATGCAGGCCCTGGCCGAGAGGCTCGGCGGCGAGGGGCGCGTGGCGGTGATGCTCGGCGAGCTCTCCTCCAGCGCCACCCACGAGCGTACCGCCGGGGTCGAATCGGTCTTCGACGCCTACCCGGGCCTGGAGCTGGTCGACATGCAGACCGCCGACTACCAGCGCACCGAGGCCATCGACCTGATGAATAACTGGATCGTCGGTGGCGAGCGGATCGACGCCATCGCCGCCAATAACGACGAGATGGCCCTCGGTGCCCTGATCGCCATGAAGCAGTCCGGCATCTCCCCCGCTGACATCCTGGTGGGCGGTATCGATGCCACCCGCGATGCCCTGGACGCCATGCAGCGCGGCGAGCTGGCGGTCAGCGTCTTCCAGGATCCGGTCGGCCAGGGCGGCGGCGCCGTCGAGGTCGCCATCGACCTGGCCAATGGTGAGCCGGTGGAAAGCATCAATATGGTGCCCTTCCAGTTGGTGACCCCCGACAACCTCGACGACTTCCTCACCAATTGATGCTCGCGGGCCCGCCGGTTGGCGGGCCCTCATCGCCTCAGGAGTCTCCCCCATGGCTACGATGATTGCCGAAGCCCCGACCGTGGACGCCGCCGAGTATCTGCTCGAGGTGGTCGATGCCCGCAAGACCTTCCCCGGCGTGGTCGCCCTGGACAATGTCCGGCTCAAGATTCGCCCGGGCACCGTGCATGCCCTGATGGGCGAGAACGGTGCCGGCAAGTCGACCCTGATGAAGATCATCGCCGGGGTCTATATCCCCGACCAGGGCGAGGTGCGCCTGCATGGCCGACCGCTAGACCTCAAGGGCCCGCTGGATGCCCTGGAGGCAGGCATCGCCATGATCCATCAGGAACTCAACCTGATGCCCTTCATGACCATCGCCGAGAATATCTGGATTCGCCGCGAACCCCTCAATGCCTTCGGCCTGGTCGATCACCCGCGCATGCTGCGGATGACCGAGGCGCTCTTCGAACGCCTGGGCATCGACATGGACCCGGAGACCGAGGTGCGTCGCCTCAGCGTGGCGGAACGCCAGATGATCGAGATCGCCAAGGCGGTCTCCTATGAGTCCGACGTGCTGATCATGGACGAGCCCACCTCGGCGCTCACCGACCGCGAGGTGGAACACCTGTTCCGCATCATCAATGACCTGCGCGCCCAGGGTAAGGGAATCATCTATATCACCCACAAGATGGATGAGGTCTTCGAGATCGCCGACGACATCTCGGTGTTCCGCGATGGCCAATTTATCCACGCCGCCCCGGCCAGCGAACTCGACTCCGACAAGATCATCCAGTTGATGGTGGGCCGCGAGGTCACTCAGATGTTCCCCAAGCAGGAGGTACCCATCGGCGAGGTGGTGCTCTCGGTCAAGGACCTCAGCCTGGAGGGCGTCTTTGAGAACGTCAGCTTCGATCTGCGCGCCGGCGAGATCCTGGGCATCGCCGGCCTGGTGGGTTCCGGGCGCACCAATGTCGCCGAGACCCTGTTCGGCGTCACCCCGGCCAGCGGCGGCAGCATCGCCATCGACGGCGAGGAGACGGTGACCTCCTCGCCCCACCAGGCCATGCTGCGTGGCCTGGCGCTGCTCACCGAGGACCGCAAGGAGACCGGCCTGTTCCTCGGCCTGTCGGTGATCGAAAACATGGAGATGGCCGTGCTGCGCGACGGCTACACCCGGGGCCCCTTCGTCGAGCAGGGCCGCCTCGATCATGAGTGCGACACCATGAAGGCCCTGCTGCGGGTCAAGACGCCGAGCCTCGACGAGCGTATCGGCAACCTCTCCGGCGGCAATCAGCAGAAGGTGCTGATCGGCCGCTGGCTGATGACCCAGCCGCGGATCCTGATCCTCGACGAGCCGACCCGCGGTATCGACGTCGGCGCCAAGGCCGAGATCCACAAGCTGATCAGCAAGCTCGCCGGCCAGGGTGTGGCGGTGATCATGATCTCCTCGGAGCTGCCCGAGGTGCTGGGCATGAGCGACCGCATCCTGGTGATGCACGAGGGCAGGGTCACCGGCGTTCTCGACCGGGCCGAGGCCAACCAGGTGAACATCATGGAGCTGGCCTCCACCCCCCTGACACCGGCGGATGCCTGAGCCGACACACCAAGACAGCCAAGGGTAAAGACAATGACGACAACAACCGACACCAATACGCCACTCGAAGCGCCCAAGAAGCGTAAGCGCAAGATCCCTACCGAGGTCAGTATCTTCCTGGTGCTGATCGGCATCGCCGTGCTGTTCGAGGTCCTCGGCTGGGCGATCCGCGGCGACTCCTTCCTGATGAACCCGCGCCGCCTGCTGATCATGATCCTGCAGATGTCGATCATCGGCATCATCGCCATCGGCGTGACCCAGGTGATCATCACCGGAGGCATCGACCTCTCCTCGGGATCGGTACTGGCCCTGACCGCCATGGTGACCGCCAGCCTGGCCCAGCAGTCGGAGTACCTGCGCGCCGTCTACCCGGCGCTGACCGACCTGCCCTGGGTCTTCCCGCTACTCGCCGGCCTGCTGGTCGGGGCCCTGGCGGGGTTGGTCAACGGTGCCCTGATCGCCTTCGCGGTGATCCCGCCCTTTATCGCCACCCTGGGCATGATGGTCAGCGCCCGGGGCATGGCCCGCGCCTACACCGACGGCCAGCCGGTCAGCATGCTCACCGAGCAGTTCACCTGGATCGGCTCCGGCGCCAACCCGGTGATCATCTTCCTCGCCGTGGCGGTGTTCTTCCATATCGCCCTGAAGTACACCCGCTACGGCAAGTACACCTACGCCATCGGCGCCAACCCCCAGGCCGCCCGGGTCTCCGGCATCAATGTGCGCCGGCACCTGGTGCTGGTCTACACCATCGCCGGCCTGCTCGCCGGCCTGGCCGGGGTGGTAGCCTCGGCCCGGGCCGGTACCGGCCAGGCCGGCATGGGCCTGATGTATGAGCTCGATGCCATCGCCGCGGCGGTGATCGGCGGCACCAGCCTGGCCGGCGGCGTGGGCCGCATCGCCGGCACCGTGATCGGCGCCCTGATCCTCGGCGTGATGCTCTCGGGCTTCACCTTCCTGGGCGTCGATGCCTACTACCAGGACATCGTCAAGGGCGCCATCATCGTCGCCGCCGTGGTGATCGACCAATACCGCCAGCGCAAGCGCAACAAGACCGTCTAAGCCTGACACCGCCGCGCCGGAAGACTCCGGTGCGGCTCCCTTTCTCGCCAGTCAACGCCCGCCTGACCGAGGCCTTCGCCTCGGCCAAGGGCCACGCCTTGCCCATTAGCCACAGGGAGGTCACCGCCCCAGTCACGCAAGCCAGCAACACCCACGCTAACTCGCCAACACAACAACGATGACATGAGGAATGCAGTGAAGACTTCAATAACAACCTTGATGGGATCCTTCGCCCTCGCCGCCACCGCCCCGGCCTTCGCCGGCATCACCCTGGAAAACGAGCAGGGCCGACTTAGCTTCGGCGGCGATGTGGAACTCGATATCAATTCCTACAACACCCAGTCGGGCCCCATTTTCACCGACGACGAGATCGACACCAGCGACGAGTACAACCAGACCGGGCGCATCCTGCTCGACGTGAGCGGCGAGCGCACCAGCGCCACGGGAAATTACGCGCGCTTCAAGACGCAGCCGCTGATCCAGACCGACGGCGGCTTCGGCCTGGATGATGCCTGGCTGGCCCTGGGCAACCCCGGCGGCCTGGAGCTCAAGATCGGCCGCTTCGAGGCCTTCGACCTCTTCCCCCTGGGCCAGGACGTCTTCGTCGGCTACAGCGGCGACACCTCGGATGGCCTCTATGCCGATGGCCAGGGCTATGTCTATCAGGCCAAGGAGGGCCGCGGTCGCGCCGGGAACTCGGGCCAGGTGCTGCTCAGCCAGCGCAGCGGCGACCTCTATGCCGAGCTCGCCACCCTGTTCGGGGATCGCACCGACCTCTTCGAGAACGGCAACAACGGCGGCACCTACCATGGCTTCGCACTCGAGGAGAGCAAGAACTCCTTTATCGTGCGTCCGGTGCTGGCCTGGACCCCCGGCCCCTGGACGCTGGCCGTGGGGGCGGAAACCAACCTGGTCGACGATGCCCTGGTCGACGAACGCGGCGAGGATATCAGCGACCGCACCGGCTACGGCACGCGCCTCTCCTACGCCGCCGGCGACTGGTCGGTCAACGCCAACCTGGCTTACCTGGATGCCCATCAGGAGGACAACCTGACCCTGGGCCTCAACGCGCTCTGGGGCAACGCCGGCCTGGGCTATATCCATGCCCACAACGAGATTGACGAGGTCAAGCCCGGGGCCATGGGGACCCTGACCGAACCGGGCGAATACACGGTGGATACGCTCTATGCCTCCTACCGCTTTCCCGATGCGATTGGCATCGAGAATTTCGACCTCTACCTCGGCGCCTTCTATAGCCGGGTCGATCACGAGGAGATCGACGACCTGGACGACGCCGACCGCTACGGCGGCCGCCTGAGGTTCAAGTACCACTTCTGAACCCCGCCCCTCGCTCGTGTGTCCTCTTGCCCCGCCTCCGCGGGGCTTTTTGCACTCGGACCTATGGCGCCAGGGCTCAGCCCAGCGCCTTGATCAGCAACTGCACGCCGACGATCACCATGGCGACGATCACCAGCCGATAGAAGAGCGCCTCGCTGACCCGGTGCTGCAGCCACAGGCCACTCTTGACCCCGGCCCAGGCCACCGGCACCAGCGCCAGCGAGGCCCAGGCGCTGGTCAGGTTGATCTCGCCGAGCCACAGGTAGGGGGGCAGCTTGATCAGGTTGACCGCGGCGAAGGCGATGGCGCTGGTGGCGATAAAGGTCTCCTTGGCGAGCCGCCGCGGCACCAGATAGAGATTCAGCGGCGGCGCCCCGGCATGGGCCAGGAAACTGGTGAAGCCGCAGCCGGCGCCGGCGGGCAGGGCCCAGCGCGGCGAGATGGGCCGCCCCGCCGCCGGGCGCAGCAGCATATAGGCGGCGAACAGCAGCGAGAGGATGCCCAGCAAGAGGCGCACGCCGTCCTCGTCGAGGCTGCCGGCCAGCAGGGTGCCGATCACCACACCCAGGGCGAGCCCGGGCAGCAGGCGGCGCACCTCGGCGCCGTCATGGCGCCCCCACCAGGCCTTGACGGTGAAGCCGTCCATTACCAGCAGCAGCGGCAGCAGCAGGCCGGCCGCCTCGATGGGACCGATGGCCAGCGCCATCAAGGGCACCGAGAGGGTGCCGAAGCCCCCGGCGAAGCCACCCTTGGAGACCCCGGTGAGGAAGGTGGAGAGCACGATCAGGCCCCAGGCGAGCCAGGAGTAGTCGGGCAGCATCGAAGGTCCTTTTCAGCGCAGCAGGGTCAATAGCAGGGCGGCGAGGCCCACCGCCAGGGCGGTGAGCACGGCGATATCCACGGCGCGATCCAGCCAGCGGTCGAGCCAGCATTCGAACTTCAGGCGCTGGCCGGGACGGGGGCGGCGGGTGGCGCCGCGACTGGGTCGGCGTGGAGACATGGGGGCCTGTTATGGAATTGCACGGACTTTCATCATAAGCGCAATTCGTCCCCCCACCAACGGCGAGGCGCCAACGCCCCGCCTCGCCTATCGCGGCGATAGCCCGTCCCCATTGCAAAGCGCCTTATGCCCCGGGATGATAGCGAGCAAGCTAACTATTTACTGCGGTGTCTACCATGTCTCGACTCGCCTCGACTCCCCTCTCGGTGCTCGACCTGGCCCCGGTGCGCCAGGGCGGCAGCATCGCCGACAGCTTCCGCGAGACGGCGCAACTGGCCCGCCAGGCCGAGGCGCTGGGCTTCACCCGCTACTGGCTGGCGGAGCACCATAACCTGGAGGGCATCGCCAGTGCCGCCACGGCGGTACTGATCGGCCATGTGGCCGGCGCCACCTCAAAGCTACGGGTGGGCAGCGGCGGCATCATGCTGCCCAACCATGCGCCTCTGGTGGTCGCCGAGCAGTTCGGCACCCTGGAGACCCTCTACCCCGGGCGCATCGACCTGGGCCTGGGCCGCGCCCCGGGCACCGACGGCGCCACCGTGGCGGCCCTGGGCCGGGATCCCCGGGCCGGGGTCGACGACTTCCCGGCGCGCCTCGAGGAACTGCGCGGCTACCTGGACGAGGCCGCCCCCAACCAGCGGGTGCGTGCCATTCCCGGTCAGGGCACCCGAGTACCGATCTGGCTGCTCGGCTCCAGCGACTACAGCGCCCGCCTGGCCGGGCGCCTGGGGCTGCCCTTCGCCTTCGCCGCCCAGTTCGCCCCGGGCTACCTGTTCGAGGCCCTGCGCTGCTACCGGGAGGCCTTCCAACCCTCGCCGCAGCTAGATGCTCCCTATGCCCTGGTGGGGCTGCCGGTGATCGCCGCCGAGAGCGATGCCCTGGCCCACTACCTGGCCACCAGTGCCCAGCAGAAGTTCCTCAACCTGATCCGTGGCCGGCGCACCTTCTCCCAGCCACCGGTGGAGGAACTCGACTGGACGCCGCCGGAGCGCGCCCAGGTGGAGCAGTTCCTGGGCGCCGCCATCATCGGCGGCCCCGAGACGGTACGCGACGAGCTGGAGGCCTTCCTGGAGGCCACCGGCGCCGACGAGCTGATGATCAATACCGACGTCTACAGCGCCGAGGATCGCCTGGCCAGCTATCGCCTGGTCGCCGAGGCCAGGAACCGATGATGCCCCCGCCAGCCTCGAATCACCGGCTATGCTAGCCTGACCGGAACGATTGGCGGTGAATGCCCTCCAAGGGGCAGTCATCCAGGGGAGCCCTTGAAGAGGCTCTCGAGACCACGGAGAGATCCATGACCGACCCCAATGACCCGCGCCACAACCCGGCCTGGCAGGCCGCCCGCCAGTGGCAGGCCCGCGCCCGCCAGACGCGCCCCCAGGGCCTGCTGGGCACCCTCAAGCTGCTGCTGATCTGGCTGCTGTTCGGCGTGATGATGGTCGTCGCCCTGGTGCTGGGCCTGGTCTTCCTGCTGCTGGGCTGGGCCCTGATGCCACTGCTGCGCTACCGCCTCAAGAAACGCATGGAGCAGATGCGCGCCGACCAGGCCCAGGACGTGGGCGGCGACTACCGCGAGCCCCAGGGTCGTCACGAGACCCTGGAAGGCCACTATGAGGTGAAATCGGAACAGGACGACGAGCGTCGCCACTGAGCCTCTCTCCGCCGACTTCCCCCACCACCATAAAAAAGCTCCCGCGGGGGACACGAGAGCTAGACGGGTAATGCTTGGGATGCATCTCGGAACGATGCAAGGGTGTGCCTGGCGGGCGACCAGACGCCTCTCACCCTAGCGCCCCACCCGATCATCGGGCCAATTCATAAGCCCCATCGCCCCCATAGCGAGTGACTAACGGCTAGATCGATTTCAGGTTATTGAAGATTTTCCCCAGGCAGCGGTTCAGGGTCACGATCTCCTCGGCATCCAGCCCGTGGAAGGCCTTCTCCACCAGGCGGTGGGTAAGCTCGCGGGCCACTTCCAGTTGCGCCTCGCCCTGCTCGGTCAGGGTCACCTCGGTGACGCGGCGATCCTCGGCGGAGGGGGCCGTCACCACCAGCTCGGCCTCCTGCATCTTGTAGACGATCTTGGTGATCGTCGAAAGCTTGGCCACGGTATGGATGGCGATATCCGACATGCTGAGCCGGCCATGCTCATGCAGGATCATCAGTACCCGCCACTTGGAGGAGCTCAGCCCCTTGGGCTTGAGTAGGGCATCCATATCGGCACTGTACCTGGCGTTCAGGCGAGCGACCCAGTAGAAAGGATAATCCTTGGAACGAAATTCCTCGGAGAGGGGGAAGAAGGAGGGGGAGAGTGCGTCCTTGTCAGCCATGGGCCCGTGCCGTCGCGAAGAAATAGTTGATTATTCTAGCATGTGCCCCCCGCTTCCAGCAGCCGACGAGCGTGACGAAAGAAGGGCCTCCGCGAACAAAAAAGGCGAACCATCGCGTCGATGGTTCGCCGAAATTAACCTCACGATCGAAACACGCCACAGCCGAGGAGGCGGCGGCCTCCTTCTAGAACTTGTACATCGCCATCAGCTCCACCTGTTGCCCTGCCGGACGCAGCGGCATGGTCAGCGCATTGCGATCCCGCCATTCGATGCCGAAATCCAGGCCCGGCAAATACGTATAGATCAGATTGACATTCATGGTTTCCAGGGTGTCATCGGCAATACCGGGGGACACCTCATCCGCCTCCACCTGGGCATAGCGCAGATTGCCGCGCAGCCGCTCACCGAAGCGGTGGCTCACCCCCGCCGAGAGGCCCGTGGTCGAGACCAGGTCGCCCGTGTCGTTGACCTCCCCCCTCGAGGCGATGGTGGCCGGGGCGGTCGCGCCGTTATAGCCCCACCCGGAGTAGACGTTGTTGCCCTCCCCCGTGTAGCCGCTCAGGGCAAGCGCGGTATCGCCGAAATTGAATTTCGCCGCCAGGGAGAACGCGGCCCCAAACTCGGAATCGTCCACGCCGGTCTCCACCTCCCGCCCGGTCACGGCGACATTGAAGGCATGCCCAGCCTCGGTGCGATGCGTATAGGCCGCCACCAGATCCGGGAAATCGGCCTCCTGATTGACCGGGTCCTGAAGGCTGAAACGGAAACCGCCCGTGGTGTAGTGCACGACCAGGTCGGGGCGGACGACCGCGCCGCTGCCGGAAACGGTACCGATACCGGTGCCATAGAAGTCGAGAATCTCGACATCGAAGGGCGCATTGGCGAAGAACTGCCCCGACCAGGTCTGGCCGATCGTCAGGTTGTCGACCTGGATATAGGCATGACGCAAACGCATGGCATAGCTCTTGTCACTGGTATCCGTCGCATTGTCCCAGAAGTCGCCCTCCACGAAGGCCGTGACATCGTGCCCCTCGACCTCCCGATCGACCCGGAAATTAAGCCGTGACTGACGGGCACTGGCGTCGAAGTCGCTATCACCACCGTCGGGGTCGTTGAAGATTCCCTCGCCCTTGACGTACCCGCCCACGCTGAATCGGGCGCCATTGAACTCGCCCAGGTCCAGGGCATAGGCCTGAGCCGAGACAGCCGACACACCAGCCAGCGCCATCGCCAAAGCGAGTTTTTTCTTGTTCATCATCTTTTCGATCTCCGTCTTGTTGTCGTACTTGGGTTGCCATGCTTCGGGGAAGCATCAATCGAGGTAGCGACTAGGCCGGCTTCATCAAGACCGAAGTCCTGGCGAAGTCCTCCGCCCAGCCGCGGGCCAGTGGCGCCACGAAGACGTTCTCGGTGCGGGTCCGGGTGATCCTCCAGCGACCGTCCGGCTCGCGGCGGAAGGCATTGTTCAGCCGCGACGAGCGCAGCAGCGAGGAGCCATCGGAGAAGATCCACGGCTGGCAATGCACCCACTGCCCCTCCGCCGTATCGCCATCGACATGGATCTGCTCGGAGGTCAGGTAGTGCACGTTCAAGAGCAGCTCAGGGTCGCGCTTCTGGCCCCAGAAGTTCTCGAAATGGCGGCGAATGGCGGCCGCGCCCTCGAGGCGACCGAACTGGTTGTCGTAATAGTCGCCGACCCCTTCCCAGACGGCGTCTTCGCTATAAAGCGCCATGATCGCGTCGATACGCTCGGCATCATCCTTGACGCCATACTCGGGAAGCGGCGTATCGCACAGGAACATATAGCGTGCCTGGAGCCGGCGGATTTCGGCCTCGGCCTCCAGCGTCTCGATACGCGTGATCAGCGCCTGCAGATCGGCATTCGATACTTCCGGCATCGGTGGCTCTCCTTATCTTCTCGATGAAATAGGGGCACTGCGCCTCCGGCGTGAGGGGCAGCAAGCGAGTACCTCTTAGTGCGGGGCTCCCAAGCGCTCGATCACCCGGCCCAGCCCCGCCTTGAGGGTGTCGACCTCGGCGGGCTCGAGTCCTTCGAGCAACCGGCGCTCATAGTCGTCGGCCATGGCCAGCAGGCGCAGCGCCAGCGCCTGGCCCGCTTCGCGCAGCGTGATGCGGTTCTCGTCGTCGGTTTCCGCCAGGGAACGCTCCCGGAGCCCGCTCAGGGTGTCCTCGAGATCCGCCAGGGGCTGGGCCACGCGGCGGGCCAGGACCTCGGCCGCCAGGGGCCCGCGATCCGCCAGCAGGGTCAACACCCGCCACTCCTTGTCGTTGACGCCCAGGCTGCCGAGCCGCGGATAGAAATCGCCGCGATAGGCGGCGAGGGCCTGGCGCATCAGGTAGAGCAGGTGCTTGCCCAGGCGACCATCCAGGGCCCCCTGCTCGTCCACGGGCAGCAGCATGGGATGCGGCTCGGGTACCGCGTAGCGGCCGTTATGGAAGACCAGGGCGCTGCCCGCGTCCCGGTAGGCATAGCGCACCACCTCGCCGACGATGATCAGGTGATCGCCGCCCTCGTAGACGTTCCAGGTGCGGCACTCGAAGTGCGCCGCGGCGTTCTTCACCTTGGCGACGCCACCAACCCCCTCTTCGATGCCGATCCCGGCGAACTTGTCCTCGCCGCGGCTCGCGAAACGGTTGGAGATCTCGACCTGGTCGTTGCCCAGCACATTGACCACGAAGTGGTCGGCATCCCGATAGGCGGCCAGGCTGTAGGCGCCCTTGTCGATGCTCCACAGGATCAGCGGCGGATCCATCGACACCGTGTTGAAACTGCTGGCGGTCACGCCGAAGTTTTCACCATTACCATCCCGGGTGGTGACCACCGTGACCCCGGTGGCGAACTTGCCCAGGGCGCGGCGGAAATCTCTCGTATCAAGGCTCATCTGGCATCCTCCAGCACAGTCGTAGTTGTCTTTAGCGCCCCAGCTTCTCGCCGGTGGTGCCGGCGATGCCGTAGTCGCCCTTGGGAATCTCGCTGATGATCACCCGCACGTTCTCCTCGGGGGCATCGACGGACGTCATGACGGCATCGGTCACCCGGCGGATCAGGGTCTCCTTCTGGGTCTGGGTGCGTCCCGACATCATGTAAACGTGAACGGTGGGCATGGCTGTTCCTCCTAGAGATCGATGACCAGGCGCTCGCTCTTGGCCCGCGAGCAGCACACCGCCATCTGGTCGTTGTCGGCCTTCTCCTCGTCGTTGAGGAAGTGGTCGCGGTGGTCGGGGGTGCCTTCCAGCACATCGCAGATGCAGGTGCCGCAGACCCCCTCCTCGCAGGAGACGTCCACCTTGACCCCGGCGGCCTTGAGCGCCTGGGCGATGGACATGCCCTCCTCCACCCGCACCGTGACGCCGCTGGCCGCGGCCTCCACCTCGAAGGCGCCGCCGCTGGTGTCGACCTCGGCGTTGAAGTACTCGAAGTGCACCCGCTCGGAGGACAGACCACCTTCCTTGGCGGTGCCGATCACCCAGTCCATGAAGCCCGAGGGACCACAGACATAGAGGTGGGCGTCGTCGCCCTGGGCGGCGAGCAGCGAGGCGATATCCAGGCGCTGCGCCGGCCCCTGGTCGTCGCAGTGCAGTACCAGGGCCGCGCCGAAGGTGCCCTCGAGCTCCTCCAGGAAGGCGGCCTTGTCGCGGGAGCGACAGCAGTAGTGAAGCTCGAAGGAGCGGCCGGCGGCCTGGAGGGCATGGGCCATGGCGATCATCGGGGTGATGCCGATGCCGCCGCCCACCAGCAGGCTGTGCCCCGCCGAATCGTCCAGGGGGAAGTGGTTGCGCGGCGCGCTGGCCGTGACCTCGACGCCCTCGTGGAGGCGCTCGTGCACCGCCCGGGAGCCGCCCCGGGAGTCGGGGTCCTTGAGCACCCCCAGGCGATAGCGATCGCCCTGGACGGGGGCATTGCTCAGGGAGTACTGGCGCACCAGGCCTTCGCCCAGGTGCAGGTCGATATGGGCCCCCGCCTCGAAGGGCGGCAGGGGGGAGCCGTCGGCGGCGACCAGCTCGAGCACCGCGATCTCGTCGGTGTGGTCGCGACGCCGGGCGACGCTCAGGGTCAGGGTCTCTTGTGTCATGGTTCGCTCCTCGCCGCCGGGTGGCTAGCGCATATGGATGCCGCCGTTGATGTCCCAGGCCGCCCCGGTGACGAAGTCGGCCTCGTCGCCCAGCAGCCGCGCCACGGTGGTGGCCACGAAGGCCGGGTTACCCAGCCGCTTGACCGGAATCACCCGCTCGACGATGCTCGCCAGCTTGTCGGCGGGCACCGCGGCGCGCACCGACGGCAGGTCCAGGGGGCCCGGGGCCACCGCATTGACGGTGACATTGGCCGCCGCCAGCTGGCCGGCGAAGACCTTGGTCAGGGTCAGGATGGCGCCCTTGCTGGCGGCATAGTGGGCGCCGGAGGCGGTGCCGCCGTTCTGCCCCGCCAGGGAGGCGATATTGACGATGCGCCCGTAGCCGCGGCCGGCGAAGTAGTCGCCGAACACCTGGCAGCCGAAGAAGGTGCCACGCAGGTTGATGGCCACCACGGCGTCGAACTCCTCCGGGGTGATCTCCATCACCGGCGTCGTCGGGGTCATGGCGGCGTTATTGACCAGGGCGGTGGGGGCGCCGAGGCGTTCCTCCACCGCATCAAGGGCCGCACTGAAGTCTTCCTTGCGGGTCACGTCCAGCGCGAGTGCCAGGGCACGCCTGCCCTCGGGATCGAGCTCCCGAGCCAGGCGCTCGGCGCCCTCCCGGTCGCGGTCGGTGATGGCCACGCGAAAGCCATCCGCCAGCAGCTGCTCGGCGATAACACGGCCCAGTCCCTGGGCCGCGCCGGTGATCACGGCGATCGGTTGCATGTGCCTCTCCTCGAGTGATGGGCCTCAGAAAATAAAGGCGACGGTATTGAGGTGATGGCCGGCGTTGATCAGGCGCACCACCTTGGTGTGCAGGCGCAGCCCCTCGGCGGTCTTGGTCAGCCGATACTCCACGTTGGCGGGATAGAGCAGCGGCTTGGCCAGGCGCACCTCGCTGAGGAACATGGCGCAGCGCAGCCGGATCGACGCCTCGTCCTCGTCGAGCAGGCAGAAGCGCGACAGGCTGCGTACCGTGCCCTCCTGGGCCTCGCTGGAGACCGACTCGCCGTTCTTCAGCCGCGCCACCCGCATCTCGCGCATGGCGTGATCGTCGTAGGCGAAGTTGAGGGTGTTGGCGAAATCCGTCGCGTGGATATCCACCGGCACCACGTAGGTGCCGTCGCGCTCCCAGAGCCCCAGCCAGTCGGCGTAGGCCTTGTGATCGAGCAGGTCGGCCTCGCGGTTGATGAAGTCGATCGCCTGCTGAAACATGCTGTCTGCCATGGTCGTTACTCCCCTGCCTCGTCGCTCATCAGTCGTTTCCACATCTGGTAGGCGGCGCGCATGCCGGTCTCGGAGCAGACCGCGCCGGCCGGGTTGCCGTCGGCGGAGGGCGCCATGCGCTTGAGGCCGCGGTTGACCAGGATCCAGCCGTCCGGGCCGGCCAGGGAGCCCTTCTGCACCCGCTCCCAGCCCTCGGCGTCATCGGGGGTACCGAAGCCCATGGGACCCTGGAAGTGCTCGTGGAGGCGCATGCGCGTCTGGTTGAAGGGCGCCGGGGCCCCGGCGCCGCCGATGGCCACGTGGTGGATCTCGGTCTCGTCGACGCTGATCGGCGTCAGCACCCGGAAGAAGGCCATGGAGCAGGCCACGTTGGGGAAGAGGTTGAGGTTGAAGCCGGTGCCGCCCACGGCGCGCACCAGGCGACGGACTTCGGCCTCGTCATGCCCCTCGGCGCGCAGCGCCTCGGCCAGCTCCGCGAAGCGCTCGGGGATGGGGTCGTCCAGGTTGGCCTCCAGGTCGACCAGCTCGGGGATCATCACCATGACGCTATGGCCATTGCCCAGGTCCTCGACGAAGCCCTCGCCGTCGAGGAAGTCGAAGACCTCGGAGGTCTGGTCGTCCAGCGACGAGATAAAGGACTTGTGGACGATGGGGAAGTGGTAGGCGTCGGTGGTGTTCTCCAGCTGGATCTTCCAGTTGCCGGGGAAGCGGAAGCGGTGATCGCCGAGCACCTGCAGCGGGTAGCCGCCGGACTGCTTCATAAACAGGTCGATCCACTTCTTCGCGCCGCCCAGGAACGCCTCCAGCGGCTCGGCCTCCTCGTTGAAGGTGGCGAAGATCATCCCCTGGTAGGAGTCGTGGCGCAGGCGTTCCAGCGGCAGCTCCTGCTTGTCGATGACGCCCTCGTACTCCTCCGGTTTGGGGATGGCGCGCAGCTCGCCATCCAGGGAGTAACCCCAGCCGTGATAGGGGCAGGTGAAGGCCCGGGTCTTGCCCCGCTTGCCCTCGCAGACGGTGGCGCCGCGATGGCGGCAGCGGTTGAGCAGCACATGGATGTTCTTCTTGCGGTCGCGGCTGACGATCACCGGCTGGCGACCGACGAAGGCGGTCTTGTAGGCGCCGGCCTCGGCGACCTCGCTCTCGTGGGCCACCCACACCCAGGTCGAGTTGAAGATCCGCTCCAGCTCCTGCGCGAAGATCGCGGGATCGGAGTAGAGGCTCTTGTCCACCCGCCCCTCCTCCACCAGGCGGCCGGGGTCGGCGGTCACGTTTTCGATATCGATCAATTGGGTCATGGTCCTGTCCTCATGCGTTACGACGAATCATCCGTTGGCGGGTCACTCGGGCGGGACTCATTCGGGGACGACCAGCTCGCGGCCGATGCGCGCCTCGACGCGGGCGTATTTCCACAGCTTGTAGGTACCGTCGCCCACCGGGGTGGTGCGGAAGAAGTTGCAGGCGGCGACGACGCTCTCGTAGTCCGGCACGTCGGCCATGATGTAGGCGGTCCAGGGGGCGGTGGCGGACGGGCCGACCATGATGCGGTCGTCATCCATGATTCCCAGGATGGTGACGCCGGGCAGCTCGTCGATGCCCTGCATCATCTGGCTGAAGGCCTGCCAGACCTGCTTGCCCTCCTCGACGGGGGCGTTCATGAAGTTCTGGTTGATGCCGATGCAGAAGAGTACGCGGTGCATAGGGGTGATCTCCGTTGGGTCGGTGTGGACAACGTCGCTTAGAGGTAGCCCGGCAGGGGCTCATGGCCGAAGAAGATGGCGCCGGCGTTCTTCCAGGTGATCTCGCCCATAAAGGCGTGCTGGGTGCAGAGCTGGGAATCGCGCAGGATTCGCGACAGGGGGTGGCCGTTGTCGGCCCCGGTCATGCCGCTGATCCGGTAGACGTCACGAATCGCCTCGGCGCACTCCTGGGTCAGGTGGGTGGTGGAGAGGCGCAGCAGGTTGATCTGCTCGCGGCTCGGCTCGCCCCCGGCCTCGATGGCCGCCCAGGCGGCCTCGGTGCTGTCGTAGAAGAAGGCGCGGGCGGCGCGTACCCTGGCCTCGGCCTTGCCGAGGGCGATCTGCGCGTACTCCCGCTCGCCCAGGTTGGGGGCGCCGGTGACCGACTTGCGCCCGCCGGCCATGGCGCGCACGCCGTCCAGCGCCTCCCGGGCCAGGCCCAGGGTGGTCACCGCCAGAACCTGGGCGGCGAAGGAGAGCGAGGGGTAGCGGAAGAAGGGCGCGTCCACGGTGGGCTTGCCGCCGCGCACGAAGGTCCAGGCCTCCGGCACATAGGCGTCCTCGACCACCAGGTCATGGCTGCCGGTGGCCACCATGCCCAGCATGTCCCAGGTCGGGTCGATCGCTACCTGGTCGCGGGGCAGCACCGCCATGCGCGGCAGGGCGCCCTCCTCGTCGGGCAGGATGCCCACGCCGCACAGGGAGGCGCCCATGCAGCCGCTGGCGAACTTCCAGCGTCCCGAGATGCGGAAGCCGCGATCGACCCGCTCGGCGGGCTGGGGCGGGAAGATGCCGCCGGCGAAGACCACGTCGGGGGAGTCCCGCCATACCTCCTTCAGCGTCTCCTCGGGCAGCGCGGCCAGGTAGGCGGGGTTCATGCCGAAGCTGGCCACCCAGCCGGCGGAACCGTCCGCCGCCGAGATCGCCTCGACCATCTTCAGGAACTCGGCGGGGGACTTCTCGTCGCCGCCGTAGCCGGCCGGCACCATGGCGCGATAGACGCCGATGGCCTGGAACTCCTCGATGATGTCCTGGGAAATATGGCGCTGGGCCTCGAACTCCTCGCGGCGCCGGCGGATGGACTCGAGCAGCGCATCGAAGCGGGCTTCCCCGCCCCACTGGGACTTGTCGACGGTGCTTTGCATAAGCATCTCCTATTGTTTGAGCCGGGCCTCAGGCCCGGGCCGGATCCACCAGATAGCTGGCGGCCCGGCAGATAGCGGCGTCATCGCCGCGGCGCCCCACCAGTTGCATGGCCACCGGCCGCCCGGCCCGGGGCGCCAGTGGCACCGTCAGGGCGGGATGTCCGGAGAGGTTGAAGGGCCGCAAGAGCGCGGAAATCGTCAGGTCCTGCTCGCCGGCCTCCGCCGCCGCCCGGGTCAGGGGGGCATGGGGCAGGGTCGGCAACGCCAGGACGTCGTGGGTCTCGAGCAGCCGATCGACTTCGGCGGCGAAGCCACGGCGCACCGCCTCGGCCTCATGGAGTTCGGCGTCGGTGGTCTGCCCCGCCGCCCGTAACCGCTTGGCCACATCGGCGCCCAGGCGGTCGTCATCTAGCCAGGCCGCGCAGGCGTCGAAGGTTTCGCGGTTGATCACCGCCATGGCCGCCTTATAGGCCTCATCCAGCAGCGTGAGCCGAGCGGGCGAAGTGGGCAGCGACGAGGCGGACAGACACTCCTCCACCGCGCTCTGTTCGGCCTCATCGGCGACGACCTGAAGCCAGCCCAGCCGCGGTCGCGGTCCGCCGCGTGGCGCCACGAACTGGGGATCCACCGCCGCCATAAAGGCGATCAGCTCCTCCAGGTCGGCGGCGATGGGTCCGACGCAGTCGAGGCTACTGAGCGCCGGCATCACGCCGCGACGATCGAGGCGTCCGAAGCTCGGCTTGAGGCCATAGAGGCCGCAGCAGGCCGCGGGCAGGCGAATCGAGCCGCCGGTATCGGTGCCGATGCCGACCTCGGCCAGCCCCGCCGCCACCGCCGCCGCCGAGCCGCTGGAGGAGCCACCGGGAATCCGCTCGGGAAAGCGCGGATTCGCGGGGGTGCCGGTCCAGGCATTGAGACCGGTCATGCCGAAGGCCAGCTCGTGGAGGTTGGCCTTGCCGACGAGGCGATAGCCCGCCGCCAGGGTGCGCGCGACGATCTCGGCATGGCGCTCGGCCGGTGCCGCCTCGGCCAGGGCCGCCGACCCGGCCCGGGTCGGGTAGCCGGCGATATCGATGGTGTCCTTGATCACTACCCGCTTGGGGCCTCGCCCCAGGGCGAGGGCTTCGATCACAGAGGTCATGTCTCGGCCTTTAGTTATTTTTCACATGAAATTTCAAATAAATAATCCGACGCATCGGCGAGTCCCTCCTCGGTCTGCCTAGAGCACGAACAGGATCAGTTCGGGAATCGCCAGCAGCAGCAGGATGCAGGCCAGGTAGGGCAGCATGAAGTAGCCGACGCCGCGGAAGATATCGCCGAAGCCCAGCTCCGGATCGAGGCTCTTGACGATAAAGGCGTTGACCCCCACCGGCGGCGTGATCGCCCCCATGCTGGTGACGATGCACACCATGATGCCGAACCAGATGGGGTCATAGCCCAGCGCCAGGGCCACCGGGAAGAAGATCGGGATCGAGATGATCAAAAAGCCCATGGCGTCCATCAGGGCCCCACCGATCACGTAGATCAGCAGCACGCAGGCCATGATCAGGATCGCCGGCAGCGGCAGGGCCGCGGCCCAGTCACCCACCAGGAAGGGCAGCCGGGTCACGGTGAGGAAGCGTCCGAAGATCACCGCGCCGGCCACCAGCATCAGGATCATGGCCGAGGACTTGAGGGCATTGGCCAGCGCCTCCTGGAGCACCTCCAGGGTCAGGCGTCCCTGCAGGGCGACGATGGCCAGGGCGCCCACGCAGCCCACGGCGGCGGCCTCGGTGGAGGTGAACCAGCCGGCGAAGAGGCCCCCCAGCACCAGGGCGAAGAGCGCCGCGATCTCCAGCACGCCCTTGAGCGATGTCAGCCGTACCGCCCAGGTGGCCCGCTCCCCGGCGGGGGCCATGGCCGGGTACTTCCGGCATAGCCAGGCGATGGTCATCACGAACAGCGCCACCAGGATCAGCCCCGGCACGATGCTGGCGATAAACAGGTCACGAATGGCCAGCTCCGCCTGCAGGGCGATCACGATCAGTACCGAGCTGGGCGGAATGATCACCCCCAGGGTGCCGCCGGTGGCCACGCTACCGGCGCTGAGCGCCCGGTGATAGCCGAACTTCTTCATCTCCGGCAGGGCGATGGTGCCGACGGTGGCCGCGGTGGCGGTATTGGAACCGCTGACCGCCGCGAAGCCGGCGCTGCTGAGGATGGTCGTGGTGGCCATGGAGCCGCGACGATGGCCGATCCAGGCATAGGCGGAGGCGAAGATCTTCTCGGTGATCCCCGAGCGAAACAGCAGCTCGCCCATAAAGATAAACAGCGGGATGACGCTCAGCGAGTAGGCCGACAACTGCTCCCAGATGCCCGAGCTGATGATGTTGTAGGCGGCCATCGGGCTGGTCATCTGCAGCATGCCGAAGAAGCCGACGATAAACATCGCGAAGCTGATCGGCATCTTGAGCAGGATCAGCAGGAAGAGGGCCAGGACGCCGACCACGGCCATCAGGGTCATGCTCATTTCGTCACCACTCGTTTCAGGCTGCCGAAGACATCCGCCAGCAGCACCAGGCAGAAGGCGGAGAAGCCCAGGGCCACCAGGTAGATCATCGGATGGAGGAGCAGGCGCAGGGTCTGGGAGACCATGCCGCGCTGCATGGCGCCATAGCCGTACTCCCAGAGCTTGATGGCCACCATGGCGAAGAACAGCAGGCTGACCAGGGCCACCAGGGCCTGGAGCAAGGCCTGCAGGCGCTCGGGGAGCCGCGCCACCAGGATATCCAGCTCCACATGCGCCTTGTTCAACTGCGCATAGGCCAGGGAGAAGGCGACCACCACCGCGGTGAGCCAGCCGACGATCTCGCTGGTGCCGCCGAAGGAGGCGGCCAGCTGGCGCATAACGATATTGGCGGCGACCAGGGCGACCATGGCCAGCAGGGCCAGGCCGGCCACGAACAGCAGGGCGCGGCTGATCAGGAGATTGCATCGATGCATGGGACGAGTGCCTCGCAGAGTCGATCACTCCCGGCGGCGACTCGGCCGCCGCCGGGCCCGTAACCCCAGGGGTTCAGGGTTGGCGATAGCTGTCGATCAGCTCCCGCATGCGTCCGTGGAATGCCTCGGCGGGCAGGCCCATCTCGGCCACCTGGGCCAGGCGCGCCTCGTTGATGGGCGCCAGGCGTTCGGCCCAGCGCGCCGCCTCCTCGTCGCTCAGCGTCAAGGTCTCGACGTCGTGGTTGTCGGCGGCCCAGGCCAGCGACTCCTCGATATGGCCGTCCAGGTAGTCGCCGGCGAAGTGGGCCATCTCGGCGCCCAGTTCGTCGATCACCCGCCGTACGTCCTCGGGCAGCGACTCCCAGCGCTGGCGGTTCATGGCGGCGACGAAGACCACATTGGTCAGCGGGTAGTCGGTGACGTACTGGACGCTGCGGGCGTATTGCAGGTCCATCAGCGTCTCGCGGGAGCCCACATAGCCGTCGACCACCCCCGCCTGCAGGGCCTCGCCGGTCTCGGCCTGGTTGAGGCCCACGGGGACGCCGTCCAGCGCTTCCAGCACCTCGGTGCTGTCACCGGGTACGCGAATCTCCTGGCCCTGGAGATCCTCGAGGGAGGTCACCGGGGTACGGCTATGCAGGTAGCCCGGCTCGGAGGTGAAGGCGGTGATCACCTTGAAATCCTCGAGGCCCAGCTGGTCGGCGGGAAACTCCTGGATCAGGTCGTAGACCACCCGGCTGGCCACCGTCGAGTCGACCTCGATGCCGGTGAGGTTGCCGGCCAGGTTGATCAGCGGAAAGCGCGCCGGCTCATAGGAGGTGGCGGAGAGGCCGATATCGGCGACGCCGCTCTGCACGCCGTCATACATGTTGCCGGCGGTCAGCAGGGTGCCCCCGGGGAAGGTATTGACCGACACGCGACCGTCGGTGCGGCGCTCCAGCTCCTCGGCCCAGTGCTCCATCTGTACCGCGGGGAAGGTCTGGGCGGGGGCGAAGAAGGCATAATTGAGGGTGATATCGCTCGCCTGGGCCTGGCTCATCGCCAGCGAGCCGGCCAGGAAGGCACCGAGGCAGGCGGCGCCGACGCGCCGCCGGGGAGTCAGGGTCGGGTTCGTGGTTTGCTGCGTCATGATGGGGTCACCTCGTGATTGTTATTGTGCCGGGTGTCGCTGACACCACATGCATTAAATATCACATGAATTTTCAAATAAAACCACACATGGTCGGTCGACTAGGCCTTAAGTCTAATCCCGATCATATCAAGCGAACCGGGTGCCACTTATCTCAAGAGCTTTATAAAACAGCGACTTGAATAAAGGCTTCGCGATAGACCGCCAGGGTCCAGGCACCCTTGTCGTGCCCTGCGGAAGCGATGGCACCCGGGTGGTGCACTGGCTCAGACCCTGGCGGTGCCGGCCAACTGGCTGGCCTGGTCCTGGGCGTCTTCCTTGGCCCGTGGGCGGGCGTGGCGCACCTGCAGCTCGGGCGCGTCGGTCCTGGCCAACTCGATATCGAAGACCACCTCGGCGAAGGGGCCCTCCAGCTCACGCTTGGCGATCTCGGCGGCGTCATCGATGCGCTTGGCCGGCACCACCAGTTCCTCGCGGGTGGCGAAGGCGAAGTCATCCCAGGTGTACTTGTCGCCGGCCAGGTTGATCTGGGTGGTCAGGTGCTGGTGACCCGGCGCCGAGACGAAGTAGTGAATATGTGCCGGGCGCTCGCCGTGGCGGCCCAGGGCCTTGAGCACCTGGTCGGTGGGCGCGCCTTCCGGGACGCCGTAGCCGGAGGGGATGATGCTGCGGGCGATGTAGCGGCCCTCGGCGTCGGTGACGATGGTCCGGCGCAGGTTGTACTCGGACTGCGAGGGGTCGAAGAAGGAGTAACCGCCCTTGGAGTCGGCGTGCCAGATCTCGACCCGGGCGCCGGCGACCGGCCGGCCATCGGTGTCACGCACCTGGCCGGTCAGCCACATGGTCTCGCCATCGGCGTCCTTTCCGTCGTCCAGGCGCGCGTAGCCTTCGTCCTCGGGGGCGCCGGCCACGTAGAGGGGCCCCTCGATGGTGCGCGGGGTGCCGCCGGCCAGGCCGCGGGCCGCGTCCTCGGCGTCCATGCGCATGTCCAGGTAGTGGTCGAAGCCCAGGCCCGGGGCCAGCAGGCCGAACTGGGTATCGTGGCCCAGGGCATTGAGCAGGCTGACGCTCGACCAGAACTCCTCGGGGCTGACGTCGAAGTCGTCGATCAGGCGGTAGAGGTCGGAGAGCAGGCGGTGCAGGATCTGCTTGGCGCGCTCGTTGCCGCCGGCCTGATCGAAGCCGGCCACGGTCTTGAGGAAGTCCTGGACTTCCGGGGTATCGAAGATCTTTACGGTCATGGTCTGGGCCTCTGTCATTATCCTTGTTCCCCTCTGCCGGGGGAGAGCCACTCTCGCCGAGCCCGATCGGGCGCCGGACAAACTACACTTTTCAAGTATCTTCGCCATCCTCGGCCCAGCCAGCCAATACCCTTTGGGCTTTCGGCCATACCCCTAGGGGTATGGTGAGGTCATCCAATAAATCTAGGAACAAGCACCAGAATTCCAGCAGGTTTTCATAATCACTACCCGATTAAGCGCATCGTACCAGTGGATTATCTTGTATTTCGCGCCATCCCCCTATCGGCCGCCTCCGGCCCATCGCCACCACCGGCGACGACACGACGGGCCCGACCGGGCCGCATCCCCGCCTGGCTCATCGCCCGACCGCGACCAGGGATACGACGAAAGAACAATCTCAGGACTCCCTGATCCGCCGCCCCCTCGAGATTACGAAGCGGCCATGCAGCAACTGGTAGGCCAGGCCACCGGCCACCACGCCCCAGAAGGCGGAGCCCAGGCCCAGGAAGCTGATGCCCGAGGCGGTGGCGACAAAGGTGATCACCGAGGCCTCCAGGTGATCCTTCTGGGCCGCGAAGGCGCTGAGGTTGCTGGTGATGGCGCCGATCAGCGCCAGCCCCGCTAGGATCGCCACGAACTCCCCGGGCAAGGAGGTAAAGAGCGCCACGATGGTACCGGCGAAGCAGGCCCCCAGCAGGTAGAAGCCGCCATTGGCGACCCCAGCCACGTAGCGCTTGCCGGGATCCTCGTGGGCCTCCTTGCCGGTGCAGATGGCGGCGGTGATGGCCGCCACCACGGTAGTAATGCCACCGAAGAAGGCGGTGGCGAAGGAGGTCAGGCTGGTGACGGTGACGATCGGCCTGGCCGGGGTGTCATAGCCCGAGGTGCGCAGGATCGCCATGCCGGGCAGGAACTGGCCGGTGAGGCTGACCAGCACCAGCGGCAGGGCCAGGCTCAGGGTGGCATGCCAGCTCCACTCCGGGCGGATAAACTGCGGTTCGGCCAGTTGCAGGGAGACGCCCTGCAGGCTGGCGCCCTCCAGCCCTACCGCCAGCGCGATGCCCACCAGCAGCAGGATGATCAGCCCATAGCGGGGCGTCAGGCGCCGCGCCACCAGGTAGGTGATCAGCATGCCGATGGCCAGCGCCGGCACCGACTCCAGGGAGACGAAGACGCCGACCCCGAACTGGAAGAGGATACCGGCCATCATGGCGCTGGCGATACCCGGGGGAATCGCCCTGACGAGACGGTCGAAGGAACCGCTGATGCCGATCACGAAGAGCATCACCGCCGCGGTGAGGTAGGCACCCACCGCCTCGTTGAGCGAGAGCCCGGGGAAGAGGGTCACCAGCAGCGCCGTGCCCGGCGCCGACCAGGCGGTGACCACCGGCACCCTGAGCCACAGGCTGAGCGCGATCCCGGAAACGGCGGCCCCCAGCGAGATGGCCCATACCCAGGAGGTCATCATGGCCTCGGAGACCCCGGCGCTCTGGGCCGCCTGGAAGAAGATCGCCAAGGGCCCCGAGTAGGAGATCAGCACCGCCACGAAGCCGGCGGTGATGGCGGGAAGCGAGACATCCTTGAGTCGCGACATGGTCAAAGTCCCTCTTCGGCTGGACGACAAAGGAAAAAAGCCCGGGCCGACGGGGCCCGAGCCAAGGGGGAAGACGAGAGTATCAGGAAGCGGCCTTGCCGGGCCGCTCGCGTCGCGTCAGCAGGAACTCGAAGTCCTTGGTCTCGAAGAGCATCGAGATCACCACCCCCAGCACCAGGGCCCAGAAGGAGGCGCCGATGCCGAGGATCTGCAGGCCGGAGGCGGCGATCAGGAAGGCGAAGAGGCCGCCCATCTCGTGCTTGCCGGAGAAGGCCATATGCATCGCCGAGGTGATCACACGCAGCAGCGCCAGGCCGGCGATGATGGCGATAAAGTAGCCCGGCATGGCCTCGATCAGGCTGACCACGAAGCCGTAGAAGGGCGCGGCGATCACGAAGATGGCCCCGGTCACCACCGCCGCCACCCAGCGCTTGTCCTGGTGGCCGGCCTCCGGCGAGGCGCAGATGCCGGTCATCGGCGCGGCGATGCAGGTGCTGTGCAGGTTGAAGAAGGCCGAGAGCATGGTGCCCACGCCGCCCACCGCGGTGATGGCGTTGGCCGGCACTTCCTTGTAGCCCATGCCCTTGATCAACCCCACCCCGGCGGGGGTCTCCATGCCCACCAGGATCAGCGCCAGCGGCAGGCCATAGGCGAGGAAGGCGTTCAGGGTGAACTCCGGCACGATGAATTCGGGGAAGGTCACCGAGAACTCGACCGCGGAGAAGTCGACGCCGCTATAGGCCATGTAGGCGATACCGGCCAGCATGGCGACGATCAGCGGCGGCACCCGGCGCAGCAGGCGGGCCGAGAAGAAGAAGGCCAGGATCATGATCGCCGCCGGCAGAATGGCGTTCTCCAGCGGCGCCACCATATTGAGGCCGAACTTGAGCAGCACCCCGGCGACCATACCCATGACGATGGGCATGGGAATCAGCTTCATGACGATGCCCATGACCCCGGCCAGGCCGGCCACCAGAGAGATGGCCCCGGCGATCAGGGTCGCCCCCAGGGCGGCCTCCAGGCCCACCACGGGGATGATGGCGGCGAACAGCAGGGCCCCGGGGATGGAGTTGGCCATGGGCATCGGCAGCCGGTAGTAGGCCGGCATCACCAGGCCGAAGAGGCCATTGATCATCAGGTAGCTGATCACCCAGATCATGATGAAGTGGGAATCGAGGCCGGCGGCGGTGCCGGCGCTGATATGGATGATCCCAGCGCTGAGGCCGAAGATGCCGGCGACCACGCCGGCGCTGAGGTTGTCGACGTTGAGGTCGCGGAGGAAGTCCCTGGGCGCGGACCGCAGGCCGACGCCCTTCTCGAGATGTTTCATGGTGTGCTCCAGGGGAATTATTGTCGTTGGAATCCTGCTTGGGCCCGTCCCCGGGCCCTGGCATCCGATCCGGCCATCGGCTAGCCGAGGTCGCCGCCGGCCACCGGCACCACGCTGCCGGTGATATAGCTGGCCTCGTCCGAGGCGAGGAAGAGGATGGGCGCGGCCATCTCGTCCAGGGTGCCGTAGCGGTTCATCAGGCAGCTCTGCTTGGTCTGGTCGATATGTGCCTGGAACCAGGCCTGCTCCGTCGCGTTGCGCGGCTCGGGGGTGCCCCGGGAGATGCGCCGCGGCGGCGCCTCGGTGCCGCCGGGAGCGGTGGCCACCACGCGGATGCCGTGCTCGGCAACCTCGAAGGCCAGCGAGGCGGTCATGGCGTTGACGCCGCCCTTGGCCGCCGAGTAGGGAATCCGGTGGATGCCGCGGGTGGCCGCCGAGGAGACGTTGACGATGACGCCACCACCCTGCGCCACCATGCTGGGCAGCACCGCCCGGCAGCACCACAGGGTCGGCATCAGCGAGCGGGTGATCTCGGCGGCGATCTCGCTGTCGCTGAACTCGGTGAACGGCTTGAAGTTGATCGCCCCGCCCACGTTATTGATCAGGATATCGATCCGTCCGAAGCGCTCGACGCTCTTCGCCATCACCTCGGCGGCGCCTTCCCAGGTCTCCAGGTCGGCCTGCAGGGCGATGGCCTCGATGCCCTGCTCGGCCAGCTCGGCCACCACCTCGTGGATCAGGTCGGCGCGATCCACCAGGGCCAGGCGGGCGCCCTCGGCGCCGGCCCGCTCGGCGACCCGCCGGCCGATGCCCTGGGCGGCCCCGGTGATCACCATCACCTTCTTGGCGAAGCGGCTCATGCGGCCTCCCCCGCCGCGTTCGGCGTGAACTTCTCGTAATGGAAGCTCTGCGGCACGATGCCCTCGGCATCGAAATGCTTGAGCACGGCGTCGACCATGGGCGGCGGCCCGCAGAGGTAGACATCGACGTCGCCATCATGCATGACGCCGGCATCCATATGGTGGATGACGTAGCCCTTGCGCGGGTGGTCGCTGGCCTCGTCCACCACCACGGTGGCGTAGGTAAAGCTCGGCAGCTGCTCGGCGAAGGCCTCCAGGGCGTCCACCTTGACCAGGTGATCGTCCTGGTTGACCCCGTAGATCAGATGGATCGGCTGATCGCCGCCCTTGCCTTCCTGCCGTTGCCGAGCCAGCTGCTCGAGCATGGCCAGGAAGGGCGCCAGGCCCGTACCGCCGGCCAACATCAGCACCGGGCGAGTCACCTCGCGCAGGTAGAAGCTGCCCAGGGGGCCGGTCAGGGTCAGGCGCTCGCCGAGTGCGGCCCGCTCGGTGAGGTAGCTGCTCATCACCCCGCCCGGGATATTGCGGATCAGGAAGCTGGCACGCGTCTCTCCGGGCAGCGAGCTGAAGGAGTAGGAGCGATGGACCCCCGCCCCCGGCACCGTGATATTCACGTACTGGCCGGGCAGGAAGGCCAGTTCGCCGCCCTCGTCCAGGTCGATGGCCAGCTCGATGCTGTCCTCGGAGAGACGCTCCACCGCGGCGATGCTGCCCTGCACCTCACCCACCGCGGTCTTGCACAGGGAGGAGGCCACCGGAACCTGAACGACGCAGTCGGACGACGGCACCATCTGGCAGGTCAGCACCATGCCGCCCGCGGCCTCCTCGTCGGAGAGCGCCTCCTCCAGGTACTCGTCACCCATGTCGAAGCCCCCCTGCTCGCAGTGGCCCTTGCAGGTGCCACAGACCCCATCGGAGCAGTCCATGGGCAGGTTGACCTTCTGCCGGTAGGCGGCGTCGAGGACGGTCTCGCCCACCTTGCAGCCGATGAAACGGGTGACGCCATCCTCGAAGTTAAGGGCAATGGTGTAGCTCATGGTGGTTCTCCTCCCTCAGCGCATCAGACGTGGTAAACGTCGATGACCTGATGGATGTAATCGTTATTCAGCTGGATCACCTTGCGGGTGATCAGCGGTCGCTCGCCCGACACGTCCAGGGTGTAGAAGGAGGTGCCGAAGAAGGTCTGGGTCTCCTTGTAGCGATGGCTCAGGGTCTGCCAGTTGAAACGCAGCGTCACCTCATCGCCGTCCTGACCGAGCACTTCCAGGTTGTTGATCTGGTGCGTGGTACGCGGCTCGGGCGTGCTGGCCCCACTGCGCTCGGTCTTGATCCGGTAGACCCGGTCCTCGAGACCCTCGCGGTTGGGGTAGTAGATCAGCGAGATCTCGGCATCGGGGTCTTCGGTCAGCCGATCGTCGTCGTCCCAGGCCGGCATCCAGAACACCGCATCCTGGCGGTAGCACTCCAGCCACTCGTCCCACTGACGGTCGTCGAGCAGCCGCGCCTCGCGGTAGAGAAAGGCCTGAAGTTCCTGATAAGAGATGCTCATGCGTGCTCCTCCTCTGCCGCGGATTCGGTGGCGATAAACTGGCCGCGCTCCTTGTCGATGGCGCGCAGCATCTGCTCGACCCAGTGCTTGTGGTGCAGCACGTAGATCCCCTCGTCCTCCGGGGAGGCCCCGCTGAGCAGGGGTTTCATATCGATCGCCTTGGCATTGTCGTCGGCGCCCTCGATCCACTGCGTGGCGCCGCGGGACAGGTCGTTCCACTCGGCCAGCGAGCCGGCGTAGCCGGTCTGGCAGCCACGGAACTCTTCCAGGTCGTCCGGCGTGCCCATGCCGCTGACGTTGAAGAAGTCCTCGTACTGACGGATGCGCACGCGGCGATCCTCGGCGGACTCGCCCTTGGGCGCGAAGCAGTAGATGGTCACCTCGGTCTTGTCCACGGACAGCGGACGCAGCACGCGGATCTGGGTGGAGAACTGATCCATCAGGTAGACGTTGGGGTAGAGGCAGAGGTTACGGGTCTGGTTGACGATGGAGTCGGCCCGGGCCTCGCCGAGTTCGCTCTCGATCGCGTCCTTGCGGGTGTAGACCGGGCGCACCTCGGGGTTGAGCAGCCGCGTCCAGAGCATGATGTGGCCGTTCTCGTAGCAGTAGAAGCCGCCCTGGCTCTTCGACCAGCCGTTGGCGTCCACCGCCTTGGTGCCGCCGGCGTCATAGTTGCGGCGATCCATGGTGGAGGCGTAGTTCCAGTGCACGGTGCCGACGTGATAGCCATCGGCGCCGTTCTCGGCCTGCAGCTTCCAGTTGCCGTGATAGGTGTAGGACGAGGTGCCGCGCAGCACTTCCAGCCCCTCCGGCGCCTGATCGACGATATTGTCGATGACCTTCTTGGTCTCGCCGAGGTACTCCTCCAGGGGCAGGACATCATCGCTCAGGCTGCCGAACAGGAAGCCCTTGTAGCTCTCGAAGCGCGGCAGCCGCGTGAGGTCGTGGGAGCCGTCCTGCTTGAACCCCTCCGGGTAGGCGCCGGTCTTCTCGTTCTTGGCCTTGAGCAGCTTGCCGTCGTTCTTGAAGGTCCAGCCGTGGAAGGGGCAGGTGAAGGTGCCCTTGTTGCCGCGCTTGCGCCGGCACAGGGTGGTACCGCGGTGGGCGCAGGCGTTGATCAGGCCGTGCAGCTCGCCCTCCTTGTCGCGGGTGATAACGACCGGCTGGCGACCCATGGTCAGGGTGAAGTAGTCGCCGGGCTCCGCGATCTGGCTCTCGTGGGCCAGGAACAGCCAGTTGCCCTCGAAGACATGCTTCATTTCCAGGTCGAAGAAGTCGGGGTCGGTGAACATGCTGCGGTGGCAGCGGAAGATGCCGGCCTCGGCGTCGTCGATGACGGCGCCGCGAACGCGTTTCTCGAGTTGATCAAGCTTGTGGGTCATGATCGGACTCCTGATGTCTCGGCAGAGACGCTGTTGGACTCGCCGCGTCCCGGCGGAAGCCAAGGCTTCCCCAGCCCATGGCGAGGAGCGCCATGGCGGGACGGGCAAAACGGGATTCGGGGGCGCCGGCGAGCCGCCGGCGCGAGGTTCTGAGGGCCTGTCGAGCTCAGACCTTGGCGGTTCCGGCCAACTGGCTGCCGGCATCCTGCGCGTCTTCCTTGGCCCGCGGACGGGCGTGGCGACTCTGCAGCTCGGCGGCCTCGGTCCGGCTCAGCTCGATATCGAAGATCACCTCGGCGAAGGGACCCTCCAGCCGACGCTTGTCGATCTCGACGGCGTCGTCGATGCGCTTGGCCGGGATCACCAGCTCCTCGCGGGTGGCGAAGGCGAAGTCACCCCAGGTGTAGGGGTCGCCGGCCAGGTTGATCTGGGTGGTCAGGTGCTGGTGACCCGGCGCCGAGACGAAGTAGTGAATATGTGCCGGGCGCTCGCCGTGGCGGCCCAGGGCCTTGAGCACCTGGTCGGTGGGCGCGCCTTCCGGGACGCCGTAGCCGGAGGGGATGATGCTGCGGGCGATGTAGCGGCCCTCGGCGTCGGTGACGATGGTCCGGCGCAGGTTGTACTCGGACTGCGAGGGGTCGAAGAAGGAGTAACCGCCCTTGGAGTCGGCGTGCCAGATCTCGACCCGGGCGCCGGCGACCGGCCGGCCATCGGTGTCACGCACCTGGCCGGTCAGCCACATGGTCTCGCCATCGGCGTCCTTTCCGTCGTCCAGGCGCGCGTAGCCTTCGTCCTCGGGGGCGCCGGCCACGTAGAGGGGCCCCTCGATGGTGCGCGGGGTGCCGCCGGCCAGGCCGCGGGCCGCGTCCTCGGCGTCCATGCGCATGTCCAGGTAGTGGTCGAAGCCCAGGCCCGGGGCCAGCAGGCCGAACTGGGTATCGTGGCCCAGGGCATTGAGCAGGCTGACGCTCGACCAGAACTCCTCGGGGCTGACATCGAAGTCATCGATCAGGCGATAGAGGTCGGAGAGCAGGCGGTGCAGGATCTGCTTGGCGCGCTCGTTGCCGCCGGCTTGATCGAAGCCGGCCACGGCCTTGAGGAAATCCTGGACTTCCGGGGTGTCGAAGATCTTGACGCTCATCGGGCTATCCTCGTCATTGTCGTTATGACCGGTCGCGGCCGGTGCTAGCGGGTCTCGCAGGGCGTGCTCCTTGGCGGAAGGCACCGGGTCGAACCTCGGTCTGCCCTGTTATGGGGCAAGTGTGATTGCCCCCAGGGCACAGAACCAATATCGTTTGGGTCCTCAGCCATACCCTGGAGGTATCATGGAGCTGCGTCACCTGAGGTACTTCTGCGTCGTCGCCGAGGAGCTGAACCTGACCCGAGCGGCGGCCAGGCTGCATATGGCGCAGCCACCGCTATCTCGACAAATCAAACAGTTAGAGGAAGAAGTCGGGGTCAAGCTCTTCGATCGCGGGCCCCGCGGCATGCGCCTGACCACCACCGGTCAGTTCTTCTATGAGCATACTCTGCAGATACTGGAGAAGATCGACACCACGGTGCAGGCCGCCCGCCGCATGGCCCGAAGCCAGCGGGTGATGTTCGGGATCGGCTTCGTCGCCTCGGTCTTCTATGGGCAGCTACCGCTGCTGGTGCGGGGCTTACGACAAAAGGATAACGTCGAGCTGAGCCTGGCGGAGCTGACCACGGTGCAGCAGGTGCAGGCCCTCAAGGCGGGGCGTATCGATATCGGCTTCGGGCGCCTGCGCATCGATGACCCGGACGTGGAGCAGGAGGTGCTGTTCGACGAACCGCTGATGGCCGCCGTGCCCTGCGGTCACCCCCTGGAGGGCACCACCCCCACCCTGGCGGAACTCGCCGACTACCCGCTGATCCTGTTTCCCGCCAAGCCGCGCCCCAGCCTCGCCGATACCGTGCTCGGCCTGTTCCGCCGCCAGGGGCTCAAGGTGGAGGTGGTACAGGAGGCCAACGAGCTGCAGACGGCGCTGGGCCTGGTGGCCTCGGAGATCGGCATCACCCTGGTGCCCGAGCAGGTCAGGCGGGTGCGCCGCGACGGCATCAGTTTCATCTACCTGGCCGACAAGAGCCTCACCTCGCCGGTGCTGTGCAGCCGCCGCCGCGGCGAGCCCCCCTCCGAGGTGATGCAGGCCGCCAACGCCATCCTCGAGGTGCTGGTGGAGAACCGCCGCAGCGGACGCTATCCCTGAGCTAAGACGGCCACGCCAAGGTTCCGCCAGTCGCGGCGCCTGGGTAGGCACACGGTGTGTCCCTTGGCGCCCGGTAGAAACGGCGCCAGAGTGGCGGGACTAAACAACTAGTCCAGCACCGCCAGCAAGGCTTCGGCGAAGCGCTCCGGCACCTCCACGGAGGGCACATGGCCGACGCCGTCGAGGATCGCAAGCGGCGCGCCGTCGAGCTCGCTGGACAGGGCCTCGAGGGTCGCCGGCGGGGTCGCCAGGTCCTCGCTGCCGCCCAGCAGTTGCACCTTGACGCCCTTCCCGTTGAGCTTGCCGGTAAAGGCGTGGCCGCCGAGCATCTCGCACAGCTTGGCGTAGGCCTCGTCGTCGCCGCGGCCCATCTGGGTCATCCAGCCGGGCTTGAGGGCCGGCTCGGCCTCGAAGCAGGCCGGGGCGAACCAGCGCGGCACGATCTCGCCGCTCATCGCCGCCAGGCCTTCCTCGCGCACGCGAGCGGCGCGGGTGTCCCAGAGCTCCGCGGTGCCGATCACCGCCCCGGTATTGGTGAGCGTCGCGGAGGCGAGACGCTCGGCATGCTCAGCGATCAGCTGCTGGCCGACCACCCCGCCGATGGAGGTACCGACGAAGTGAAAGCGTTCGGCGCCGGCATGATCGGCCAGGGCCAGGGCCTCGGCGGCCAGGTCGGCCGGGGCGATGGCGCCCTCGCCCCAGGCCTGGCTGGCACCATGGCCGGGCAGGTCCCAGGTCAGCACCCGGTAGCGGTGCAGCAGCGCCGGCAGGATGTCGTCCCACACCGCCTGGGTCATGCCCAGCGGATGCGCCAGCACCACCAGGGGGTTGGCCGCCGCACCCAGCAGACGATAGGCCACGCTGCGGCCCTTGATAGTCAGAAATGCCATGATCTCTCTCCGTGTATGACAACGGACAAGGCCGGCGACATCATATCACCGGCCCTGCATTCAACCTTCGGTCTCGCTCAGACCCGCTCGATCAGCGTCGCGATACCCTGCCCCACCCCCACGCACATGGTGCACAGGGCATAGCGCTTGCCGCTCTTCTGCAGCTCATGGGCGGCGGTCAGCAGCAGGCGGGCGCCGGACATGCCCAGCGGGTGGCCCAGGGCGATGGCGCCGCCGTTGGGATTGACCCGGGGGTCATCGTCCGCGAGCCCCAGGTCGCGCATGCAGGCCAGGGCCTGGGCGGCGAAGGCCTCGTTGAGCTCGATAACGTCGATCTCGTCCATCGACACCCCGGTGCGCGCGAGCAGCTTGTTGACCGCGGGCACCGGACCATAGCCCATGATCCGCGGCTCGACGCCGGCGGTGGCCATGCCGAGGATCTTGGCCATGGGCGTCAGGCCGTGCTTCTCCACCGCCGCGGTGCTTGCCACCAGCATGGCGGCGGCGCCGTCGTTGACCCCGGAGGCGTTACCCGCGGTGACGCTGCCACCCTCGCGGAAGGGCGTCGCCAGGCCGGCCAGCTTCTCCAGCGTCGTCGCACGCGGGTGCTCGTCCCGATCGAAGATCAGCGGTTCCTGCTTGCGCCGGGGGATCTCGATGGCGGTGATCTCCTCGGCGAAGCGCCCGGCCTGTTGGGCGGCGGCGGCCTTCTGCTGGGAGCGCAGGGCGAAGGCGTCCTGATCCTCCCGGGCGATGTCGAACCGCTCGGCGACGTTCTCGGCGGTCTCCGGCATGGAGTCGACGCCGTACATCTTCTTCATCAGCGGGTTGATAAAGCGCCAGCCGATGGTGGTGTCCTCGATCTGCTGACCCCGGGAGAAGGCGCTATCGGCCTTGCCCATCACGTAGGGGGCCCGGGACATGGACTCCACGCCGCCGGCCAGGGCCAGCTCCATCTCGCCGGCCTTGATGGCGCGGAAGGCGGTGCCCACCGCGTCCATGCCGGAACCGCACAGGCGGTTCAGGGTGGTGCCGGGCACCGAGGTCGGCATGCCGGCCAGCAGCAGCGACATGCGCGCCACGCTGCGGTTGTCTTCGCCGGCCTGGTTGGCGCAGCCCATAAAGACCTCCTCGATGGCCGCCGGATCGAGCTGCGGGGCCTCGGCCAGCACTGCCTTGAAGAGGCTGGCGGCCAGGTCGTCGGGGCGCACGCTGGAGAGGGTGCCGCCGAAGCGGCCGATGGCGCTGCGCCGCGGATGGCAGAGATAAACGTCGGTCATATGACTCTCCTGCTCGGCTTACTGGCCGCTATGGGCACGGGCGGTGCGGTCCTTGAGATCCCGCAGGATCTCGAGCTCCTTGGCGCTGGGCTCCGGGGTGCTCTCCAGGGTCTCGGCGAAGCGAAGTTCCCAGCCGGTGGCCTCGATCACGTCCTCGCGGGTCACGCCCGGGTGCAGCGACACCACCACCAGCTCCTTGGTCTCGGGGTCGGGCTTCATCACGCACAGGTCGGTGATCACCCGGGTCGGGCCCTTGCCGATATTGGGCACGCCGTCGCGCCCCTTGCCGTCGCGGCCGAAGCCCAGGGTGGTGATGAAGTCGACCCGGTCGACGAAGGCCCGCTTGGAGTGCTTCAGGGTGATAAACACCTCGCCGGCATTGGTCGCGATCTCCGGTGCACCGCCGCCCCCCGGCAGGCGCACCTTGGGCTCCCGGTAGTCGCCGATCAGGGTGGTGTTGAGGTTGCAGTAGCGGTCGATCTGGGCGGTACCCAGGAAGCCCACGTTGATCTTCCCGCCCTGCAGCCAGTAGCGGAACATCTCCGGCACCGCCACGGTGGTCAGGGCGGTCTCGGCCAGCTCGCCATCACCGATGGAGAGCGGCAGCACGTCGGGCTGGGTCTGCAGGGTGCCGGATTCGTAGATCAGCACCACGTCCGGGGCATGGGTCAGGCGCGCCAGGTTGGCGGCCTCAGAGGGCAGGCCGATGCCGACGAAGCAGGTCATGCCGTTTTCCAGGGCGCGGGCGGCGGTGACGGTCATCATCTCCGCGGCGGTGTAATCGAGGCTCATCGGGCGTTCCCCCCTGCATTCATGACGTTCTCTTCGATCCAGGCCGTGAAGGTGTCGCGATCCCGGGCGATGGCGTCCCACTCCTTGTAGAAGGCGTTGTCGCGCGGGTAGTAGCCGTGGGCATAGGAGGGCAGCGAGCCCTTCTCGGCCACGGCGATGGCGCTGATCGCCCAGCCGGGGATGATGCAGGCGTTGGGGTGATAGCCCGGCTCGGCACGCAGGTCCTCGACGACCTCCTCGACGGTGACGATGCTCTGCCTGGCCGCCAGTACCGCCTCCTTCTGCACCCCGACGATGCCTTCCACCAGCACGTTGCCGGCGCGGTCGGCCTTCTGGGCATGGACGATGGAGACATCCGGGCGCACCGCGGGCACCGCCGCCAGGCGCTCACCGGTGAAGGGGCACTCGATGAACTTGATCTGGTCGTTGACGCTGGGCAGCTCGCTGCCCACATAGCCGCGAAGCACCGCCAGCGGCAGGCCCGCCGCGCCGGCCTCGAAGGCGCAGGCCATGGCGGCGTGGCTGTGCTCGAGGATCTCGACCTGGTGCGGCCAGCCCTTCTCTACCGCATCGCGCAGGCGGTGCAGGGAGCCCACGCCGGGGTTGCCGCCCCAGGAGAAAATCACCTTCCTGGCGCAGCCGGCACCGATCAACTGGTCATAGACCAGGTCGGGGGTCATGCGGATCAGGGTCAGGTCGCGCTTGCCCTGACGGATCACCTCGTGACCCGCGGCGAAGGGAATCAGGTGGGTAAAGCCCTCCATGGCCACGGTGGCGCCGTCTTCGACGTAGCGCGCGACCGCGTCATGCAGGCTCAGGAACTCGGCCATGGGATCTCCTCCTGGCGGTGGCTCTCGACAAGTTCGCTTAACGAACATCAATTCTTTATACGAACAAAATTACTCCCGAACGCCACCGCCGTCAAACCCCGAAAGGCGCGCACAAAAAAGGGAGGCTAGGCCTCCCTCGCTGGAATCGATGAGTAGAGTGTCGAGTTTTCAGGCGATTAATGGCGCCCCCCACTGGTCCCTCCCGGCCGGGGCAAACCGTGGGCGTACGACCAAGGTATAAAGACTCACCCGTAGCGTCCTGGATCACCGCCCCCGGGAACCGGGCATCACTCGGTGTCCTCAATCACTGCCTCCAGGGCCAGGGCGTAGCCGCGGCTGCCGAGTCCGGCGATCACCCCGTCGGCGCGCAGGGAGACATAGGAGTGGTGGCGGAACGCCTCGCGCCGGTGGACATTAGAGAGGTGTACCTCGATCACCCGGCCCTCGAAGGCGTTGAGGGCGTCGAGGATGGCCACCGAGGTATGGGTATAGGCGGCGGGGTTGATGATGATGGCGGCGGTGCCGTCCAGGCGCGCGGCGTGGATGGCATCGATCAGCTCGCCCTCGTGGTTGCTCTGTCGGCAGGCGATCTCCCAGCCCGCCATCAGCGCCTGCTGGCGCAGGGCGTTGTCGATATCCGCCAGGGTCTCGTGGCCATAGATCTCCGGCTGGCGGGTGCCCAGCAGGTTGAGGTTGGGGCCGTGCAGTACCAGTACCTTGTTCATGCGTGCTCCTGAGATCATCGATTGGCGCCCGTCCCGTTAGGCTCCAGCAGTCGCTGCCAGAGGCGGGTCACCAGGGCGCGGCGCTCCTGAAATTCCTCGGCGCCCACCGCCCGGGGCTGGTTGGCCAGGGCGGCGCGATGCACGGCGTCCCGATAGGCCAGGTAGGCCTCGCGCAGCCCCCGGCACTCGCCGGCATCCAGCAGGCCGCCGGCCTCCAGGGTCTCGAGCAGGCGCATGTTATCGCTCCACTCCAGCAGTTGGGGGGCGTAGTGGGCCATGGAGAGCACCGCGTACTGGCAGAGGAACTCGATATCCACCATGCCACCCGGGTCCTGCTTGAGGTCGAAGTGGTCGTCGCCGGGGCGGCTGGCCAGGTGATCGCGCATCTTGAGGCGCATCTTCACCACCTCCTCGCGCAGCGCCTCGAGGTCGCGCTTCTCGCCCAGCACCTCGCGACGCACCGCCTCGAAGCGCTCGGCCAGGGCCGGGTCACCGGCCACCACCCGGGCCCGTACCAGGGCCTGGTGCTCCCAGGTCCAGGCCTCGCGGCGCTGGTAGTCGGCGAAGGCCTCCAGGGTGGTGACCAGCAGCCCCGAGTTGCCGGAGGGGCGCAGGCGCATGTCCACCTCATAGAGGGCGCCGGCGGGGGTCACCGCGGTGAGCAGGTGGATGATGCGCTGGCCCAGGCGGGTGAAGAAGACCGGGTTGTCGAGGGGCCTGGGGCCGTCGGTGCTGCCCTGGGAGGCGGCGTCGTGGATAAACACCAGGTCGAGGTCCGAACCGTAACCCAGCTCGATGCCGCCCAGCTTGCCGTAGCCGACGATGATGAAGTCGCTCTCCCCTTCCACGCCGTCGCGGCGCTGGGGGCGGCCATGCTTGCGCACCAGGTGCTTCCAGGCCATGGCCAGCACCTGCTCCAGCACCACCTCGGCGATAAAGGTGAGGTAGTCGCTGACCTTCATCAGCGCCCGGGTGCCGGCGATATCCGAGGCCGCCACGTGCAGTACCTGGGCATGCTTGAAGATGCGCAGCGCCTCCAGCTGGGCCTCCTCGTCCTCCTCGGGAATCCGCGCCAGGGTCTGGCGCAGCTCGTCGGCGAGGCGCTCCTTGTCCGCCGGGGTATAGAGGGTGCCGGGGGTGAGCAGCTCGTCGAGCAGGATGGGGTGGCGAGCCAGTTGGTCGGCCACCCAGGGGCTGGCCCCCACCAGGCGCATCAGATGATCCAGGGCCTCGGGATTCTCGCGCAGCAGCGCCAGGTAGGCGGTTCGCCGCAACACCGATTCGATCAGCGGCAGGGTGCGCTCCAGGGCGCGATCCGGCAGCTCGCTGCCGGCGGCGGCGTCCAGCATCAGCGGCATCAGGGCGTCCAGGCGCTCGAAGCCGATGCGCTGCATGCCCTTGACCGCCCGGGAGTGGCGCAGGCCCTCCAGGCGCCGGGCCGCGGTATCGGCCTCGGCGAAGCCGGCCCGGGCCAGCAGTTCGCCGGCCTCCTCGGCGTTCAGCTCGCCGCGCCACAGGGCGCGCCATTCGTCCAGGCCCACCTCGGCGCCCTCCCGGTGGGGGGCGGCGATCTCCTCGCGTTCCTCCTCCGGGTCGGCGATCACCGCGTCGAAGTGCTGGCGCACCCGGCCGCGCACCTCGTCGAGGCGCGCCATCACCGCCGGCCAGTCGGCCATGTTCAGGGCCAGGGCGACACGCTCCCGGTCCGTGTCGTTGTCGGGCAGGGCCTGGGTCTGGCGATCCTCCAGCCCCTGGAGGGCGTGCTCCAGGTCGCGCAGGAAGACATAGTCCGGGGTCAGCTCATCGACCACCGCCTGGGGCAGCAGCCCCAGGTCCGGCAGCCGCGCCAGGGCGCTCTTCAATGAGGTCACCTGGAGCTCGGTGTCGCGGCCGCCGCGAATCAGCTGGAAGGCCTGGACCACGAACTCCACCTCGCGGATGCCGCCGCTGCCCAGCTTGATGTTGTCGTCCATGCCGCGGCGCTTGACCTCGCGGTTGATCATCGCCTTCATCTCGCGCAGCGACTCGATGGCGCCGAAGTCCAGGTACTTGCGATAGACGAAGGGGCGCAGGCCGGCCAGCAGCTCGTCACCGGCCTCCCGGTCGCCGGCCACCGGGCGCGCCTTGAGCATGGCGTAGCGCTCCCACTCGCGGCCCTGGTCCTGGTAGTAGCTGGCCAGCATGGCGAAGCTGCCCACCAGGGGGCCGCCATCGCCCAGGGGGCGCAGGCGCATATCGACGCGGAAGGCGAAGCCGTCGCCGGTCACCGCGTCCAGGGCGCCGATCAGCTTCTGGCCCAGCTTGGTGAAGTACTCCTGGTGATCCAGCTCGCGACGTCCGCCCCGGGTGACGCCCTTCTCCGGGAAGGCGAAGATCAGGTCGATATCCGAGGAGAGGTTGAGCTCGCCGGCGCCCAACTTGCCCATGCCCAGCACCACCAGGCGCTGGGGGGCCTCTTCACCGGGGCGCGGCGCGGGAAGCCCCCAGCGCGGGGCATAGTGGGCCTCCAGCCAGCCCAGGGCGCCGTCCAGGCAGACCTCCGCCAGCCGCGACACCGCCGCCGCCGTGGCCCACATATCGGTGCCCGCGGGCCGCGCCAGGTCACGCCAGACGATGCCCAGCATGCGCGCCCGGCGAAAGCGGCGCATCGCCGCCTGCATGGTCGACTCGTCCTCGGCGGCCTCCAGGGCCTCGCCCAGCCAGGCCTCCAGCAGGGCCGGTTCCGGGGCGCTCTCCAGCTCACCGTTGGCCTCCAGGTGCAGCAACCACTGGGGGTAGCGCACCAGGGTCTCCAGGGCGAAGTCGGAGATCGCCACCACCCGGGCCAGTTGCTCGCGGCACGCCTCGGGCAGCGCCAGCCAGTCCTCCAGGGGGGAATCGCGGCCGGTCATCTCGGCCAGGCTATCGGCCTGGGCCAGGGCCTCGTCCAGGCGCTGCTGGGCCTGGCCCAGGGGGCCGCGCAGGGGCTCGGGAATCTCGGTCAGGGGCAGGAAACCAGTCGGCAGCGCCATGGGCCTCTCCTCGGGGTCATTGGCTTCAGCATAGCGAAGGGAGCGCTCAGGCGAAGAAGCGCTGCCAGGCGACCAGCACCCAGGTCAGGCCGGCCAGCATCAGCGCCAGCATCACCGCCGCTGAGCCGATGTCCTTGGCGCGCCCGGAGAGCTCATGACGCTCGGGCCCGATGCGGTCCACCACGCTCTCGATGGCGCTGTTGAGCAGCTCGACGATCAGCACCAGCAGGCAACTGCCCACCAGCAGGATCCACTCCACCGGGCCGCGGCCGAGCCACAGCGCCAGGGGCAGCAGCACCAGGCAGAGCCCCAGTTCCTGGCGGAAGGCCGCCTCGTTGCGAAAGGCGGCCTTGAGGCCCTTGAGGGAGTAGTGGGTGGAGTGGATCAGGTGGCGCCAGCCGCGGTGTCCCGGTTTCATCTGCCGTCTTCCATCGATGAGCGATCGCTGTTTGAGGCCGATGGTAGCAGAGCGGAGGCGCGGCCGCGCCCCGGGCGTGACGCCAGGTCATCCCGGGGCGAGGCAGGCGGAGAGAGTGGGGGGTTAAAAGGCCTGGGTCAGGGTCAGGCGCAGCAGATCGCCCTGGGGCGCCGCCCGGTTGTCATACTCGTGGTAGAAGGCGGCGTTGAGACCCAGCCCCAGGGCCGGCCAGAAATAGCCCGCCTCGACGCCGATGGCGTGCTGCTCGGCCTTGTCCCCGGCCACCGCCACCCCACCGTCATCTTCCAGTTGCCAGGCGTCGTAGCCCACCAGCCCCAGGGTCAGGCCGCTATCGAGGCGATGGCCCAGCCCCCACTCCACCACCAGGCTATCGCCGGGGGTGATGCCGGTGGCGTCCTGGCGGCCGTGGGTCTCGTAGCGGCTCAATGCCGAGAGGGTCCAGCGCCTGGAGTCATCGAAGTGCCAGGCACCGCCCAGGGTCAGCATGGTGCTGTCGAAGCCCTTGCCCGGTGAGGCGGGGCGATCGGCGGCGTGATCACCGGTATCCAACCACTGGCCGGCGGCGAAGACCGCGTCCCAGCGTTCGCCGTGCCAGCCCAGCACCAGCGGGCTGAGGAAGAGATCGCCCAGGCCGCTGTCGCCGTCGTTCAGGCCCACCCCGCCGAAGCGTAGCGAGGTATCCACCACCGGCAGGATCGCCTCGACACCATAGTCGGCGCCGAGGATCTGCCGATCGGTGATCCACACCAGGCGATTGACCAGGGCGGTGACCTCGCCGCGGTTGCGCCCCGGGGCGGCGTCGCCGCCACCATCGCGCAGGCTATCGATCTCGTAGCGGGCCAGGTAGCCCCGATAGTAGAGGCCGGGCGGGGGTACCAGGGCGCCATTGAGGCCCTCGACGCCGGGCACATAGTGACCATTGCCCGCCGAGGCCGGGGACGCGAGGGCGGCGCCCCCCAGGGCCAGGCCCAGGGCCAACCGGTTGCGGTATCTCATGGGGAATTCCTTATTGTCGTTATCGGAGGAAGGGCCGGCGCCCGGGGGCGCCGGCAAGCGATCGCGGCGGCGCCTTAGTCGGTGGTCTCTTCCAGGGCACGGGGCCGCTTGTGGCGGCTCTGCAGCTCCTGGGCCTCGGTCCTGGCCAGTTCGATATCGAAGACCACCTCGGTAAAGGGGCCCTCCAGGCCACGCTGCTCGGCCTCGCTGGCCTCCTCGATGACTCGGCCTTCCACCAGCAGCTCCTCGCGGGTGGCGAAGGCGAAGTCGTCCCAGGTGTAGGGGTCGCCGGCCAGGTTGATCTGGGTGGTCAGGTGCTTGTGGCCCGGCGCCGAGATAAAGAAGTGGATATGCGCCGGGCGCTGGCCGTGGCGGCCCAGGGCGGCGAGCACCTGATCGGTCGGGCTGCCCGCCGGGACCCCGTAGCCGGAGGGGATGATGCTGCGCGCGGCGTAGCGCCCCTCGGCGTCGGTAACGATGGTGCGACGCAGGTTGTACTCGGACTGGGACGGGTCGAAGTGGGAGTAGCCGCCCTTGGCGTCGGCGTGCCAGATCTCGACCCGGGCGCCGGCGACCGGCCGGCCGTCGGTGTCGCGCACCCGGCCGGTCAGCCACATGGTCTCGCCATCCGGGTCCCGGCCGTCGTCCAGGCGCGCCACGCCCTCGGCCTCCGGGGCGCCGGCCACATAGAGGGGCCCCTCGATGGTGCGCGGGGTGCCGCCGCTCAGGCCGCGGGCCTCATCCTCGGCATCCATGCGCATATCCAGGTAGTGATCGAAGCCCAGGCCCGGGGCCAGCAGGCCGAACTGGGAGCCCTTGCCGAGCTCGTTCATCAGGCTGACCGTCGCCCAGAACTCCTCCGGGGTGACGTCGAAGTCATCAATCAGCCGATAGAGGTCGGCGAGCAGGCGGTGGACGATCCGCTTGGCGCGGTCGCTGCCGCCGGCTTGCTCGAAGCCGGCGACGGTGTTCAGGAAGTCCTGCACCTGGGGGGTGTCGAAAATCTTTACGGTCATGGCGTCTTGCTCCTTGTGGTTCTTGTCGTGAAACGGCCAATGGGTGGCATTAGATCCGCTTGAAGAGGGCCGAGCGCTGGCCGCCCTCGGCGCCGTCGGCGGCGGTCAGGAAGCGCTCCATATGGATGTCGCGCTCGAACAGGCGCCCCCGCATCAGGGCGGTGATGGCGGAATCGATCATCGGCGGCGGCCCGCACAGGTAGGCCTTGTGCTCGCTGAAGCGACCCTCGAAGTGGGCGTTGGCGGCCTCGTGGACGTAGCCGACGAAACCGTCCCAGGCGTCGTCGTCCAGGGGCGCGCTGAGCGCCGGCACATAGGTGAAGCGCTCGTGCTCGGCGGCGAGTCGCTCGAAGCGCTCCCGGTGGTAGAGCTCGGCGAGGCTGCGCGCGCCCTGGAAGAGGGTGATGCGCCGGGTATCCTCGGGGTCGGCCAGCAGGTCGAGGATCATCGACTCGGGGCTGGAGAGCCCGGAGCCGCCGGCGATAAAGATCACGTCCTTGGGGTCGGACTTGCGCACGAAGAACTGGCCGTAAGGCCCGCTCAGTTCCAGGCGCTGCCCCTCCTCGAGCCGCTCATGGAGCCAGGTGGTGGCCGCGCCGCCCTCGACCTTGCGGACATGCAGGGCCAGCTCGCCGGACTCGGCCGGTGCGGAGGCGATGGAGAAGGCGCGGGTGCCCTCCACGCCGGGCACCCGGAGGTTGATGTACTGGCCGGCCTGGAAGGCCATGCCCTCGCCGTCCAGGCGCAGGCGGATCTCGCGGATGGTCGGGGTCAGCTCGGTAATGGCGCTGACGGTGGCACTCCAGTCCTGCACCGGATGGCCGGCGAAGTCCGGGTCCTCATCGACGTCCGCCTCGATCACCAGGTCGCTCTCCGGATGACAGCAGCAGGCCAGGCGGTAGCCCTCGTCACGCTCCATGTCGAGCAGGGCGAAGGGCGAGGCGTCGCCCACCTCGGCCTCGCCTTCCAGCACCTGCACCTTGCAGGTGCCGCAGGTGCCGTGGCCGCAGGCGAAGGGCAGCCACACGCCCTGGCGCAGGGCCGCGTCCAGCAGGGTCTGGCCCTCCTCCACCTCGACGATTTCGCCGGTGGGTTCGATGGTCACTTCATAACTCATGAGGCTGCCCTCCCCTCAGATGGCCGCGTCGGCCAGATCCGACAGCCGCGGCGTGATCAGGCGCAGCTGTGACTTGTGGCCGATGCCGTTGTCGGCCAGCGAGGCGTCTCCGCGCGGGGTGAAGTCCTCGCCGTCGAGGCGCCACTGGGCCTCGGCGAAGTCGAGCGCCTCGCTCTCGGGATGCGGCGCCAGCGCCGGTGTGAGTACCTCCGCGAGGAAGGCATCGAAGGCCATCGCCGGGTCGGCGAGGAAGGTCAGGGGAGCGCAGAACAGCAGGTGGCGCTCCCACATCACGTACACCAGCTGGTTGCCGTGGAAGTTCTCGACACGGTCGCGCACCGGGCCCCGGTAGTTCGGATAGTTGGCGTTTACGCTCATGATCGCTGCCTCCTCAGACGGCCTGTTTCCACGCCGCCCAGCGGCGCTGCTCGGCGGAGCCCTCGAAGTCGAGGTTGTCCTCGCCCATTTCGATGCGGTAGTAGTCGCCGATCACCTTCTCCATGTCGGCGCCGCCGCAGTTGCCCTGCAGGATCTGGTGCACCGGCAGCCAGGCCTGGACATACTTCTCCGGCTCGTGCTGGAAGATGTCGTGGCAGCCATCGGAGCAGAAGTGGTAGCGCTCGCCGTCATGCACGGTGTCGCGATGGCTGAGCAGGGTGTCGTCGTCCGGCTCGGTGATCGCCAGCGGGATCTGGCAGACCTGGCAGAGCTGCGGCAGGGTGTTGTTGTAGAAGCGCTCGCCGCGGGCGGCCTTCTCGGCCAGCAGCTCGAAGCGCGGGCGGTAGAGGCGGTCGAAGGTGTCCGGGTACTTCTCGGAGAGCCAGTCCATCTCCTTGGCGGTGGGCACCCAGGTGTTGAAGGCGGTGGCGTGACCGTACTGGTAGAAGATGAACCAGGCCTGGTGGCTGACATGATCCTTGCCGATCACGGTCTGGTCGGCGTACTTGGGCGGACGGATACCGTAACGCTCGAGCTCCTTGAACAGGGCGCCACCGGCCTCCTCGTAGTACATCGTCCAGGCCTCGGCCCAGGACATCACTTTGTTGGGCAGCATGTAGTCCATCATCATGCCGACGATGGAGAGCAGCCGGTAACCGCGCCACAGCCACTTGTCGAGCCATTGCTGGATGATCGGCACGTTGTCCTCGTGCTGTTCGAGGATGAACTTGATGATCTCGAGCCCGAGGGTCATATGCCGCGCCTCGTCGGACTGCGCCGAGAAGCCGAAGGTCACGGTGTTCATGTCGCCGTTGTAGGCGGCGCCGGACATGAACGGCAGGAACAGCAGGTTGGTCAGCACATACTCGAAGGAGAAGGAGATCGCGGTCAGGAACTCGAAGGGCCCGGCGGTGGAGGCGTCCTCGAAGAACGACTTGGGCACCGACAGGTACCAGACCCGATCGAACATGTGCGGGAAGTCATGCATGCCACCGAAGTACTTGTTGTAGTGACTCATGGCATGGATCTGGGTCTGGGTGTGGCGCAGCTCGTCGATCGACTGCATCTGGCAGGCGATGCGCGCCCCGACCCCACCGAACTGGCGACCGACCCGGGCATAGCCCTTGTAGGCGTTGTACTCGAGCGGCGTGACGGCGGTAATGAACAGCTTGACCGCGTTCAGGTAGCGGGGGTCGGAGATCTTCATCTGGCCGTTGTTCTGGGACACCGCATCGAAGATCGCGTAGAGCTTGCGCTCCTTCTCCGCCTGGAATTTCCAGTAGTTGTCCATGGTCAGGCGGAAGGGGTCTTCCCACTGGTCCCAGTCGGTGATCTTGATGCCCTCGAAGCCCTCCTGGGGGAAGATGTCCTCGTAGCGCTGATAGCTGGGCTCCCAGCCCAGGTCCCGGGTCATGATCCGGTAGCGCTCCTTCATGTTGAGTCGCTTGCTGGTCTTGGCATTCATGGCTAACTCTCCTGCGCCATTATTGTTGGCTGGCGTGTGATGGCGTCGTCGGGGACTCAGGTGTTCCAGTAGAGGGTGAAGCTGTCGTCATCCTCGTCGACGTTGCCGCCGATGCTGATCATGTCCACCTGGAGCTCCTGGGTATCCCAGTCGCGGCCCAGCTTCTCCTCCACCGTCTCGCGGCGAATGATCAGGCGGTCGTCGGCCTCGACGCGGATCATGGCCGGGCTGTGCTTGACCTCGGCGCCGGGGTTGTCCTCGCCGATGGCCTCGACGATAAAGCGGGCGTTCTCGTTGTCCTGCAGGGCGATAAAGACGCGTGACATGGGGCTAACTCCGTAATCAGGGGAAGGCTCAGTGGGTCTCGAGCAGGCCGAGTTTGGCGAGGCGCTTGTCCAGCACCGCCAGGGCGGCGTCGAGCTCGATATCGGCGTCGATGGCCACCGGAGTCAGCGCCTCGAGGGCACGGGTTCGCCAGTGGGCGACCCAGCGGGTCAGTTGCGCCCGGTTGGCCTCGCTCTCGCCGGCCAGGGTCTTGAACAGCGCATCGATAAAGCGGCTGCCATCCTTGAACCAGTCGCCCATGAAATCGGTGAGCATGGCGATATCGCCACCGCCGATGTCGAGCAGGCGCTCGTCCAGGCTCTCCAGCAGGAAGGGGTAGAGCAGGCCGTCGAAGATCAGGTTCTGGGCCAGGGAGAGCTCGGCCCAGTCCTCCACCACCAGGCTGTCTTCCACATAGCGGCGCACGCCCTGCCAGGCGGGGGCCTCCATCCACAGGGTCTTGGCCTCGGCCAGCAGGGCGCCGGGCGACTCGTCGATCAGCAGGCCGAGGCGCGACAGGTACTGGGCCACGGCGAGGCGGTCCATGCCGTGGTACATGTGCGCCTGGCTGAGGGTGGTGCCGTAGGCATTGGCGGCGATGCCCACGTTATTCATGTTGGCGCCCATCTCGGCATGGCGCAACGGCAGCAGGCAGCGGGTGACCAGGCTCCGTGCCTCGTCGCTCAGGCGAGCGCCCAGGCCACGCTTCTCGAAGAAGGCGAAGCTGGTCTCGGTGCTCTCCTGGAGCTTGGCGCGGGCCGCCACCCAGGCGCCATAATAGAACTGACGGGGGTCACTGAAGGCGTACCAGTCCTCCATCACCAGCGCCGTATGGCCCGTGTCATAGAGTTCGTGATGCTCATCGAACATCGGCCGATAATGGAAATTGGTGGTGGGCTGAATATCGAAGCTGGCTTCCTGATAACGGGTCGCCGGCTTGTCGCCGAAGCGCCGCTTGGTATGGCCATAGGTCTGACGAATCGGCGTGATTTCCGCCGTCTTGATCTCGACACTCATAGGGGACTCCTCGTTTATTATTGTGCGATGGTGACCGTCGCATTCCGGTATCAGTGACTGACGCTGTAACGCCACTTTTCCATCTGGGTATCGACGGCCTTGGCCTGTTCATCGCTCATAAAGATCACGTCATTGCGGGCACAGAACTCCTCGAAGGCCAAAGGAGGCATGATCAGCTCGACGAACAGCTCCGGATTCTCGATGGCGAAGTCGAATTCAATGAATCGCTCGCTTCTCTCCCGCACGCGGACATAGCGTTTCAGGGTGCGGGGGATGGCCGACTGGGACATGGGATCGCCTCCGGGTGAGTTTCCTCCTTACCTTTACAAGGCCCATGCCAGCCCGGCCAAAAACCACAAAAGACCAATAAAAACAGAACGATAAAAATACACCCAGCCGTTTCCCGACCGCCTGAGGAGCGCTACGAATCGCGAAAATCATCAATTGCTGCACAGCAGCTTGGGCAAATGATGAAAACCACCGGCCGGCGACAGGGAGTTCAATGAAAGGAGACTGGAAGGGGCGACCTAGAGCGGCTTATGCTGTCGGAGTCGATAATCGGTAGTCGTATTGAAAACACCCGACAAAAGTCCAATACACAAGATCAAAATAACGACCCTGTGACGCCATGAAAACGAGCACGCCTAGCGATGGGGTGACGCCGCGTTACCCGGATAGCCGAGATATTCTCGAGAAACTGCGCTTCCTTCCCGAGGAGGGGCAGATATGGCTCGGCGAGCAGCGCATGCTGCTGATGCAGCTACAGACCATGGCCACCTTCCGCCATGAGATCATTCGTACCCTGGGGCTGAAGCGTGCCAAGAGCTTCTTCCTGCGCCTGGGCTACCACTCGGGGCTCAAGGATGCCGAACTGGCCCGGGCGGTGCGTGGTCAGGAGATGTCGGTGGAGGATGGCTTCCTGACCGGCCCCCAGCTCCACTCCCTACGGGGGTTGGTCAAGGTGATTCCCCTGGCGCTGGAGATCGATCCCCATCAGGGCCACTTCTATGGCGAGTTCGAGTGGCAGGACTCCTATGAGGTGGCGATCAACGAGCAGCTGGAATCCTCCCTGGACGAACCGGTGTGCTGGATGCAGCTGGGTTACGCCTGCGCCTACTCCAGCCAGTTCCTCGGCCAGGAGATCCAGTATCGGGAGGTGGAGTGTCGCGGCCGCGGCGACGAGCGCTGCCGAATCATCGGCCGCCCCGCCGCCGAGTGGGAGGATCATGGCGCCTTCGCCGAGCATTTCCGCGAAGACCCACTGATCGACGAACTCTACGAGCTGCAGTCGCGCATCGCCTATCTGGAAGACGATATCGCCCGCCACAAGGGTGATGAGCACTACCGCCCCATCGGCAAGGCCCCGGCCTTCCTCGGGGCGCTGGACCTGATTGACCGCGCCGCGCGCTCGGAGGTGCCGATCCTGCTGCTGGGCGAGACCGGCACCGGCAAGGAGATCATGGCCCACCGGGCCCATCAGCAGAGCGGCCGGGCCGAGGGCCCCTTCGTGGCGGTCAACTGCGCGGCCATTCCCCCGGACCTGATCGAGTCGGAGCTGTTCGGCGTCGAGAAGGGCGCCTATACCGGCGCCGTCCAGTCCCGGGCCGGGCGCTTCGAGCGCGCCCACGGCGGCACCCTCTTCCTGGATGAGCTGGCCGAGCTCTCGCCGCGGGCCCAGGCCTCCCTGCTGCGTGTCCTGCAGGAGAAGCAGATCGAGCGGGTCGGTGGCCAGCAGAGCTACGCCATCGATGTGCGTATCGTCGCCGCCACCCATGGCGACCTGATGGAGCGGGTGCAGGACGGTCGCTTCCGCGCCGACCTCTTCTATCGGCTCAATGCCTACCCGGTGATCATCCCGCCCCTGCGCGATCGCCGCGACGATATTCGGCTACTGGCCGAGCACTTCCTGGAGCGTTTCGAGTGCCACTACCACGTCAAGACGCTGGGCTTTACCGATCAGGCCATGGCCCTGCTGCGGGCCCATGCCTGGCCGGGCAATATCCGCGAACTGCAGAATATTATCGAGCGGGGGGTGATCCTCGCCGGTGACGGCAACTCCATCGATGAGCAGGCCCTGTTCGGTCAACATCCCGGCCAGAAGCCGGGCCAGACCCTGAGCGAAAGCGGCCATATCGCGCAGGCCACGGAGGCCGAACCTGGCGATGCCCTGGTGTCGCTCTGCGACCGGGTACTCGAGGCGGGGGTGTCGCTGGAGGCCCTGGAGACGGCCCTGCTGGAGAAGGCCTATCGGGAGTCGGGCAAGAATGTCTCGGCGGCGGCCCGGCGCCTGGGCATGAGTCGGGCGGCGCTGGACTATCGCCTTAAGAAGGGAGGGATGCTGTAGCTGCTTTCTGGAACTATCCCTGATCTTGCTTTGACACACACGCGTTCGCCTACAGCTGAGTGGCGCCATCGTCTTCGTCAACCCCAAGGACCACGCAGAGCTCATCCACCAGGTGATCATCGGCTTGGCCAGGGCCGGCAAGAGGATCGCCACCCGTTCCTTCTAACTGATTACCAGCCGGGTCTGGAGGGGCTCGGCGTTTAGGGGGTATCAAGGGTAGGAGCGAGCGGCCACTGCTCCGACAACCAGATCGAGGTCAGTGTCGAGACCCAGCACTTGGTACAGCCACGCCTGTGGCTGTACCAAGTGCTGGAAACCCCGGGGTGCCCTGTTCTCGATGGTTGCCGTGGCCCCCCGCAACAAGCTGGAGATCGCCGATCCCTCGGTCGCCAGCGAGAAGTGTAGGGTGCATATGTTCGGCTGAATCGAGAATGCCGAACAGTCCTTCCACGGCCTGGGCTTCATCTACCCAGAGCTATCGAAGGGCGAGGGCGGGCAACCCCGGAGTTCGCGGCTTTCGTCTCCTCGATCATCGAGTCGGACACCAAGCCCGACGCCATGACGCCCATACCACCACCCACCATGACAGGCCCGCCGATGCGGGCCCATCATGCAGTCCCTCTCCGGGTCAGAAAGCCTTGGTCAGGGTGACTCTCATCAGGTCACCCTGAGGCCGGGCGCGATTGTCGTACTCGTGGTAGTAGGCCGCGTTGAGGCCGAGCCCCAGCGCCGGCCAGAAGCCCCCCGCCTCGACGCCGATGGCGTGCTGCTCGGCCTTGTCGCCGGGCACCGCCACTCCGCTGTCACGCTCCAGCTGCCAGGCATCGTAGCCCACCAGCCCCAGGGTCAAGCCGTTGTCGAGGCGGTGGCCCAGCCCCCACTCCACCACTAGGCTGTCGCCGGGGGTGATGCCAGCCTCGCTCTGGCTGCCGTGGATCTCGTAGCGCGACAGAGCCGAGAAAGTCCAGCGTCGCTCGTCGTCGAAGTGCCAGGCGCCGCCCAGGGTCAGCATGGTGCTGTCGAAGCCCTTGCCCGGGGAGGCGGGGCGGTCGGCGGCGTGATCACCGGTATCCAACCACTGGCCGGCGGCGAAGACCGCATCCCAGCGCTCGCCATGCCAGCCCAGAATCAAGGGACTCAGGAAGAGATCGCCGACGCCATTTTTGCTATCCCTAGCGCCGACCCCATCGAAGCGCAGCGAGATATCCTGTATCGAGACAATGGCATCCATACCATAATCGGCGCCGAGCAGCCGTGTATCGGTCATCCAGACGAAGCGGTTGGCCAGCGCCGTGACCTCCCCGCCGTTACGGCCGGGAACCGCCTCTCCACGACCATCACGCAGACTGCCGATGTCGTAATGGACCAGATAGCTACGGTAGTAAAGCCCGGGAGGTGGAGTGATGGCACCATTGAGTCCCTCGACGCCGGGGACATAGTGACCATTAGTGGCAAGGGAGGCCGTACTCAGGGCGCAGCCGCCCAAAGCCAGCGTCGCAGCCAACCATTCTTTATACTGCATGAGAAGACCTTTATTATCGTTGTCAACAACCTTCTTAGGTCGGGACTGGGGCCGATGCTAACATGACACCAGTCAGGGTCACGATGTCAGTCGAGCCGGAGTACAGCCTTTATTGCCTTGCCATGCTCACCGTCCTTTACGGCCTCATTGATCCGATCAAACTCATAGAACGTAATCAACTTGTCAAAAGGGAACCGCCCCTGCTTATACAACTCCACCAGCTTAGGAATAAACAAGTCCGGAACAGAGTCACCTTCACAAATCCCTCGAATCTTCCGACCAAGGAGAAGCCCCCAAGTGTCTAGGCTGATCTCACTACCAAAGGCTGGCGCACCGATCATGCCACACTCCCCCATGATCTGTATCGAGTCGACTGCCTGCCGGAGAGCCATCAAATTACCCGAAGTCTCTAGCGAATACTGAGCACCAAGACCGCCAGTGATATCTTTAATCTCCTGCACGGGGTCAGTCTTTGTCGGATCAATAACATGTGTGGCGCCCAACTCAAGCGCCAATTCAAGACGCTCCTCATTGGGATCAACGCAAATACGGATTGCACACCCAGTTACGACTGCACCCAACAGGGCGGATAGCCCCACCGAACCTGCCCCGTAAATTGCGAGCGAGTCACCGGCTTGGGGGCGCAAGGAATTCATCACCGCACCTGCACCAGTCTGCACACCACAGCCTAGTGGCCCCATGAGCTCAAGCGGCACATCAGATGGAATCTTAACCACACTACGCTCCGTGCCAAGTGCGTACGTGGCAAACGACGACTGGCTAAAGAAGGCACCATGAACAACTTCACCTCCCTTGTGCATCGTAGGCGTTCCATCCATACGAGCAAAGCCAAAGTTAGCCTTGAAGAAATCTCGGCAGTACATGGGCTGGCCAGTCATACAGGTGTCACAGTGGCCACAAAAATTGCAGCTCATCACGACATGGTCGCCCGGTTTTAGCTTAGTGACTCGAGAGCCGACCTTCTCTACGATGCCAGCGCCCTCATGGCCGTACACCGCTGGGAAAGGTGCCGGCACGACCTGGTCCCGTGGAAGGGTGTCGGTATGGCAAATGCCACAGCCCTTGATACGGATGAGAACTTCGTCCTCTCGCGGTTCGTCCAGCTCAACTTCTTCAAGGGAGAAATCCCCTCCCTTTTGACGCATTACTGCAGCGGTAATTTTCACGTAGAAACCCCTCTTTTATTATACTTCACCAAAAAATTACCATCATGCCTTCGGCGCATACCAGGCGGGCTTGACATGCCCTTGAACAGTGATGGCCTTTAGATGAGTGTACATATTTAGTGTCTCGCGACAGTACTCGCTTCCGATACCACTCTCCTTGAATCCACCGAATGGCGAGCCGCTGGCAAGGTTGAAGTAGCTATTGATCCAGACATTGCCCGCATCGAGCCTATCCGCCGTCTCCATGGCCATCTTTAGATTTGTTGTATACAGACCCGCGGCCAAACCATAGCGGACATTGTTGGCATCATGAACAAGCTTTTCATAGTCATTCCAACGGATAACCGAGAGAACTGGCCCGAAAATCTCTTCCTGAGCAATAGGTGTATAATTGCTTGTCTCGAACACAGTCGGCTCGAAGAACCAGCCATTCCCGCAACCACTTACCTCGACTCGCCTTCCGCCGGTAACCAGTGAGGCGCAAGCCTTGCCTACATCAATATAAGATTTCACGCGCTTCCCCTGCTCTTCAGAGATCAGGCAACCGAGCAAGGGACCTTCTGATGTCGGGTCGGCAATGCGGATGCGCTTCATACTAGCCACAAGCCTATCCATGAAATCGTCATAGATCGCATCGTGAAGGAACAGCCTTGTACCGGCCAGGCATGATTGGCCATTACAATACATCGATGCGAAGGTAACATTATCTACGATAGCATCCATGTCTTGGGGGGCCACATCGGGAAAAACGATGTTCGGACTCTTCCCCCCCAGCTCGAGGGATACGGGAACAAGGCGGTTGGCACCTGCAGCCGATATGATTCGACCGACTTCGCTGCTACCAGTGAATGCCAGCTTGACCACACCGGGATGTGCGGTCAGGGCAGCACCTGCTTCCTCCCCCCAACCAGGCACGACATTGATTACTCCCGGCGGAAAGATTTTGGCAATGTGCTTGCACAACTCAAGGGTCGATAGCGAGGCATTTTCATCGGGCTTGAGCACTACGGTGTTTCCGGCAGCGACAGCGGGCGCGATCTTCAGTGCTGTCATAATGGCCGGCACGTTCCATGGTATGATCTGCCCACAAACCCCATAGGGTTCTCGCTTGGCAACGAGGTACCCATCTGGAATCGAGCGCCCGAACCCCTCATGGGTGACGATTGCTGAAGCGAAGTACCGATATTGTGCCACGGCGATTTGATAATCGATGCTGGTTTCCCACAAGCCTCGCCCGATATCCAGTGTGTCGATCATTGTCAGGCGGGACTTGTCTTGCTCTAAGGCATCGGCCAGCTTATGTAGATAAGCGGCCCGCTCTTCCGGCTGTAGCCTTTTCCAGGAATGGAAAGCCACTTCTGCAGCCCTAACCGCCTTCTCTACCTCTTTCTTCCCACAGCGGCCGATGGTTGCAAGTTGCTCACCCGTCGCAGCCGCAATAGCCGGAAAACTCCCCCCCTCGATCGGAAGAAACTCATTGTTTATGAAAGCACCATAGGATTCAGAAAGGCCGCTATTAAATCCAGTGACAACAGACATGACATCTCCTTTTATTATCAATCACCCCAATACCAACCAGCACATTACAAAAATCGCTCATGCCAAATACTGGCAGCGCGAACTCTCAGCTAGCGAACCACACCTTAAAAAGGCATCAACACGGCTCAACCTTCAAACCTTTAAATCTCATCCTATGAAACCGACCGGAAGCCCACCATCCAAAAATTGCGCAAAATTAGGGACTACTATCCGGTTCTTGCGGACTTGACAGTTTTACTGGGGAGTTCGCCAAAACGCATCCGGTAATACGATGCGAATCGACCGAGGTGGGAAAAACCATGAAGAATTGCCACTGATGTTATATCAGACTGTGGGTTTTTACGCAGGATGTCTCGGACGGCATCAAGACGCAGGTTACGCAGCCATAGCATCGGAGATGACCCCAGGTGTTCGTGACAGAGTGTGTTGAGCTGTCGCTCCGACATCGCCACCGCCTTGGCGAGATCGGCGAGTGTTACAGGGCAGGTGAGGTGAGTAAGAGCGTACTCGAATAAACGATCCAGCCGTCTTTTCGCTTGCGAATTATCGACAGACCCGCAGGAGTATTCGACCATACTGACTGGCTGCGGCACCATGTCATGGCTCTGCAGCAACAGAAACATGGCCATGCCTTTTTCGATATTTTCGAGCCATGGTGCACAAGAGGAATCATGCTGACTGTAGTCCTCCAGGGCCATGAACATCTGCATGTATACTTCCCATTGCTGGCAGGCCGCCTCGGTCAGAACCAAGCCCGGCATCTGCTTGATCGACCCATAGAGGTGCGTCCTCCCCAATTGTCGAGCCGCGTCACTTAGCACATCGTGCGGCACACGAAGTATTAGTTGCTCACAAGCATTAGAATAGTTTAGCCTGATGCTACTTCTGGGAGAACTGACGATGGCCCGGCCCTGGCGTACCTCTTGCCGCCTACCATCAGCTAATATCTCTATTCCTCCCCTGAGAGAAAAATGAACCAATGAAAAATCGCTATAAACTTCAGGGAATATGCTCACGGCATCGCCGTACCTCAAAGAATAGAGAGAAAGCCGCTGCGCATTGAATTTATACAAACGCGTGTCCACTTCGCCACCCTGCCAGCGCAACCGATGGTCGATCAACTCCCTAGCAATAAGCGAATGTGTCTCTGAACGCTCCTGCGAGCGAAAGACGCAATGATTATATAGCGGGGTCATCTTGAGCACTGGAAACTCCTCTCGACCAGGGATTCCTGTATTCATAGAATAACTGAAGAACGCTGGGCAATGAGGAACGCAGGCCCGCCTGAAAGGATTACACACCGGGTAAAATAGCTCAACGAGGCCTTGGGGCAGAGGTCCGTGTACACCTTGCCAGCGGCTTGTCCCCGGCACCTACGAGGCCGCCGCCCCGCTTGGTCACCAACCTCGGCAAGCTCGGCTGGCTACCGGAAAAGTCCTGTCTCTGTACCGTAAGTGCGGCAGCGCCGAGGCCCAGGTGTGCGAGTTGAAATCAGCACTCGATGAGCACCTCTCCTCGATGGATCGCGGCCACTCGGCTGTCTATGAGGTAACAGCCTGCAGCAATGAGTAGGGCCTGAAACTGGCTCCGACCCGAGCGTCAGGCTGAATACCGGCTTCCGATGACTCAAGATAGCCTATCCTTCCTGCTCTTCATCATCCGCATTTGCGGTGCGGGAAGGGGAGCGGTCCGCCTCGGTGGCGGACCGCTCGACGCTCAGCTATCGTCGTCGCGAACCGAGGACGGATGGCGGCACAGCGGCTTGACCGCGATCTCCATATACGGGAACAGCGGCAGGTTGGAGATGATCTCCTGGAGCTCGGCGTTGTCTTCCACATCGAAGATGCTGACGTTGGCGTAGCTGCCGGCCACCCGCCACAGGTGGCGCCACTTGCCGGCGCGCTGCAGGTCCTGGGCGTAGGCCTTCTCGGTGGCCTTGATCTCGGCGGCCCGCTCGGCGGGCATCTCGGGGGGCAGCTTGACGGTCATTTCCACCTGAAACAGCATGGCTCTCTCCTGGTTAAGTGTGTCTTGCGAAACGGTGATGGCTCACCCACGGACGCCTTACTTGCGTGAGTAGTGGGCCAGCTTGTCTTCGTCGAGGGTGACGCCGAGGCCGGGGCCCGTCGGCAGGTCGGCCCCGAAGTCGTGGAAGTTCAGCGGCTCGGCGACGATATCGTCCTTGAGCAACAGCGGGCCGAACATCTCGGTGCCCCAGGCCATCTCGCCCAGGGTGGCCCAGGCGTGCAAGGAGGCCGCGGTGCCGATGGTGCCCTCCAGCAGGGTGCCGCCATAGAGGCCGATACCGGCGGTCTGGGCCAGCCGGCCCAGCTCGATGGCCCCCAGGGGGCCGCCGGCCTTGGCGATCTTCAGGGCGAAGGCGCCACTGAAGCCGGCGCCGATCAGGTCGAGGCCGTCCCGGGCGTCCTGCACCGCCTCGTCGGCCAGCATGGGCACCCGAAAGCGGTTGGCCAGGCGCACCAGGCCGGCATGCTCGCGGGCCGGGATGGGCTGCTCGATCAGCTCGATCCCGGCCTCCTGCAGGGCATGGATGCCGCGCACCGCGCTGGTCTCGTCCCAGGCCTGGTTGACGTCGACGCGCACGCTGGCGCGATCGCCGAGGGCCGCCTTGATGGCCGCCACATGGGCCACGTCCTGATCGACGCCACGGGCGCCGATCTTGAGCTTGAAGTCGCAGTGCCGACGCTGCTCCAGGCGCAGTTCGGCCTCGTCGATATCCTTCTGGGTATCGCCGCTGGCCAGGGTCCAGAGCACCGGCAGGTGGGTCTGGCGGGCGCCGCCCAGCAGTTCCGCCACCGACAGCCCCAGGCGCTTGCCCTGGGCGTCCAGCAGCGCCGTCTCCAGCGCCGACTTGGCGATCATATTGCCCCGGGCATGGCGATTCAGGCGTGCACGCAATGCATTGACATTGCAGGCCTCCTGGCCGATCAGCAGGGGCGCCAGGTAGGTGTCGATATTGCGCTTGATGCTCTCCGGGCTCTCCGGCCCATAGGCCAGGCCACCGATGGTGGTGCCCTCCCCCAGGCCCTCGATGCCGTCGCTGTCGCGCAGGCGCACGATGACCAGGGTCTGGCAGGCCATGGTGGTCATGGAGAGCTGGTGGGGACGAATGGTCGGCAGATCGACCAGCAGGGTGTCGATGGACTGGATAACGGCGGACATGGCGGGCAGGCACCTCAGGGAATCAGTGGAACATCTTCAGTGTGATTGCCTTTATGCCCCCGGACCAATATCGTTTGGAAACCCTGCCATACCTCAGGAGGTATGATGGAACTGCGCCATCTGCGTCTCTTCTGCCTGGTGGCCGAAGAGCTCAATCTCACCCGGGCGGCCCAGCGGCTGCATATGACCCAGCCGCCGCTGTCCCGGCAGATCAAGGCCCTGGAGGAGGAGCTGGGCAGTCAACTGTTCCGGCGCGGCCCCCAGGGGCTGGCCCTGACCGCCACCGGTCAGGTCTTCTACGAGCATGCCCGGCAGATCCTCGACAAGGTGGAAACCAGCGTCGCCACCATCCGCCGCATGGAGCGCAGCCAGCGCCCGCTGTTCGGCATCGGCTTCGTGCCCTCGGTGTTCTATGGCCAGCTGCCCCTGCTGGCCCGGGAACTACGACAAAAGGATAAGGCGGAGCTGAGCCTGGTGGAACTGACCACGGTGCAGCAGATCCAGGCCCTCAAGGCGGGGCGAATCGATATCGGTTTCGGTCGCCTGCGGGTGGACGACCCGGACGTGGAGCAGCGGGTGCTGTTCGACGAGCCGCTGCTGGCGGCGCTGCCCACGGGCCACCCCCTGGAGGACACCCGGCCCAGCCTGGAGGAACTGGCCCGCTACCCCTTGATCCTCTTTCCGGCGCGTCCCCGCCCCAGCCTGGCGGATATGGTGCAGGGGCTCTTCCACCGCCGCGGCCTCAAGATCCGGGTGGTGCAGGAGACCAACGAGCTGCAGACGGCCCTGGGGCTGGTGGCCTCCAACTTGGGCATCACCTTGGTGCCGGAACAAGTGCGCAACGTGCAGCGTCAGGGCATCGGCTATGTGCCCCTGGCCGACGCCAGCCTGACCACCCCGGTGATCTGCAGCCGCCGCAAGGGCGAAGCGGACACCCCGCTGATGCGCGAGGTGGACGCCATCCTGGCCCGGGTTCAATAGGCCGCCGCAATACTGAGGAAGTCGCCCCTTACGCGCCCAGATAGGCCAGGGCGCCGCTGGCCAGGGCCGCCATGCCGGCCCTGAGGGTCGCCGCCTGCCCCGGGGCATAGTAGGGGGAGTGGGGCATCTCCAGGTGGCGCATCTTCTCGGCCACGCCCTCCCCCGGGGTCTCGTGCCAGCGCGCCTCGGGGGTGGCGCCGATAAACCAGTAGACGCAGGGGATGTCCTCGCCGTCGAAGCCCCCCGCCTCGGCATCGCCGTAGTAGGGGAAGTCCTCGCTGCCGTTGAGCCGCGGCATGGCGAAGAGGCGCTCCTCGCCGAAGTGGTCGGCGTGGGCCCGGCGCACCCGGGCCACCGCCTCGGGGTCGTTATGCAGGGCGATGGTCTGCGAGAGCACCCGGAATTCCGGGGCCCGGGGGGCGCGCCCCGCCTCGCACTCGCAGCGCACGATGCGGCGGATCGACTCCAGTACCCGGGCGTGTAGGGCGTTGTCGAAGCCACGCACATTGATCTCCAATTCCGCCGTATGGGGGATGATATTGCCCTGGGTGCCGGCGTGGAGCTTGCCCACGGTGACCACCACCGTCTCCTCCGGCGGCACCTCCCGGGCGACGATGCTCTGCAGCCGGGTCACCACATGGGCGGCGATCACCACCGGGTCGATGGCCTGAGCCGGCATGGAGCCGTGGCCCCCGGCGCCGTGGATGGTCACCCCCAGGGTGGTGGCGGCGGCCATGGCACTGCCGGCGATATGCCCAACGGTGCCCTCCCGGGCCGGCATATTGTGCTGGCCCAGGACGATATCGGGGCGCGCGAAACGCTTATAGAGGCCATCGTCGAGCATCGCCCGGGCGCCGCCGAAGACCTCCTCGGCGGGCTGACAGACCAGCATCAGGGTGCCCCGCCAGCGCTGGCGCAGTTCGGCCAGCACCGCCCCGGCGCCCACCAGGCAACTGCTGTGCAGGTCATGGCCGCAGGCGTGCATCACCGGCACCGTCCCGCTCTCCGTCTCCGCGGTGCGTGTGCTGGCAAAGTCGAGGCCGGTCTGCTCCTCGATGGGCAGGGCATCCATATCGCCGCGCAGCATCACCGTGGGGCCCTCACCGTTGCGCAGCAGGGCCACCACGCCGGTGCCCCCCACCCCGCGGGTCACCTCGAAACCCAGGCTCTCCAGGGCCTCGGCGAGGCGGGCGGCGGTCTTGTGCTCCTGGAAGGGCAACTCCGGATGCTGGTGCAGCCGGCGGTAGAGGGCCTGGACCTCGGCGAAGGCGTCTTCTACCCGGGCCGCCAGGGCCTCCTTGAGATCGGTTGGCGTGGTCATTATGGCCTCCATGGGGTTCAAGAGTGTTGGGTACGAGAGAGGGCGGCGTCGCCGACGCGACTGGCCCATTGCCAGGCGGCCACCACCAGTACATTGAGCAGCATGGCCCAGACGCCGGCGTGCCAGCCCAGCGGCGAGCCCCAGGCGAACTCCATCCCCAGATAGGCGGCACTGCCCACCAGGGCGCCCGCCATCACGCTGGCGCGACGCAGCCGCGGCATAAAGAGCGCGCCGATCACCATCGGGAAGAGCTGCACGATCAGCCCATAGGCACCGAGCAACAGCAGGACCAGGGAGGCGGGGTTGGCCAGGGCGAACAGGTAGGCGATCAGCGACAGGCCCAGCACGCTCCAGCGGGTGGCGCTGACCACGGTCTGCTCGCTGGCCCCTTTCATCACGGTCGGGCCGGCCACGTCGCGAACCAGCACGATGGCGGCGGTATGCGCCAGGTTGGCGCCGGTGGACATGGCCGCAGCCAGGGCGCCGGAGAGCATCAGGCCGATGACCCAGGGCGAGAAGTCGGCCACCTCCATGACCATGCGCAGCAGCACGGTATCCGAGCGCTCCAGGGGGGCATCGGCGAATACCAGGATGCCGGCGAAGCCGATAAACAGCAGCGGCACCAGCAGGTAGGCGTAGAGCGGATAGAAGACGCTGACCTTGCGCAGGGTCTTGCCGCTGTCCGCGGAGTAGAACTTCATGAAGAGGTGCGGCCACATGGCGCCGCCGAAGGCGCTGACCAGCACCGCGGTGCTGAAGTAGCCCCAGTTCATGCCGGTGGCCCCGGGCAGGATCAAGTACTCCGGCGCCGCCTGCTGGAGCCGAGCGAACATCTCGCCCACGCCGCCATAGAGGCGTTCGGATATGGATAGCCCCAGGAACCAGGCGATGGCGATCATCATGATGCCCTGCACCAGATTGGTCCAGCCGATGCCGTTCAGGCCGCTGCAGAACACATAAGCGGCGACCACCAGGAAGGCCAGCAGGGCGCCGAGCCAGAAGGGTACCAGGCCATCGGTGGCGGCCTGGAAGAGCAGGCCGGCGCCGGCGATCTGGATGGTCAAATAGGGCACCAGGGCCAGCACACCGATCCCCCCGGCGAGGATGCCCAAGGACTTGCTCCGGTAGTGATCGGCGATCATATCGCCCTGGGTCAGGTAACCCCGCTCGCGGCCCAGCGCCGCCACCCGCGGCCCCAGGACCCAGATGGTGATAGGCACCAGGGAGAGGTAGGCGAGGATATAGAAGGCCGGCGCGCCGTGCTGGTAGGACCAGCCCGGGGCTCCCAGGAAGGCGAAGGCGGAGAAGATCTCGGCGCCGAGGATAAAGAACAGGATCACCACGCCCACGTGGCGACCGCCGGCCACATAGCCCTCCAGGCTGGAGCCCTGCTGGCCCCGGGCGCGCAGGCCTACCCAGAGCACGCCGGCGAGATAGGTCAAGGTGATGCCGACGACGATCAGCGAATCAGTCATGGCGGCGCCCTCCGTGACGGATCACGAAGGCCACCCACATGCCGGCGAAGAGCACCAGCATCCACAGGATGTACCAGAAGAACAGGAAGGGAAGGCCGAGCAGCATGGGCTCGATACGGTTGGCGATCAGCGCGCCGGGCCAGATCATCGCCAGGGTGCACAGGGTGAAGTGCAGCCCCACCAGCCAGTGATAGGTCTTGCTCATCGAGAGTCGTCCCGCTCGCCGCGGCGAGTCTTGTTATGGATTGTTCCTTGACTATGGCGCAGGCCAAGAGATAGAAAAAATATCCATATTGGATATCACCCATATCGACCTGATATGGGTTGACCGAGGATGGCCATGGAATTTCGCCAGTTGCACTACTTCGTCGCCGTGGTGGAGGCCGGCTCGGTCTCGGCGGCGAGCCGCCGGGTGCATGTGGCCCAGCCGGCACTGACCCGGCAGATTCGCTTATTGGAGGAGGACCTGGAGACGCGGCTCTTCGAGCGCCATGCGCGAGGCATGCGGCTGACGGTGGCGGGCCAGGCGCTTTACGAGGAGGCTCAGGCGCTGCTCGATCGGCGCACCCGGCTCAGGGCGCGACTGACGGCCCTGGGCCAGGGGGTGGTGGGCAAGGTCAGCCTGGGGGTGACGGTGACTCATCTCTGGGTGCCGGAGGTGGCGGGGCTGCTGCGGCGCTACCGGGATCGCTATCCGCGGGTCGCCTTCGAGGTCTTCCCGCTGCTCTCGGGCCCCCAACTGGAGCGCCTCAGGGAGGGCCGCCTGGATGCCGGCATCCTCTACCTGGACGATGGCGGCCATCCTGGATTGGAGGCCCGGCGGCTGGAGGAGGATCACCTGATCCTGGCGGTGCCGGAGGGCTCCTCCTGGGCCGAGGCCCCGCCGGCGCGCCTGAGCGATCTCGCCGAGGCGGACTTCGTGTGGGGCTTCCGCAGCGCCTCGCCGGTCTACTACGACCGCATGCAGACCCACTTCCAGCGCCTCGGCTTTCATCCCCGGGTGGTGCAGTACGGCGCCGACAATATCGCCATCCTCAGCATGGTGGCCGCGGGGCTGGGCATCGCCATCCTGCCCGCCGCCAGCCGCTGCCACCCCATGCCCGGTATCCGCTTCGTGGAACTCGCGGAGCTGCGGGCCTGCGAGATGCCGCTGTGGTTCGCCTGGCGCGCCGACAACGACGCCCCGGCCCTGCGCAACCTGGTGGCGCTGGTAACTCAGCGCGACTGAATCATCGCCTCCAGGTCCCGGGAGAGGGGGTCGAGCACCTCGGGCCAGCTCAGGTAGGGGGTGGTGCCGTTGCCGTTGACCAGCACCGAGAAGACGCCCCAGCGGCCGCTGGCGGTGCGGAAGTAGCCGGCGGCGGCACGCACCGCGAAGGGCTGGTTGAGGGTGCCGGTCTTGAGCATCACATGGTGCTGGAAGGTGTCGCCGCCGCGGCGGATAAAGCGCATCACCCCGGTGGCCGGCGACTGCAGGCCGCTGACGAAGCTGGGGAAGAGCGCCGGCTGGCGGTACATATGCTCGAGCAGCACATTGACCCCGGCGGCACTGGTGCGATTGGTGGTGGTCAGGCCGCTGCCGCTGTCCAGGGTCAGGGGGCCGTGGTTGGGCAGCGCCTCGGCGAAACCGGCCAGGGCGGCGCCGCCCTCCGGCAGGCGCCGGCTGCCCTCGGCGAGCCCCAGGGTCAGCACATCGGCCATGTAGTTATTGGAGTAGTGCATCACCCCCAGCAGCAGCTCGTGCAGGGAGCGCCCCTCCACCGCGACCAGTTCCCGAGCCTCGGCCGGCGGTGCGCTCTCGGTGACCACCGGGGCCCCGGTCAGGGTGATCCCCGCCTGGGCCAGCAGGGCCCCCAGGGTCTGGGCGGTCTGCAGGGCGGGATCGGCGCTGGCCCGATGTACCTGGCGGGGTCCGCTGTCGGCGGCGATGCGCCCGCGCAGGATCAGTTGCTCGCTGCCCGCCTCCCCGGCCCGCTCGACGCTGAACTCGGTGCCACCGCCGGCGGCCACGGTATCGATACGATTATCCAGGGGCACCAGGGGCTCGGCGGTATCGCAGCTCAGCGCCCGGGCCGTCTCCCCAACCCGCCCCGGGCGGATCGACAGGCACCAGCTGCCGTGATTGACCCCCGCCGCGGAGAGCTGCGCACTGTAGGCATTGGCGGCGCGTCGGCGGGCCTGGCAGCGGTCGGTGGTGACGCACTCCACCGGACCGAAGCGCCATTGGCTGACCTCGAGCCCGCCCTCGATGGCAGTGATCCCCCGCTGGCGCAGGCCCTGCACCAGCTTCCACAGGTCCTCGGCCACCAGGCCCGGATCGCCGCTCCCCTCGAGGATCAGGTCGCCCCGCAGGACGCCGTGCTCATCCAGGGTGCCGGTGGTCACCAGTCGCGTCGTGAAGCGGTGCTGGGGCCCCCACTCGCTGAGGGCCGCCGCCGCGAGGTAGGCCTTGGAGACCGAGGCCGGCGACAGTTGGCGACGCGGTTCGATCTCGCCGAGCAGCTCGCCGGGGGCGGCGCCATCCCCCAGCAGGCGCGCCTCGGCGCCCACGGCGAAGCCCCGCTCCACCAGGCCGACCAGATGGGTAAAGCCTTCCGCCAGGGCCGGCAGGGGCAGCAGAAACGCGCAGAACAGGACAAGGAGACGCAGCATAAGGGAGTGTCCGCGAAGATCGGATTTAGTGGGGCGAGATCTGTGAAAAGGCCTGGATCACCACCACCCCGGCGACGATCAGCAGGATCCCCAGGATGGCGGGCAGGTCGGGTTTCTGGCCGTAGACCAGCATGGCCACCAGGGTCACCAGGACGATGCCCAGGCCGGCCCAGAAGGCGTAGGCGATACCCACCGGCAGGGTGCGCAGCACCAGGGTCAGCAGATAGAAGGCGCTGGCATAGCCGCCCACCACGATCAGGCTGGGGCCCAGGCGGGTAAACTCCTGGGAGGCCTTGAGGGCGCTGGTGGCGGCCACTTCGGCGATGATCGCCAGGGCCAGATAGAGGTAGGCCATGGGAAGACTCCTTGTCACGGCGGTGCCCGGATCGGCGGCCCATTCTAGCCGAGCCGGGGACGGGCGTCAGGGCCGGGGCATCAGCCCGGGATCATGGGGCAGCTCGGCCACCAGCCGCCACAGGGCCTGGCCGCTGAGGTGATACTTGCGCTCGAAGGGAGTCAGGTAGGCCTCCCCGTCGGGCCGATAGGCCGCCACCTCGGCGGTGATGCCGGTGGCCTGGCCCAGAGCCAGGGCGAACTCCTCCGCATAGAGCCGCCAGTTGGAGCGCAGCTCCAGGCGCCCGCCCAGCCCCAGCAGGGCCGGCAGCACCGGATGGCCCTGCCAGCGCAGCTTGAGGTGGGCCGCCTTGGGATAGGGGTTGGGGTAGAGCAGGTAGTGGCGCTCGGGGCGCCAGCCCGCGTCCAGGGCCAGGCGCCAGAAATCCACCAGGTCGGCGCGCACCAGCCGGGCATTGGCGGGAAGCTCGCCATGCTCTCGGCTCAGGCGACTCTCGCTGCGATCGACCCCGATCAGTGCGTGGTCGGGGAAGCGCCGCGCCAGTTCGCGGGTGGACAGGCCCACCCCGCAGCCCGAGTCGAGGATCAGCGGCTTGTGCTGGTCGGCGAGCCAGGCCTGGGCCGCGGCGAAGGCGGCCCGGGTATGCTCGGCCACCGGCTTGCGCAGCGGGTGCGTCAGGGCCCGCGCCACGCGGCGCGCCAGATCCTCATGGGGCCCCGTCTGATTGGAAACGATAACGCGGGAGTTGGCATCCATGGCATCGGGCCAGAGCAAGAGTGAGCGCCTATTCTAGCAATGCGGGCCGATAAAAAAACGGCGCATCCACAGGAAGGGACGCGCCAACACCAACTCGTATGACTCAAACAGCCGTTTCATGATAGCTCGACCAGGAGGCGCTTTCAAACACTTGTTTTAAGCCTTTTCTACTTCCCGGCCACGAGCCCCGCATGACGGGGGCGAAGCCGGAGTGCTATCATCCGCTCCTACTCAAATATGACTCCAAGATCAAACAGCACAACGAGGAATCCGGCTTGTCACACTTACCGGTGATCGTCGGCATGGGGGGCGTCAATGCCGCCGGCAGAACCTCGGGGCACCAGGCCTATCGCCGCTCCATCCTCGAGGCCCTGCCCGAATCCGCCCAGGCCGAAACGCTGCTCGGCCTGGCCGCCCTGATGCGCCTGGCCGGCGCCTCCGATGGCCAGTGGCGCGATGACGGCGGCCAGCCCCTCGCTGCCGCCGAGGTCGTCGAGCGCTACCGCCAGCGCATTCTCGACCACACCCTGATCCGGCGCATCGAGGATCCCCGTTTCGGCGCCGACGGCATCCCCGCCAATCGCCAGGCGCGTCTCGATATCGAGGCGCCCCTGGTGTTTCGGCTGCGCCGCCGTCAGCTCCCCGAGGCGCTGCCGGAGACCTGGCAGGTGCGCGAACTCGACCGCCGCCAGGTGGAGGTCACCGTCCCCGCCGGCCATCTCGATGTGCTGCTACCGGAACGCCGCGCCGCCCAGGTGCGGGCCGCCGGCCAGTTGCCCAGCGGCTTCGAGCCGGAGAGCCTCTACCGTAGCGTGCACCACCCCCGGGGCCTCTCCATGGCGGTGTTCGGCGCCTCCGACTGCCTGGGCGACAGCGGCCTGGCGTGGGAAGCATTGCGCGACCGCCTCGACCCGGACGCCATCGCCGTCTATGCCGGCAACTCCATCGGCCAACTGGATGACGCCGGCTGGGGCGGCCTGCTCAAGAGTTTCGTTTCCGGCAATCGCGCCACCTCCAAGCAGATGCCCCTGGGCTATGGCCAGATGCCCGCCGACTTCCTCAATGCCTATGTGCTGGGCAGCGTCGGCCCCACCGGCGCCATCCAGGGTGCCTGCGCCAGCTTCCTCTACAACCTGCGCCTGGGGGTGGAGGATATCCGCAGCGGCCGCCGCCGGGTGGTGATGGTGGGCACCTCGGACGCGCCCATCACCCCGGAGATCATCGAGGGCTTCCGTGCCATGGGCGCCCTGGCCGACGACGACAGCCTCAAGGCCCTGGATGCCCTGGAGCTGCTCACCGACGAGGATTACCAGCGCGCCTGCCGGCCCTTCGCCCGCAACTGCGGCTTTACCATCGCCGAGGCCAGCCAGTTCGTGCTGCTGATGGATGACGCCCTGGCCCTGGAGGTGGGCGCGCGTATCCTGGGCTCCGTGCCCGGCGTCTTCGCCAACGCCGACGGCTGGAAGCGCTCCATCTCGGCGCCCGGCATCGGCAACTACATCACCCTGGGCAAAGCCGCCGCCCTGGCCCGGGAGATCCTCGGCGAGGAGGGCCTGCGTCATCGCACCTTCCTGCATGCCCATGGCACCAGCACGCCGAAGAACCGGATCACCGAGTCCCATGTCTTCGATCGCATCGCCGCGGCCTACGGCATCGAGGCCTGGCCGGTGGTGGCGGTGAAGGCCTTCGTGGGCCACTCCCAGGGCAGCGCCGCCGGCGACCAGGTCGCCAGCGCCCTGGGCAGCTTCGCCCATGGCCTGCTGCCGGGCATCCCCACCCTGGATGCGGTGGCCGACGACGTGCATGCCGAGCGCCTGACCTTCTCGCGCACGCCCCGGGCCTTCGACGCCGATGCCAGCCTGATCAATGCCAAGGGCTTCGGCGGCAACAACGCCACCGGCCTGGTGCTCTCGCCGCGGGCCACCGAACGGCTGCTGGAGCAGCGCCACGGCGCCGCCGCCATGGCCGAATGGCGCGCCAAACGCGACGCCACCGAGGCCACCGCCGGCGCCTACTGGGCACAGGCCGACCAGGGCCAGTTCCGCGTCCAGTATCGCTTCGGCGAAGGGGTGCTGGAGGGGCCGGAACTGGAGATCGACGACCACGAGCTGCGCATCCCCGGCTACGCCCAGCCGGTCTCCCTGACGGTGGACAACCCCTTCGGCCGCCTCGACGACTGAAGAGTCCGTCACCCGCCTCGGCCGAGATAAGCGCCGGGGACAAGGCGAAGCCTAGCCCCCGGCGATAACATTGTCGCCGCGGGGCGCCTTCGCTACCCTGAGGCCCGCCCCCGATGATCGGCACAGGACATCGCCCATGAACACCGTGGTCTATCCCGGCACCTTCGACCCCATCACCAATGGCCATACCGACCTGATCGAGCGCGCCGCGCGCATGTTCGACCGGGTGATCGTGGCCATCGCCGCCAGTCCCGGCAAGCGCCCGACCCTCGACCTGGATGCCCGGATCGGCTTGGCCCAGGCCGTGGTGGGCCACCTCGACAATGTGGAGGTGGTGGGCTTCTCGGGACTGCTTACCGAGTTCCTCGAGACCCAGCAGGCGCGCATCATCCTGCGCGGGCTACGCGCCGTCTCCGACTTCGAGTACGAGCTGCAGCTGGCCAATATGAATCGCGCCCAGGCCCCGGACGTGGAGAGCCTCTTCCTCACCCCCGAGGTGCAGAATTCCTATATCTCCTCCACCATCGTGCGGGAGATCGCCAACCTGGGCGGCGATGTCTCCAAGCTGGTGCATCCCAGGGTCGTCGAGGCCTTAAAAGCGCATTACAATACCTGAGTCAATGACTCGGGAATTCTCTGAGGTAGCCCCATGGCCCTGATGATCACCGACGAGTGCATCAACTGCGACGTCTGCGAACCCGAATGCCCCAATGGCGCCATCTCGCCGGGGGAAGAGATCTATGTGATCGACCCGGCGCTGTGTACCGAGTGCGTCGGCCACTTCGACGAACCCCAGTGCCAGCAGGTCTGCCCGGTGGACTGCATCCCCCTGGATCCCGAACGCGAGGAGAGCCGGGAACAGCTGATGGAGAAGTACCAGCGCATCACCGCGGCCTGAACCGCCCTATCATCACGACGACGCCGGCGTCCTCTTCCCGAGAGAGGATGCCGGCGTTATCTTTGACGCGGTAGGGACTATAGCTCGTCGGCGCGCTTGCTGACGCTGCACCCCAGGCAGCGCCGGAAGGTCGCCTCCGCCGGCGTACGGATCAGGGTCTCCGCCGCCGCATCCACATTGCCCCCCAGCGCCGTGAAGGGCAACGACACCAGGAACACCGCCGTACCCCCCAGGGTCGCCACCACCAGCAACGGGCGGCCGATCAGCGCATCCGCCACCATGGCACCGCCACTGGGGCGCGCCTCCAGGCGCTGCTCCATATAGCGATCCTGGGCCCCCACGGCGCCGCTGCCGAGAGCCAGCACCAGCGCCATCCCGATCATCATTAGCGTTCGCTTGAATCCACGCATCCGTCCTTCCCCCCTCATCACGACCATCGCGGCGGGACGATTTGTGCCTCCCCCGCGCCAAGGCTATCCTGCCTGCCCTTATCAGCCTCTCAGGGAAGTCTAGTGCCCCTCGCCGACAATCGCCGCATCTGGCTGCTGGCCTGGCCGATCATCCTGTCGAATATCACCGTGCCCCTGCTGGGCCTGGTGGATACCGCCGTGGTGGGGCACCTGCCCGACTCCCGCTACCTGGCCGGGGTGACCCTGGGGGCCACCCTGTTCGGCTTCCTCTACTGGGGCTTCGGTTTCCTGCGCATGGGCACCACCGGCCTGACCGCCCAGGCCCTGGGCCGTGGCGATGACGGCGAGGTGCGCACCCTGCTGGGCCAGTCCCTGGTGCTGGCGGTGGGGATCGGCCTGGCGCTGATCCTGCTCTCGCGGCCCTTGATCGAGCTGGGCCTGTGGCTGTTGGACGGCAGCGAGGCGGCCACCGAGCTGGCCCGGGAGTATGCCCGGATCCGTATCGTCTCGGCGCCGGCGGTGCTGGCCAATTACGCCATCCTGGGCTGGTTCCTGGGCCAGCAGAACTCGCGGGTCACGCTGATGATCCTGGTGCTGACCAACGGCCTCAATATCCTCCTCGACCTGTGGTTCGTGATCGGCCTGGGCATGACCAGCAACGGCGTGGCCCTGGCCTCGGCCATCGCCGACTACGGCGCCCTGGCCTTCGGCCTGTGGCTGGTGAGCCGCCAGCTGCGCGGCCTGGGCGGTCGCCTCGACACTCAACGACTGTGGCGACTGTCCGCCTATGGCGAGCTGATCCGGGTCAATGGCCACCTCTTCGTGCGCACCCTGGGGCTGCTCTTCGCCATGGCCTTCTTCACCGCCCAGGGCGCCAGCCAGGGCGATACCATCCTCGCCGCCAATGCGGTGCTGCTGCAGTTCATCATGCTGACCAGCTACGGTCTGGACGGCTTCGCCCATGCCGCCGAGGCCCTCACCGGGCGCGCCGTGGGGCGCGGGCGCTGGGACGAGTTCCGCGCCGCCGTGGCCGGCGCCACCCGCTTCTCGCTGTTGACCGCCGCCCTGGCCAGCCTGGCCTTCTGGCTGGGCGGACCCACGCTGATCGCCCTGCTCACCGACCTGCCGGAGGTGCGCGCCAGTGCGGCCCACTACCTGCCCTGGGTGATCCTGATGCCGCTGCTGGCGGTCTGGAGCTATCTGCTCGACGGAGTCTTTATCGGCGCCACCGCCAGCCGCGAGATGCGCAACAGCATCTTCGTGGCCCTGGCCGCCTACCTGCCCTGCTGGTGGCTGACCCAGGGGCTCGGCAACCACGGCCTGTGGCTGGCCTTTACGCTGTTTACCCTGGTGCGCTCGGCGACCCTGGGCGGCTATTACCTCCATTACCGGCGCCACCACTGGCGCGAGGCGCCTGACCAGGGTCGATAGCCGAAGCATCGGTCAGAAACTGGCCTTACCCGGCATTCCCCCCGAGGCGCTCGGCGCCCCCGGGCGGCTGCTACCCACACCACCTCCATTACCGGCGCCACCACTGGCGCGAGGCGCCTGACCAAGGTCGATAGCGTGCAAGGGGATAATTCGGCTATGTTGCGATAGTCCATATCACAACAAGCGAATATGCCATGCTCAAGTTCCTGTCGCGGCCGGCGGTGAAGCTGGTCGAACGCTATCTCCCCGACCCCTATGTCTTCGTCCTGCTGCTGACCCTGGTGGCCGCCGCCGCGGCCATCGCCGTGGAGCGCCAGACCCCGCTGGCGGTGATGCGCATGTGGGGCGACGGCTTCTGGAACCTGCTGACCTTCTCCATGCAGATGTTGCTGGTGCTGGTGACCGGCTTCATGCTGGCCAACACCCCGCCGGTGAAGCGCCTGTTGCAGCGCCTGGCGGGCAAGGCCGGCAATGCCGCGGGGGCCATCGTCCTGGTTACCCTGGTCTCGCTGGCCGCCAGCTGGATCAACTGGGGCTTCGGGCTGGTGGTGGGGGCGCTGTTCGCCAAGGAGCTGGCACGCCAGATCCGCGTCGATTATCGGCTGCTGATCGCCAGCGCCTACTCCGGTTTCGTGGTCTGGCACGGCGGCCTGGCCGGCTCCATTCCCCTGACCATCGCCACCGAAGGGCACTTCACCGTCGACCGCATCGGCGTGGTGGGCACCTCCGAGACCATCTTCGCCTGGTTCAACCTGGCCATCGTGGCGGCGCTCTTCGTCGTCGTGCCCCTGGTCAACCGGCTGATGCTTCCCGACGACAGGGAGAGCGTCTATGTCGATCCGGCCCTGCTGGAGGAGCCCGGCCAGGCGGGGATGACCCACCACCGTCCGGCGGATCGCCTGGAGAACAGCCGCGGCCTGGCCTGGCTGGTGGGCATCCCCGGCCTGCTCTTCCTAGCCGATCACTTCCTGCTGCGCGGCGGCGGCCTCAACCTCAATATCGTCAACTTCCTGTTCCTGTTCCTGGCCATCGTGCTCCACCGCACTCCGCGTAACCTGCTGATCAGCCTGCAGGAGGCGATCAAAGGCGGCGCCGGTATCGTCATCCAGTTCCCCTTCTATGCCGGCATCATGGCGATCATGGTGCAGTCGGGGCTGGCCCAGAGTCTCTCTGAGGGCTTCGTGGCCTTCGCCAGCGCCCAGACCCTGCCCTTCTGGTCCTTTATCAGCGCCGGCGTGGTCAACCTCTTCGTGCCCTCCGGGGGCGGCCAGTGGGCGGTCCAGGCGCCGGTGATGCTGCCCGCCGCCGAGGCCCTGGGCGCGGATATCCCCCGGGTGGCCATGGCGGTGGCCTGGGGCGACGCCTGGACCAACCTGCTGCAACCCTTCTGGGCGCTGCCGGTGCTGGCCATCGCCGGCCTCAAGGCCAGGGACATCATGGGCTTCTGCCTGATACAGCTGTTGGTCACCGGGGCCATTATCGGACTGCTGCTGACCTATCTATAATCTGCTGTGCCAGAAGTGGCGCCAATATGCCTGTCGGCGCCACCGGCCATGCAGCGGGGACGGGAAGCGGTTATCCTCAAGGGCAATTCCACTCTCCCCGGAGCCTCCCTGTGACCGACGATATGCCCCGCCAGCACGAGCTGGCCATGACCGTACTGATGACCCCCGATATGGCCAATTTCAGCGGTAAGGTGCATGGCGGCGCCATTCTCAAGAAGCTCGACGAGGTGGCCTATGCCTGCGCCAGCCGCTACTCCGGCAGCTATGTGGTGACCCTCTCGGTGGACCAGGTGCTGTTCAAGCAACCCATCCATGTGGGCGAGCTGGTGACCTTCCTGGCCTCGGTCAATCATGTGGGCCGCTCCTCCATGGAGGTGGGCGTCAAAGTGGTGGCGGAGAATATCCGCGACAAGGTGATCCGCCATACCAACAGCTGCTACCTGACCATGGTGGCGGTGGACGAGGCGGGCGCCCCGGTGGAGGTACCGCCCCTCAACCTGGAGACACCGATGCAGAAACTGCGCTTCGAGAAGGCGGCGCTGCGCAAGAAGCTGCGCAAGCAGGCCGAGGAGGAGGCGCGGCGCACCCACGAGAACCACTATGCGGAGCAGCACTACGGCGCCGAGACCCACTGAGCGCCCCACTCCCGTGCAAGCGAAGCGGCGCCCTGCGAGGCGCCGCTTTTTTAACCGCAGAAGAGGTCGGTGATGCGCTCCCGTTCGTCCAGGCGGATATTCAAGCGGTCGTGGAGGTACTCCATGGTGTAGGCCTGGCCGGGGCGCATCACCCGCACCTGGCGGGCCCCGCTGGTGGTGGCGAGTTCCTCATGCAATGCCTCACTGTAGGCCTGACCCACCCGGGTCTGGACTCCATTGGCACCACAGGCATCCTCGCCACCGCCATGGTGGCCTGAGCCATCCTGCCCGACCTGGGGCGGACGGGGGGCCGGTTCACTGGGCGGGGGTGGGCTACCCAGGGTGCAGGCGGTCAGCGCCAGGGACAGCAGCAGGGTCAGGGAAGACTTGAACATGGTGACTCCTTGTCGAGCGAAACGATCGCGAACGAAAAAGGGGCGAGCCTAGACTCACCCCATCAGACCCACCGGCAGGATACCGTCGAAACGCTCTCCCTCAATAGGTGGAGCGCTGGATCGCCTCGCCTCCCTCCTCGATATCCTCCCCCGCGCCGCGCATGGTATTGCAGCCGCTCAACAGGCTAAGACTGAATACCGCCACCAGCATCAATGCCATCAGTCGTCGCATCGCTATCCCCTCCCGGTATGTTACTGACCTAAACTTGCCTATCGACTTTACTTTAGCAGCTTCCGAGACACGTCAAGCCAACAGCAGACGCAGAATAATGGCGACGATCACCGTGAGGGTCAGCCATTTCACCCAGAGGGCGCCCCGGGGGCTCATATTGACCCTCACCGCCAGGGTGGCGCCCAGCATGCTGCCCAGGGCCAGCAGCAGGCCGAAGCTCCAGCGCACCTGGCCGAAGGCGATAAAGAGCCCCAGGGCCGGCAGGGTATAGACCAGGATGATCAGCACCTTGAAGACATTGACCTGGGCCAGGTCGATGCGCAGCAGGCGGTAGAGCACGACGATAAAGAGGATCCCCACCCCCACCTGGATAAAGCCACCGTAGAGGCCGATGGCGAACATCGCCAGGTAGACCGCCGGGGTCAGCCGTTCCACGGTCAGCGGCCGGGTGTCCAGGCGCGGCTGGGGCAGCAGCATCAGCAGCGCCGAGCCGGCCATCACGGCGATCAGCACCGCCTCGAAGAGGGCGTCGCTGACCCGCAGGGCCAGCCAGGCACCGAGCAGCGAGCCCACCACCGCCGGCACCGCCAGGCGCAGGCTGAGGCCGATATGGGAGGCCCCGGCACGCAGGAAGCCGGTCACCGCCGAGAGGCTCTGCAGCACGATGGAGACCCGATTGGTGCCGTTGGCCACCTGGGGCGGCAGGCCCAGAAACATCAACAGCGGGAGGGTCAGCATCGACCCGCCCGCCGAGAGCACATTGATAAAACCGGCCACGACCCCGATGCCAACCAGGGCCAGGCCTTCGAATAGCGTCATGCCAATGCCTGTTGCGGCGCGCGTCCTGCGCGGGAACTCCATACCAGGGTACCCAGGAAGAGCGCCAGGCCCAAGAGGTCCAGCACCAGCTCACCATGGGGCCAGAGCATCAGGGCGCCGATGGGGAACATGGCCAGGCGCAGCCACCAGGGCAGCTCGCTCTCCAGGTACCCCTCCAGTCCGGCGATAATGGCGTAGATCCCGAACAGGGCGAAGGCGAAGACGGTGAGCATCTCCAGTGGCGAGCCGGTGATCAGCGGCGACCAGACGAACAGCAACGGCACGATATACAGGCCCTTGGCGATCTTCCAGGCGGTGAAGCCGGTGCGCATCTGCGGCGTCTGGGCGATGGCCGCGGCGGCAAAGGCCGTGAGGCAGACCGGGGGGGTGACGTTGGAGTCCTGGGAGAGCCAGAAGATCACCATATGCGCCGCCACCAGCAGCATGGTCAGGGTATGCGGCGACAGGGCCTGCTCGTAGAGCTGGCCACGGAAGTCGTCCGGCACCAGGGTCAGCAGCTCCCGGGCCGCGGCGGCATCCATGGGGGCATTGAGGGCCTCCAGATGCTCCGGGGCGGCGAGCATAAAGATCGCCTTGGCCTGCTCAGGCAGGTCGCCTGCCATCAATAGCTCCACCAACTGGCCATGGGCCATCAGGTTATACAGCGCCGGCGCCGAGAGGGTGCCGAGGACGATATAGGCGGCGGTCACCGGCAGGCCCATGCCCAGTACCAGGGAGGCGACGGCGATCAGCACGATGGTGATCAGGAGGCTGCCGCCGGCCCAGTCGGTGATCATCAACGAGAAGGTATTGCCGATGCCGGTGGTGGAGACCACGTTGACGATCAGCCCCACGGTGAGCAGCAGGATCGCCGTGGTCACCATATTGCGGCTGCCCAGCGCCAGGGCCTCGAGGATCGCCTTGGGGGTCATGGGAGTCTTCGACAGCCAGGAGGCGACCACCACCGAGAGGATGGCGATCCCCGCGGCATAGGTGGGGGTAAAGCCGTAGATCAAGGACGCCACCAGCACCACCAGGGGAAGCAGGAAGTGCCAGCCGCCCTTGAGCACCTCGAGGAGACGCGGCGCCTCTTCCACTTCCACCTGCTCGGTATGGCTGCGCTTGGCCTCGATGCGCACGAACATCGCCACCGAGAGGAAGTAGAGCAGCGCCGGCAGGGCCGCCACGCCGATGATGGTGAGGTAGGAGACCTGGGTATAGGAGGCCATGATAAAGGCCCCGGCGCCCATCACCGGCGGCATCAGCTGGCCGCCGGTGGAGGCGGCCGCCTCGACGCCGGCGGCGAAGCGTGCCGGGAAGCCGGCCTTGCGCATCAGCGGGATGGTGATCACCCCGGTGGAGACGGTGTTGGCCACGCTGGACCCGGACACCGAGCCCATCAGGCCGGAGGAGAACACCGCCACGAAGCCGGGCCCGCCGACGAAGCGGCCGGCGGCGCAGCGGGCCAGCTCGATAATGAAGTCGCCGGCGCCGGAGCGCACCAGGAAGGCGCCGAAGAGGATAAACATGAACACATAGGACCAGGAGATGCGGGCGATGGAGCCCAGCATGCCGTCGCCGCCCATATAGCTGCGGTAGAGCACCGTCTCCCAGTTGAGGCCGGGGAAGCCGAAGACCCCGCTGACATGGCGTCCCCACCAGGCCACATAGGTCAGCGCCACCAGGCACAGTACCGGGATAAACCAGCCGGTGGTGCGGCGGGCGAACTCCAGCACCAACGCCAGGGCGAGGATGGAGACCACCCAATCGGCGGTGGAGAAGCGTACCCCGCGGGCGTAGAGGGCGTCCTCGAAGCCGATCAGGTAGAAGGCGCAGCCGAGGGCGGCCAGGCCAAGCAGGATATCCACCGCCAGCACCAGCCGCTGACCGGTGGCGGAACGCGCCTTGAGCATGGGCACCGAGAGGGCGCAGAGCAGGCCGAACATGCCGAAATGCAGGGCGCTGGTCCACACCTCGGAGAGGGTACCCAGGGTGTTGAAGTAGAGATGCGACAGGGCCACGACGATGGTCAGGGCGAAGAGCCCCCGGCCGAGCCAGGGATGCGCGAGGCGCTCGGGGGCCTCGCTGACCTCTTCGTCGCGCACCTCGGGGATAGGCGTTGTATTCATGGGCATTCTCGTGGAGCAGGCGTGAATGGGAAGGCTGGAGCAGGTATCGCTAAAGCCGCAGCCTGGTGACATCGACGCAGTGGGAATCGCCGAGGGGCGCTGGGGGCAGGTCGAAGCGAAGCGTCTTTTTCAGGGACGAAAAAGTCGAGCGCCCAGGGATGGGTCTACAGCGTCTTCGCGGAGTGCCTGCCCCCAGAGTAGCCCCGGGCCTCAACGCACCGAGGTCACGAGCCTGTGGTCTTCAGGCATGACTTGATGCTCCTGTGGCGATAAGAGGGCTTCAGCCCTCCAGCAGATGCTCGGGAATGGCCAGCCCCTGCTCCTGGAAGTAACGGGCCGCCCCGGGATGCAGCGGCATCGGCAGGCCGTCCAGGGCCTTCTCCAGGGCCATATCGCGGGTCGCCGGGTGGATATTGTTGAGGAAGGGCAGGTTCTCGAACATCGCCTTGGTGATCTGGTAGACGTGCTCCTCCGGCACATCGGCATTGACCACCAGGATATTGGGCTGGGCGATGGTCTGGACCGGCGCGTCCTGCTCCGGATAGGTGCCGGCGGGAATCTCGTAGGGAGTCCAGACCGGATAGGCGCTGTTGATCCGCGCAAGCTGCTCCTCGGTGATATCGAGGATGGTGATATCGTCGCCCATATTGGCGAAGGCGCGGGTCACCGCGGAGGCCGGGACCCCGGCGGGGATATTCATGCCGTCGATATTGCCGTTCTGCATGGCATCGGCGCTGGGACCATAGCCCAGGTAGGCCAGGTCCATCCGCTCCGGGTCGATCTCGAGACCGGCAAGAATTTGCCGACCGGAGCCCTCGGTGCCGGAGTTGCGGGCGCCGATGGAGAAGCCTCGGTCATAGAGGCGAGTCAAATCGTCGATGGTGCCCGTCTCGGCCAGCTCGTCGCGCATCACGAAGTGCTCGACGTTCTGCCATAGCATGGAGACGGAGCGCACATTCTCGTAGGCCTGGGGCACCGGGCCCTCGCCGGTCCAGGCCCAGGCGCCATAGAGGGCCTGGAGGATGCCGAACTGGGCCTGGTCGTCTTCCATCAGGCGCAGGTTCTCGGCGGAGCCGGCGGAGCTGATGGCCGAGACGGCGATATTATGAGTCGGCTCCAGCTTGACCCGCACCAGGGTCGAGAGGGCCACGCCCACGGGGTAGAAGGTACCGCCGGTGGTGGCGGTGCCCATGATGTACTGACCGCCCTCGTCGCTGGCGCTGGCGCTGACGCCGGCGGCACCCAGGCCCATGGCGGCGGCAGTGGCGAGAGTGAGGGCGGACTTGAGGAACTGGCGCTTGTGCATGCTATCTCTCCTGTCGATGATGGCTTGTTATGGTTATGCCATTCGATAGGAGCGATATTCCTGCCAGCTTATACAACTGCATTTAAAATCAGCGTATTAGCGGTGTCGATAGACCGACGACTGGCCAAGGAACCCTCACCATCGGCAAACTATTGCCGATCGCCACCCCAGCCCCGGCCAATTCTTGCCACCCAGGAGCCCCCCATGAGCGACATCACCCTCGACCCGCGGCTGGAAGCCGATACCCTCCCCGTCACCGAACTGGGCCTCTGCCAGGTCCGCCTGATGAACGACGCCCGCTTCCCCTGGCTGGTACTGGTGCCGCGGCGGCCCGGCATCCGCGAGGTCTATCAGCTGTCGACGCAGGATCAGGCGACGCTCTGGCGCGAGGCCACGGCCCTGGGGGAGGGGCTGATGAAGACCCTCAGCGGCGACAAGCTCAACCTGGCCACCCTGGGCAATATGGTGCCCCAGTTGCACCTGCATGTGATCGTGCGCTTCGCGGGAGATGCCGCCTGGCCGGCCCCGGTGTGGGGCCAAGGCCGGGCGGAACCCTACGACGCGGACGGCCAGGCCCGGCGCCGCGACGAGATCCTGGCGATTATCGAGGGGCTGGATCTGGAGGAGTAAGAAGCGGCGGCCTACTGGCCGCCGAAGGGGCTACGGGGCGCACTCGGTTCGCCATCCTGGACGGCCGGCGGCGCCCCCAGCAGCGGCGCCGAGGCGGGGTTCTTGACCCCGGTGACGAAGAGGGTGAGGCCCAGCAGGGCGATGGCCAGGCCACCGCCCAAGGCGGCCCAACCCAGCAGGGGGCCGGCGAGGGCGGAGCGTGACTGGCGAGCCAGGCGGCGGCGCGCCCAGTCCCGGGCCAGGACGCTGGCCAGGGCCAGGGCCGAGACCATCAAGGCCGTGCCCAGGGCCATCACCAGCACCGCCGCCACCCCGGCCCAGAAGAATCCCAGCAGCGAAGCCGCGCCCAGCAGCAGGACGCCACCGCTGCAGGGACGCAGGCCGATGGCCACCACCGTGGCCAGGGCGGTGCGCCAGTCGCCGGCCTGCGCCGGGCCGAGGTGGTGAGTCCCGCCACAGCCGCAGTCGTGATCATGCGGATGGTCATGGTGGTGGCCGTGGTCGTGATGCTCCCGGGCCGAGGCGCGAGCCACCCTTAGCCGACGAATAGCCCGCCCGCAGAGCCAGAGCCCCAGCAGGGCCACCATCAGGAAGCTGGCCTGCTCCACCCAGACCACCGAGCCCATGGCCTGGCGGGTCAGCCAGCCCAGGCCATGGATCAGGGTGGTGACCAGGGCGATGGCCACCAGGGCCTGCAACAGGGAGGCGGCACAGGAGAGCGCCAGGGCGCGCTTCAGGGCACCGCCTTGGGTCAGCAGATAGGTGGAGAGCACCGCCTTGCCATGCCCGGGCCCGGCGGCATGGAAGATCCCATAACCGAAGCTGATGCCCAGCAAGCCTGTCCAGGCCGCCGCCGTGGGCGTGCCGGAGAGTTCGGTGATCGCCAGGGTCAGGGCCCGGTGCAGATCGCGCTGCCAAGCCACCAGTTGCAGGCTCAGGCCCTGGGCGCCGCCCTGAGCCAGCCACAGCAGTCCGGCCAGCAGCAACACGCCCAGGGCGGTGACGCCCAGGCCCCGGGGGGAGCGCAGGAAACCGATTACCGCCGGCATCGCCGGTCTCCGTCACCCCAATCGATGTTCCTCACTCGATACGACATTGAACCTCTCCGGTTTCGGCGAAATAGCGCCCCAGGCCCTCGGGGGCCTGGTCATCGGTGTCCAGGCGCGCCGCCTCGGCCACCTGGGCCGGGTCCGGGTCGGCGGGCAGGATGCGGGTCTCGCAGTCATGATCGCCGCCGACCACCAGGGCATCCTCCCGGGGCGCCCGGTCATCCGCCTCGTGGACCACCTCGATATAGTAGGTGGGATCGAAGACCCGGTAGCGCAGCGTCGCCTCCCCCAGGGGGCGGGGCTCGGCCAGGGGCAGCAGGAAGATAAACTCCACACGGCCGCCCCGCTCCATCACGGTGTACTCGCTGACCTCGCCCAGGGTCAGGGCATCGCCGCCGTGACTCACCTCGGTAAAGTAATCCTGGGTGGCCAGGGTATCGCGAATCTCCAGGCCCAGCTGATCCAGGCGCGCCTCCAGGGGCTCGTCACCCTCGGCGCGGCCCAGCTCCTCCAGCAGTACCAGGCTATAGAAGGGATCCATGCGCCAGCGCTGATGCAGCGCCTCGACCCGCCCCTGATCGTCGAGGATCAGCCGCACGCTAAGGTCGATCCAGCCATGGGGATGAGCCTGGGCGCCTAACGGCAGGCCCAGTATTACAAGCCATCCGACAGCCAGACAGCGCCTGATCACACGATGGAAACTTGGCATTCGACACGCCTCAATAACGTTACAATATAACAAAACTATCGTCCATCCATTGCCAGGAAGGCCTCGCGACGCAGGCCATGGCGCTGCATCTTCTGGTTGAGGGTGCGCCGGGGCAGGTCCAGGGCCTCCATGACCGCCTGGATATTGCCGCCATGGCGGCTTAGCGCCTCCCGTAGCAGGGTCGCCTCGAAGGCCTCCATCTGGGCGGCCAGGGATCCGCCCTCCCCCGCCTCGTCGTCCCCCGGGCGGGTCTCCCAGGGCAGCGCCAGGCCGAGGATATAGCGGGTGGCCATATTACGCAGCTCGCGCAGATTGCCCGGCCAGGAATGACGGCTCAGGGCGGCGAGAAGTTCCCCATTCGCCTCCCTCGGGGGGCGCTGGTGCACCTCCGCCGCCTGGCGGCAGAAGTGGGTGAAGAGCCGGGGGATATCCTCGCGGCGCTCGCGCAGCGGCGGCAGCTCGAGCTCGGCGATGGCCAGGCGATAGTAGAGATCCTCGCGGAAGCCACCCTGCCCGGCCAGCGCCAGCAGGTCCTCCTTGGTGGCCGCCACCACCCGCAGATCCACCCGGATAAGCGTATTGCTGCCCAGCCGGGTGACCTCCCCCTCCTGGAGGGCGCGCAGCAGCTTCACCTGGGCCGCCAGCGGCAATGACTCCACCTCGTCCAGGAAGAGGGTGCCGCCGCTGGCATGCTCCAGGGTACCGATACGCCGCTCGACGGCCCCGGTGAAGGCGCCCTTCTCGTGGCCGAAGAGCTCCGACTCGATCAGTTCGGCGGCGATGGCGCCGCAGTTGAGGGCCACGAAGGGGCCCTCGGCGCCGCCCTCCTCGTGCAGGCAACGGGCCACCACCTCCTTGCCGCTGCCGGTCTCCCCCAGCACCAGCACATTGGCCCGGGTGGGGGCCAGATTGGCCAGTTGCTGGCGCAGCGCCACCAGGGCCGGCGCCTCGCCCAACAGCCGTGAGGCCAGGCCGCCCTCCCGCAGCGCCTCGCGCAACCGCCGGTTCTCCTGAGCGAGCCGCCGCCGCTCCAGGGCACGGCGCACGCAGGCCTCCAGCCGCTCCGGGGCGAAGGGCTTCTCGACGAAGTCCCAGGCGCCGTCCCGCATCGCCTCCACCGCCATGGGCACATCGCCATGGCCGGTGATCAGCACCACCGGCGGCGGCTCCTCCAGGGCCTGGACCGCCTTGAGCAGGGCCAGGCCATCGAGCCCCGGCATCTTGACGTCGCTGACCAGCACGCCGCAGGGCTCTCCCGCCTGCAGGGCGCCGAGGGCCGCCTGACCCCGTTCGAAGGTACACACGGCAAGCTCCGAGAGCTCCAGCCACTGGCTCAGGGAGGCCCGCACGTCCGGGTCATCGTCGACCAGCCAGACAGGCAGCGCGACTCGTTCGATCTCACTCATGGTCTGTCTCTCGTTTCAGCTGGACGGCGGCCCGGGGCAGCTCGACCCGGAACCAGGCGCCCCCCGTCGAATTATTGCCGGCCTGGAGCCGGCCGCCCAGGTCCTGAACGATACCGAAGCTGATAAAGAGTCCCAAGCCTAGACCGTCACCCACCGCCTTGGTGGTAAAGAAGGGATCGAAGAGCTTGTCGAGCAGCGCCTCGGGAATGCCCGGCCCATTATCGGCGATACGCACCACCCAGCACGACGACGCCTCCTCGATGCTCACCTCCAGTCGCGGCGCCTCGACGCCGTGCAGGGCATCCAGGGCATTGCGCAGCAGGTTGGTGAGTAGCTGCTCGATGCGCACCTCGTCCCCCAGCACCCAGGGCGCCCCGGCCTCGGGGAGTCGCATCGCCATGGCGATCTCTTGCTTATCGAGACGCTCGGCCAGCAGCTCCAGCACGAAATCGAGGCGCGCCCGCAGGTCCACCGGCTCCCGGGCGCCGCCCTTGCGGGCGAACAGCTTGAGCTGGCGAATCAGGGTGGCCAGGCGCTCGCAGAGCCCCTGGATACGCTGGAAGTTCTCCTCGGCGGCCTCCGAACGCCCGCGCTGCATCAGCCGCTCGCCGTTGGCCGCATAGGTGCGAATGCCCGACAGGGGCTGGTTGAGTTCGTGGGCGATGCCCGCCGCCATGGTGCCCAGGGCCGCCAGCTTGCCGGCCTGGACCAGCTCCGCCTGGGCCTCGTGCAGGGCGCGGGTGCGCTCCACCACCCGCGCCTCCAGCTGTTCGTTGGCCTCGCGGAAGATCCGCGCCTCCCGCTCGCGCAGGCGCTGGCGCTTCTGCCGCTCGCGCAGCCAGAGTCCCAGCAGCAGCAGCGCCAGCCACACCGCCACGCCCCCCAGCAGGGTATTGCGGGCACTCACATAGAGGGGACGCACCGGGGTCAGGTAGTGCATCCGCCAGCCCAGGGTCGCCAGCGGCAAGGCACTGGCCATGTAGCGCTCACCGAGCCCCTGCTCGCCGATACGCAGGGAGCCATCTCCCAGCCGGCTTCCGAGCGGTTCCAGGGGGTGCTCCATAAACTGGCGCTGGGCGCGGATCTCCGCCTGGGCCCTCGGCGACAGTTCCCCCAGGCGACGGTAACGCCACTCGGGGCGACTGGAGAGGATCACCACGCCGTTGGCATCCACCAGCAGGACCCGCTCACCGGCCCGGCGCCAATCGGTCTGCAGCGACTCCAGGGAGACCTTGACCACCAGCACCCCGGTGGGCGACTCGCGCTCCTGGCCCACCGCCGCGGCGATAAAGTAGCCCGGGCGCCCGGTGGTGCTGCCCACGGCGAAGAATTCCCCCCGCCCCCCGGCCAGGGCATCCTGGACATAGGGGCGGAAGCGGTAGTCGTGGCCGACGAAGCTGTCGGGGCCGGCATGATTGCTGCTGGCCAGGGTGACCCCCTCGGCGTCCACCAGGAAGATCGCCTCGGCACCGGAGCGCTCCGCCACCCGGGCCAGGTGCGCATTGACCTGGGGCAGGAAGACGCCGGCGGGATCGAGCAGGACGGCCTGCACCAGGGGCTGACGCGCCAGCAGGTCCGGCAGGTAGGTGAAACGCTCCAGGGCCCCCTGCAGGCTGCTGCCATAGAGGGCCAGGCGAGCCTCGGCGTGGCGCCGGGCCTCCGCCTGGGCCTGGGCATACTGCCAGTGCCAGAGCCACCAGAGGCTGATCAGGGCCAGGGCGGCCAGGGACGCCAACAGCAAGCGCCGGATGCCCCGCCGACTCAAGGCAGCAGACCCAGCTCGGCCTGGAGTTCCACCAGCAGGGGGTCGAGCTCATGGGGGGCCAAGGCCCGACCGTTGCGCCAGCCGCGCAGGCCGACACGACTCCCCTCCCCCTCGCTCAGGGCATCGACGCGAATCCGGTCGTCGCCGCGGACGAACTCGAGGCGCCCGAGGCGGGCGTCACCGCCGAGCGCCACATAGCCCCGGTCGGTAAACAGGTTCAGCGCCGCCGTCATCACCGCCGGCCGCGGGGCACCGAGGCTCAGTTCCCGAGGCTCGGCCGCCGGCGGCGTGGCGGCGCAGGCGCTCAGCAGCAGGAGCGTCAGGGCGCAGATCCAGACTCGTTTCATGTCGCTGTCTCCTCGATGGAGGCCTTCAGGCCGCGGCAGAAGCCGGCGTTGCCGGCGCGTCCCAGGGTGCGGGTCACGCCGTTGGGCTCCCGGCGGCGGACGTCCCGGCCAACCCTCACCTCGTCCGTGCCCAGCCACACCGAGACCCGCTCCTGGTCGATCGCCCGATAGTCGGGGTGATAGGCGCCGAAGAGGTGCGGATAGGGGCGATGATAACCGAGGCCGAGGGAGTGCCACGGATGGCGATCGAAGGGGAAGCCATAGGCCCGAAGCGGCCCCGCCGAGGTCCTCTCGGCGCTGATCAGGCCCAGCGCCATATCGCTGTCGCGAAGCCTGAAACCCTCGGCCTCCAGGGCCCGCACCACTCGCTGTGCATAGTCGACCTTCTCCATGCCTGCCGGGGCCTCCCATCGGCACTCCGCCACCGTCACCAACGGCTGGTGCAATGGGGTCACGGCGCTCCCCGCACAGCCCGCCAGGGCCAGGGGAATCAAAAAGAGCCCGCAGATACGCATCACACACCTCCCAGGGGAACCGCCTCGCCGACGCCGGAGCACGCGGGACGTGCAAGGGGCCCGGCCAGCTCTTATGCTCAGCGTAGCCCCAGGCGCCGCCGCTCCCGGCACGGCCGGCTCCGTGCAGACAAATGATAAGCCTCTTGACCACCGGCCCACGGCTTGATTCCCAGGAGACCCCGACATGAAGATCCTGATCGCCCCCGACAGCTACAAGGACGCCCTGGCGGCTAGCGACGCCGCGGCGGCCATCGCCCAGGGTATCCGCCGCGCCGCCCCCGAGGCCAGCAGCGTGCTCTGCCCCATGGGCGATGGCGGCGAAGGAACCCTGGATGCCCTGCTCGCCGCCACCGGCGCCGAGCGTCGACTGGCCCGGGTGCAGGATGCCCTGGGGCGCCCCGTCGAGGCGGCCTGGGGCTGGCTTGCGGAGTCACGAACCGCCTTCGTCGAGCTGGCCCAGGCCAGCGGCCTGGAGGCGCTGAGCCGGGATGAGCGCGATGCCCTGAACGCCTCCACCCATGGTACCGGCGAATTGATCCGCGAGGCCCTGGATGCCGGTGCCCGCCACCTGCTGCTGACCCTGGGCGGCAGCGCCACCAATGACGCCGGGGCGGGCATGCTCCAGGCCCTGGGGGCCCGCCTGCTGAATGCCCGCGGCGAGGAATTGCCCCCCGGTGGCGCGGCCCTGGCCGAGCTTGCACGCCTCGATCTCGATGGCCTGGACCCACGCCTGGCCGGCCTACGGGTGCAGGCCGCCGTGGACGTGGATAACCCCCTGCTGGGCGAACGCGGCGCCAGCGCCGTCTTCGGCCCCCAGAAGGGTGCCGACGAGGCCGCGGTGGGCCGCCTGGATGCCGCCCTGGCGCACTTCGCCGAGCGGGCCGCCGCCATCCTCGGCGAGGATCATCGCGACCTGCCCGGGGCCGGCGCCGCCGGCGGCATGGGCTTCGCCGCCCGGGCCTTCCTGGGCGCCGAGCTGCGCCCCGGTATCGAGCTGGTGATGGAGCAGGTCGACTTCGCTGCCCTGCTCGAGGGCAGCGACCTGGTGATCACCGGCGAGGGGCAGTTGGATGGCCAGAGCCTGGCCGGCAAGACCCCGGTGGGCATCGCCCGCCGCGCCCGCGCCGCCGGCATCCCCTGCGTGGTGCTGGCGGGTCGCCTGGGACCCCAGTGGCAGGCCGCCCACGACGAAGGCATCACCACCGCCTTCGCCCTGGCCGACGGCCCCATGGACCTGGATAGCGCCCTGGCCCGCTGCGCCGAGCTGCTGGCGGATCGCGCCGAGAGCCTGATCCGGCTGATCCGCGCCTGGGGCTCTGATACCTGAGGCGAGCTACCCGGCGCCTTGCGCCGGATCACGATTAAGGCCGACTATGGGGGCTATGATAAGAAATGTCTTATCATGTCCCGAGCCGGGACCTAGACTGGTATCCGTATTCACCATGGATCAAGGAGGCATCCCAGATGTCCGATATCAACGCCATCGGTCTGCACGAATCCAGCGCCAGCCAGCTCGCCGAGAAGCTCAACGAGCTGCTGGCCAACTACCAGATCTTCTATATGAACGTGCGCGGCTACCACTGGAACGTCAAGGGCCCGCAGTTCTTCGAGCTGCACGCCAAGTTCGAGGAGTTCTATACCGACCTGCTGACCAAGGTGGACGAGGTAGCGGAACGCATCCTGACCCTGGGCCATCGGCCGGTGCACGCCTATAGCGACTATACCCAGCTGTCGCGCATCGTCGAGGAGAAGAACGTCCACGACGGCGAGGCCTGCGTGCGCGGCGTGCTCAAAGGCTACCAGACCCTGATCGAGCTGCAGCGGGAGATCCTGTCCCTGGCCTCGGACGCCGACGACGAGGGCACCGCCGCCCAGGCCGGCGACTATATCCGCGAGCAGGAGAAGACCGTCTGGATGCTTAACGCCTATCTGGGCTAGTAATCCAGCCGCTATCTCGCCAAGACGCCGCCCTAAGGGCGGCGTCTTGGTTTCTGACTCGAGTGTGCGGCTTAGCCCTCGGCCAGCTCCTCCACCAGGGCCCGCAGCAGACCCCAGAACTCTTCGACGGAATCCAGCTCCACGCGTTCATCTGGCGAATGGGCCCCGCGAATCAGCGGCCCGAAGGAGATCATCTCCAGTGCCGGGTACTTGCCCCCCAGGATGCCGCACTCCAGGCCCGCATGGATCACCTTGACCTCGGGATCACGGCCCAGGCGCCGTCGGTGCAGGTCGCGGAAGCGTGCCAGCAGCCGGCTCTGCGGGTCGGGGGTCCAGCCGGGATAGGCGTTCTCCACCCGGGTGCGGGCGCCGATCAGCCCGAACAGGGCACGGAAGCGATCGGCCAGATCCCGGGTGGCGCTATCGCGCAGGGAGCGCACCAGGGCACAGAGGTGGAAGCGCCCCGCCTCCAGGGTCACCACCCCCAGGTTATTGGAGGTCTCCACCACCCCGGGCAGCTCGGCACTCATCCGCTCCACCCCGCAGGGGGCGGCGTGCAAGGCGTCCACCAGCAGGTGGCTGGCGGTGGGGGTCAGGGCCTCCTCGGCCTCGCCGTCCCAGGGGCCGAGCGTCAGGCGCAGCCCCTCGTCGACGCCTTTCAGCTCGGCGCGCAGCTCCGTCTCCAGGGCCTCCAGGCGCGCCCGGACCGCGGTCACTTCGTCCTCCGGCAGTGCCAGGGTGGCGAAGGCCTCCCGAGGCAGGGCATTGCGCAAGGTGCCCCCCTGATAGCCGATCAGGCGCACCTCGCAGGTCGCCAGGGCGCGCAGTACCCGCATCAGCAGGCGATTGGCGTTGCCGCGTCCCTTGTGGATATCGATGCCCGAGTGGCCGCCCACCAGGCCGGTGAGGGCCAGGCGATAGGCGCGTTCCTCCTCGCCCAGGGGGCTGGTGGGTAGCTGCGCCTCCACCACCACGTCGGCGCCACCGGCGCAGCCCACATAGACCTGACCGCGGTCCTCGGAGTCCAGGTTGAGCAGCAGTTGCCCCTCCAGCCAGCCCTCGGCGAGGTTGAGGGCGCCGCCCATGGAGGACTCCTCCTCCAGGGTGAAGAGCGCCTCCAGGGGACCATGCACCAGGGTCTCGTCCTCGAGGATCGCCAGGGCCGCGGCCACGCCCAGGCCGTTGTCGGCGCCCAGGGTGGTGTGGTGGGCATGCAGCCAGTCCTCCGCCACATAGGTGGCGATGGGATCGCGGGTGAAGTCGTGGGGGTGATCGGCATTGGCCTGGGCCACCATGTCCAGGTGGCCCTGGAGGATCACCCCGGGGGCCGCCTCACAACCGGGGCTGGCCGCCTTGCGGATACGCAGGTTGCCGTAGGCGTCGCGGTCATGGGCCAGGCCCCGGGCTTCGGCCCAGGCCTCCAGGGTCGCCACCAGGGCCGCCTCGTGGCCGGAGGGGCGCGGGGTATTGCACAGGGTGCGGAAATGGCGCCACAGCAGGCGCGGCTCGAGCTGTTCGAGATGTGCGTTCATAGCGGCTCTGTTCGGTCGATAACCGGGCTACCTTACCGGCCGGCCGCGACCAGGAAAAGCCGTTTGCCGCGCCAAGGCAGTAAAGCCCTCACCAGGCATCGGGCCGTCGGGACCAGCCTCGCGATCCCGGGAACGAAACCCTGGCGCCAGCGTTCCCGGTAATACTCGCTCGCCTTGGCCCCGACGTCCGGCGCCCCGCTTCCCGAGGCTCTGGAGCCGCCTTAGTCCGGGTCATCCAGAAAGGGCACCAGCGCCGCCAGGGCCTGGCGCAGCCGGACCTCCACCTCGCGCCGGCCGCTGAGCGTGAGGACCCGGGCCAGCCAGGCGGTGTCGCGGCCCTGGAAGAGCGCCGCCACCAGCAGCCAGGCGTGGTCATCATGGGGCGCGCCGCGGGCCAGCGCCCGGCGCAGGGCGGCCTGCAGGGCCGGGCGCGCCAGGGCCGGGGCACGCCTGGCGAAGGCCACGTCCTCCAGGTCACGCCGCTGCGCCGGGGTCAGGGCCGGCGCCTCGCCCTCCGCCAGCAGCGCCAGGGCCAGCTCGGGTTCCAGCGCCTTGAGCTCGAAGGCCAGCAGGCTGGGCAGCAGGGCCTGGAAGGCCCCGGCCAGCTCCGCCGCCAGGGCCTCGCCGGCGGGGCTGGTGGGACAAACCACCATGGCCGCATGCTCGCCGCTGGAGGCCTCCCGGGTCAGCCCCAGGCGCACCGTGCGGAAGCCCGCGGCACGCCAGAAGGCCAGCAGCCCCGGCTCGGCACCGAAACTCGCCCCCAGCAGGTCGATGCCGTCGTGGCGGGCCTGCGCCAGCTCGGTGGCCAGCAGCGCCTCGCCGAGCCCCTGGCGGCGGCACTCCCCATGCACGGCGATACGCATCACCCGGCGCAGCCGGGCCCGCAGTGCCGCCCGGGAGCCTGCATGGGCGGCCAGGGACTGGGCCAGCAGATGCCCCCGGGGACGGCGCTCTCCCCGGGCCACCCGCTCCGCCAGCTCGGCGGAAAAGCCCCCCTCCTCCACACAGAGCGTTACCGCCAGGGGCGTGCCGCCCGCCTCCAGGCTGGTGATATGCAGCCCGGGGCCGTCGAGCAACTGGCGCAGGTCGCTGGGCTGGGTACGGTAGTGGGCCTGCACCAGCAGGCCGAACAGGGCCCGCAGATGCGGCTCGTCGACGGCCAGCTCGGCGCGCCGCAGGCGCCGACGGCTCAGGGTCGATACGGGCGGCAGCGCCGCCGGAGGATCGGCGGGCTCGGCGTCCAGCAGCAGTAGGCGCCGACGGCTCAGGGTCGAGACAGGCGGTAGCATCGCCGGCGGGTCCGGGGGCTCGGCATCCAGCAATAGCAAGCGATCGGTCAGCGCCTCCAGGGGGTCCCCCGGGGCCCAGCGCACCGGGGTGCTTAGGCTCAGCCCCCGCCACTGGGGGGCCAGGCGATCGAGGTGCTCGCGAAAGCGCAGCGCGAAGCCGCGCCCCGAGCCCTCGTAGCCGTGCACCGTGGTGGCGAAGATCAGGCGCGGGAAGTGACGCAGCCAGCGCCCCAGCAGGGGCGCGGGAATGGCCGCCGCCTCGTCCACCAGCAGCAGGCCGCCGTTGGCATCGATCTCGCCGGCGTCCAGGGCCGCCATCAGGGCATCCGGGGCCAGGAAACACACCGCCTGGCCGCTGGCCTCGAGGCGGAAATCGTTGCCCTGGCGACGCCCCTCGGGGCACAGCGCCGCGAGGCGCTCGAAGAGGGCCTCCAGGGCAGCGGGGCGGGGGGCGGTGAGGACGATCCGCGGCTCGCCGGCAGCCAGCCAGCGGGCACAGGCGATGCCCAGGGCGGCGCTCTTGCCGCGTCCGCGGTCGGCGGTGAGCACCAGGGGACGCCGGCGACGCAGCTTGACCAGCCGCGCCACCGCCTCGGCCTGATCGGGGGTCAGGCAGTCGGCATCGGGGCTGGACATCGCGGGCGCTGCCTCGCCCAGCAGGGGGGGCGCCGGCGGGGTGCCGGGGCGCCAGCCCAGGACCTCCGGGGCGTCCGCCAACAGCCGTGCCAGCCGCGCCAGATAGCGGGCACTAAGCTGCTCGACCCGATAGGGATGCTCGGCCAGGCGCCGATAGTCGTCGTCGGGGCGCGCGCCCCAGTCCTCGGGGGTCAGCAGCACCAGCAGGCCCCCGGCCCGCAGGGTGCCGGCCAGGGCGCCGAAGGCCTCCGGGTCGAAGCCTTCGCCCTCGCCCTGGGCATCGATCACCACCAGGTCATGCTCGCCGCCCAGGCGGGTGCGCGCCTTGCCGGGCGGCAGGCCATGCTCCGCGAACCCGGCGGGCAGATGATTGGCGATCCATAGCGGCCGAGCCCAGGCGGCGGCGTTCCAAAGCCCACACGCCCGCGCCCGGCACGCCTCGGCATCGCCGGCCAGCCATACCAGGCCACGCCAGCGGCGCTCGGCCAGGGCGCCGCGCCAGGCCAGCAGGGGAGCGAGTTCTTCGGCAATGGACAAGGGGCTACCTCCTGGGGGGCCTCAGTGTAGGGAGGGGCCCGGTTCAATACCAGCCGGCGCGCCCTCCCCGCCAGGCGGCCGAGCCGCCATCATGGCTGCTAACGCGGACCCTAACTGCTATGATTCGCCGTTGTCATCCGCTCCCATTTCACTCTTTATATCGTGCTCCGGCAGGAGGCCCCGCGTGACTCACCCCCCCAGCCAGACCGCGGCATCCCCCGCCCGCCGCTTCCTGCCCCATATCAGCCCCTGGACCCTGCTGACCCTGGTGATCGCCGCCGTGGTGGCCCTGCCGGTGATCACGGTACTGGCCCATGTCCTTATGCCCACCGAGGGCGTCTGGCAGCACCTGGCCGATACCGTGTTGCCCCGCTACCTGACCAACACCCTGATCCTGGCGCTGTGCGTGGGCCTGGGCACGGCGCTGATCGGCACCGCCACCGCCTGGCTGGTGGTGATGTGCCGCTTCCCGGGGCGGCGCATCTTCGAATGGGCGCTGCTGCTGCCCCTGGCGGTGCCCACCTATGTGATCGCCTATGCCTACACCGACTTCCTGCAGTATGCGGGGCCCCTGCAGAGCGGGCTACGCGAGCTCTTCGACTGGGGCCGCGGCGACTACTACTTCCCCAATATCCGCTCCCTGGGGGGCGCCGCCACCCTGATCACCCTGGTGCTCTATCCCTATGTCTATATGCTGGCCCGGGCCGCCTTCCTGGAGCAGTCGGTCTGCGTGCTGGACGTGGGGCGCACCCTGGGGCGCGGGCCCTGGCGGCTCTTCTCGAGCATCGCCGTGCCTCTGGCGCGCCCGGCCATCGTCGGCGGGGTGTCGCTGGCGTTGATGGAGACCCTCAACGAGTTCGGCGCGGTGCAATTCTTCGGCGTCGACACCTTCACCACTGGCATCTACCGCACCTGGTTCGGCATGGGCGAACCGGTGGCCGCGGCCCAGTTGGCCGCCTGCCTGCTGCTGTTCGTGATGACCCTGGTGCTGCTGGAGCGCTGGTCCCGGGGCAAGCGCCAGTACTTCCATACCTCGAGCCGCTACCAGCAGTTGCCGGAGTATCGCCTGGGCGGCCTGCGCGGCCTCGGCGCCTTCCTGGCCTGTGCCCTGCCGGTGCTGGTCGGCTTCCTGATTCCCAGCCTGCTGCTGCTCGATATGGCCATCGCCGAGGGCGACTCCCTGTTCGGCCGACGCTTTATCGACTTCGCCCGCAACAGCCTGATCCTCGCCGCCCTGGCGGCGCTGATGGCGGTGGGCCTGGCGGTGGTGCTCAGCTACGGGGCACGCCTGAGCCGCACCTCCATGACCCGCACCGCCACGCGTATCGCCGCCATGGGCTACGCCATCCCCGGGTCGGTGGTGGCGGTGGGCATCCTGATTCCCTTCGCCTGGCTGGACAGCCGTCTCAACGAGTACCTGCAGACGCACTACGGCATGCTCGTCGGCCTGATCTTCAGCGGCTCCGCCTTTATCCTGGTCTACGCCTATGTGGTGCGTTTCCTGGCGGTCTCCTTCAACACCATCGAGGCGAGCCTGGGCAAGGTCACCCCCTCCATGGATGCCGCTTCCCGCACCCTGGGTCAGACCGCCGGCGGCACCCTGCGCCGGGTGCACACTCCGCTGATGCGCGGCAGCCTGCTGGCGGCGGGCATCCTGGTCTTCGTCGACGTGATGAAGGAGCTGCCCGCCACCATCATCCTGCGCCCCTTCAACTTCGATACCCTGGCGGTACGGGCCCACAACCTGGCCTCGGACGAGCGCCTCGCCGAGGCCTCGACCTCTTCCCTGGCCATCGTGGTGGTGGGCATCATCCCGGTGATCCTGCTGAGCCTGGCGATGCGCCGCTCACGCCCCGGCAGCGGCGTCCGCGAAGACGAAGACCTGTGACGGATCCAGGGTCAGCGTGACCGGCTGGCCCTCCTCGGGCAGGAAGACCCCCGGTACCCGGGCATGCAGGTGATGCTCGCCATCCGGCCAGTGGGCGCAGATATGCAGCAGGCTGGAGCGCCCCAGCAGCCGCGCCATGATCACATGGCTGGCGCCGTGCTCGGCGGGGGCCTCCAGGGACGTGACGCTCAGCGCCTCGGGGCGGATCAGCACCCGGGCGGCGGCGCCCTCGGCCAGCCCCGCGGCGCGCACCGGCCCCACCGGGGTCTGCACCACGCCGTTGCGCACCTCCCCCCGCCACTCGTTGACCTCGCCGAAAAAGGTCACCACGAAGGGATCCTCGGGCTCGCAGTAGAGCTCCTGGGGCGTGCCCATCTGCACGATGCGTCCGTCGCGCATCAGGGCGATGCGGTCTGCCATGAACATCGCCTCCTCCGGGTCGTGGGTCACCAGCAGGGTGGCCGCGCCGACCTTCTTGAGCACATGCAGGGTGTCGTCGCGGATGCGATCGCGCAGCCGCGCGTCCAGGCTGGAGAAGGGCTCGTCCAGCAGCATCAGCTGCGGCGCCGGGGCCAGGGCCCGGGCCAGGGCCACGCGCTGCTGCTGGCCCCCGGAGAGCATATGCGGGTAGCTCTTGGCGTAGCCGGCCATGCCCAACTGGTCGAGCAGTGCCAGGGCGCGCTGCTGGCGCAACTTGGCGGGCTGGCCCTCGAGACCGAAGGTGACATTGTCGAGCACCGTCAGGTGCGGGAAGAGCGCCGAGTCCTGGAAGGCCAGGCCGACGTTGCGCTTCTCCGGCGGCAGGTGCCGCAGCCCCGGTCCGGCGATGCGCTCGTCGCCCAGGAAGAGCTCGCCCTGCTGCAACGGCTCCAGGCCCGCGGCGATGCGCAGCAGGGTGGTCTTGCCACAGCCGGAGGGGCCAAGCAGGCAGACCACCTCCCCCGGCGCCATGTCCAGGCTGACATCATGGACCACGGCATGGCCATCGTAGGCATGGCGGACACTTTGCATGGAGAGAGCGCCGGCGGGGTGCGGCGCGACCTGGGCGATATCGGCGAGGGTCTCGGTGCTGGTCATAGGCTCGAACGGGTCGGGTTCAACGACGAAGACGTGTCCGCCCATCTTACGCGAGAAAGAGCCAAGTGCGGTTACCTTTTACTCGCATTCTCATCCCGGCGTCGCGATGGAGTATTGACGAAGGGGATACGAAGCTGTTCAATGTTACTGAAACTAATACGAAGTATTATCATTCTAGCAAAAATCAATACATTACTCACAGGGGTGCTCGATGCTCAACCGCCACCGTCTCGCCGCCACCGTCGCCATGGTCATGGCCGGCTCGGCCTTCGCTTCCCAGGTCGCCGCCGACGAGGTGAACATCTACTCCGCGCGGCACTATGACTCCGACCAGGCCCTCTACGATGCCTTCACCGCCGAGACCGGCATCGAGGTCAATGTGCTGGAGGGCGACTCCGACCAGCTGATCCAGCGTATCCAGCGCGAGGGCGCGGCCAGTCCCGCCGATGTGATGATCACCGTGGACGCCGGCCGCCTGTGGCGCGCCGAGCAGGAAGGCATCTTCCAGGGCATCGACTCCGAGGTGCTCGACGAGCGCCTGCCGGAATCCATGCGCCATCCGGAGGGCCTGTGGTTCGGCTTCAGCCAGCGGGTGCGGGCGATCTTCTATGATCTTGAGAACGTCGACCCCAGCGAGATCGGCAGCTACGAGAACCTCGCCGATCCGCGCTTCGAAGGCCAGGTCTGCATTCGCTCCTCCAACAATATCTACAACCAGTCCCTGCTGGCCTCGATGATCGCCCATCATGGCGAAGAGGAAGCCGAGGCCTGGGCCCAGGGCGTGGTCAACAACATGGCCCGCGATCCCGAGGGCGGCGACACCGACCAGATCCGTGGCGTGGCCAGCGGCGAGTGCGATATCGCCGTGGCCAACCACTACTACTATGTGCGTCTGCTCAACTCCGATGACGAGGCGGATCGCGAGGCGGCGAGCCGCGTCGGCATCTACTTCCCCAACCAGGACGACCGCGGCGCCCACGTCAATGTCGGCGGCGCCGGCGTGGTGGAAGGCGCACCGAACCGCGACAACGCCATTCGCCTGCTGGAATTCCTGGCCTCCGACACCGCTCAGGAGCTGTTCGCCGCCGGCAACTACGAGTTCCCGGTCGTCGATGGCGTGGCGAAGAGCGACGACCTGGAAGCCTGGGGCGACTTCAAGAAGGATGACCTGAATATCAGCGTCCTCGGCGAGAACAACCCGGAAGCGATCCGCATCTTCGATCGCGTCGGCTGGCGCTAAGCGTCACGCCTTAACCGGTGCATCCCGAGACCCGCGGCCCAGGCCGCGGGTCTTTGCATTTGGGCCAGGCCCTCGGGACCCCACGCCTGAGCCGCGCCCTCAGGGCTCGATGCCCAGCATCGCCTCGCGCAGCCGTTCCACCAGCACCCCGGTGGCCAGCGGCAGGTCGCGGTCACTGTGGCGGCAGAGACTGAGCCGGGCCTTGGCGATACTGCGCTCCCGCAGCGGCCGGAACAGCAGCTCGCCATGGATCCGCTCCCGGGCGATATCGAGGCGATTGAGGAAGGCCACCCCCAGGCCCGCCCGGGCCATCGACTTGATGCCCAGGATACGATTGCAGGCCACATAGGGGGCCGCCTCGAGGTCGGCCCGCGCCAGCACCTGCTGCAGGGTCGAGCCATGGAACATCTCGCTGTCGGGGAGGATCGCCGGATACGCCAGGCACTCCTCGAGACTCACCGTGGCCTGCGCCGACAGGGGATGGTGCGGCGCCACGACGGCGCCGAACTCCAGCGCCACCTGCTCGATCACGTGGATCTTGGGCAGCGTCGGCGGATTGATGCATAGGCCGATATCGGCCTCGCCGGTGGCCACCCGCTCGAGGATGGCGTCGGTCATGCCGGTCATCACCACGAAGCGCACCCGCGGAAAGTCGCGACGAAACTCCGCCAGCACCTCCGGCAATAGCTGGTCGGTCAGCGACTCGACGCTGGCGATACGCACCTCGGCACAACCGCTGCCGCGGATCTCCCCCAGGGCCTCCTGCAGGCCTCGCTCGTCGCGCTGCCACTGGCGCACCTGCTCGAGCATCAGTTCCCCGGCCGGGGAGAGCCGCAGCCCCCGCGGCAGGCGCTCGAAGAGCGGCACCCCCAGCTCGTCCTCCAGCTTGAGAATCTGGCGATTGACCGCCGAGGCGGCCACATGCAGCCGCTCCGCGGCCCGGCGCAACGAGCCCTGGCGAGCGACCTCCTCGAAGTAGCGTAGTCCCGGCAACAGCAGATGCATGACTCCCCCGCGAACTGTTGCCATTTAGGCAACGATTAGTGCGAAACAATATTATGGAACAGAACACAAGGGCTCGCTAGGGTTGAGGTACCGGCCGCTTTCCCGCGGCCGGCGCTCACAACAACAAGAGGACTCCCGATGAACACCACCCCCAAGCCAACCGAGGCGGTCGAGCCCGTGGACGAGCGGTTGCCCCTGGGCACCCTGCTGCTCTATGGGCTGCAGCATGTGCTGGTGATGGCGGCCGCCCCCATCACCGCAGCCTTCCTGATCGGCCATACCCTGGACCTGCCGGACGACGTCACCGTGGGCCTGATGAGCGCCATCTTCCTGGCCTGTGGCCTGGCCGGCATCCTGCAGTCCGTCGGCGCCTTCGGCTTCGGCGCCCGCCTGCCCTTCGTGCAGGTCCCCGGCGGCGCCCCCCTGGTGATCTTCCTGGCCATCGCCCAGGCCACCGACCTGCAGACCGCCACCGGCGCGGTGATCCTCACCGGCCTCTTCTATTTCCTGGCCCTGCCCTTCTTCACCCGGCTGCTGAAGTACTTTCCGCCCATCGTCATCGGCACCATGCTGCTGCTGGTGGCGATCAACCTGATCCGCATCTTCGGCGGCCTGATCACCGGGCGCCCCGGTTCGCCGGAGTTCGCCAGCATGGGCGGCATCGCCCTGGCCCTGGTCACCATCGCCTGCACCGTGCTCTTCGCCCGCTGCCTCAGCGGCATCTGGCAGCGTATCGCCGTGATGCTCGGCCTGCTGGCCGGGGCGACGGTGGCCGTCCTCAGCGGCGCCATGAGCTTCGACAACGTGCTCACCGGTCCGGTCGTGGCCTTCCCCCAACCCTTCCCCTTCGGCATGCCGAAGTTCGATCTCTTCGCCTCCCTGCCGCTGCTGATCTTCTGCGTGGTGTCGATGACCGAGGCCACCGGCCAGACCCTGGCCACCGCCGAGATCGTCGGCCGCAAGGGCGACCACAAGGCCATCGTGCCGCGCAATATCCGCGCCGATGCCCTGGGCTCGCTGTTCGGCGGCTGCTTCGGCACCTCGCTGATCATCACCAGCGGCGAGAACATCGGCATCATCCGCGCCACCGGGGTGCGCTCCCGCTACGTGACCATCGCCGCCGGCGCCATGCTGGTGCTGCTGGCCCTGATCGCGCCCCTGGGGCGGCTGGCCCATGCCGTCCCCACCGCCGTGGTGGCGGGGACCGCGGTAATCGTCTTCGCCATCATCGGCGTGATGGGCATCAATATCCTGCGCAAGGTGGACTTCGATCAGAACGGCAATATGTTCACCCTGGCCGCGGCCCTGGCCATGGGCATCCTGCCCATCGTGGTGCCGGGCTTCTACAGCGCCTTCCCGCAGCACCTGCAGATCGTGCTGGGCAATGGCCTGGCCATGGGCACCCTCACCGCGGTGCTGGTGAATATTCTCTTCCATCACCTGGGGACCTCGCGCCAGCCGCGTAACGGCGGTGCAGCGGCCCCCCTCGATGCCTCCAAGGGAGACTAAGGCATGACCCATCCCACCCGCTCCGCGCCACGGCTGACGCCCGATCGCCTCAACGACGAGACCCTGCTGCTGCTGCCCGAGGAGGTGCTGCTCCCCGAGGGCTGCCAGAAGCATCAGGCGGTACTGGTCGCCGCGGGCAAGTTCCAGGAGGTGGGCGATGCCACGGCCCTGTGCCGCCGCCACCCGGAGCTGACCCCCATCGAACTACCAGGGCACTTGCTGATGCCGGGGCTGATCGACACCCACCACCACCTGACCCAGTCCCTGGGCAAGTCCCTGGTGTTCGGCGAACCCTCGGAGATCTTCAAGCGCATCTGGATTCCCCTGGAGGCCAGCCTCGACGAGGAGCTGCTGCACCTGTCGGCCAAGCTGGCGGCCCTGGAGGCGCTGCGCGGCGGCTTCACCACCGCCGTGGATGCCGGCACCCGCTCCGCCGCCGATATGACGGCCATCGCCCGGGCCGCCGAGGAGACCGGCCTGCGCTGTGTGCTGGGGATGATCTGCAATGACCTGGGCGGCGGCGCCAGCGACTCCGACCCCGAGGCCAGGACGGCGATCCTGCAACGGGCCGAGCGGCACCTGGCCCAGTGGCAATCCCACCCCCTGGTCAGCCCGTCGCTGGCGGTATCGATCCCCGAGGTGGCCAGCGACGCCATGCTGCACGCCGCCTCCGCGCTGAGCGCGGAGGCGGGGGTGATCTTCCAGACCCATGTCAACGAGCACCTGCAGGCGGTGGAACGCTCCCTGGTGGCGCGCCGCCAGCGCCCCCTGGAGCACCTGCATGCGGTCGGCGCCCTGGGCCCCCAGGCCCTGGTGGCCCATGCCACCCTGGTCACCCCGGACGAGCTCAACCTGCTGCGCGACACCGACACCGCGGTGGCCTTCAATCCGGTGGCCAGCAGCTGGAAGGGCAATGCGGTGGCCCCGGCCCTGCAGATGGCGGCGCTGGGAATCCGCCTCGGCCTGGGCACCGACGGTACCCGCAGCGACGGCTTCCGCCTGCTGGATGCCGCCGAGACCAGCCAGCGCCTGGCCTTCGGGCTGGCCAGCGGCGACTCCTCCTGCGGCGGCGGCTGGCGCTGGCTGGAGCAGGCCACCCGCGGCGGCGCCGATGCCGCGGGGCTCAAGGGCCTGACCGGCGAGATCGCCCCGGGGCTGGCCGCCGACTTCCTGCTGGTGGACCTGGAGGTGCCGGAGATGACGCCCTCCTGGGATCGCCCCTGGGAGCTGGTGCGCTACGCCAGCCGTGACCAGATCACCGCCGTCTTCACCAACGGTCGCCTGCGCCTCTGGCAGGGCTGGCCCCTGGAGTGGGATGGTCGCGCCCTGCTGCGCCGGGTGCGCGAGGCCGCCGCCGCGGTGCGCGAGGCGCCGATCTATCGCGTCCACCCCGAGGCCAGCGAGCACCGCGCCCGCAGCCGCGGCAAGGCGATGATCGCCGAGGCCCTGGATAGCGCGAGGCGCCAGCATCATGGGTGATGTCACGATCTTCCTGACCCTGGCCCTGGCCACCGCCGTGGCGGCCTTTATCCAGGGCGCCGTGGGCATCGGCTTCGCCCTGGTGGTGGCGCCGGTGATGGGGCTGCTGCGACCGGACCTGCTGCCGGTCGCCCTGCTGATCCTGATGCTGCCCCTCAACGGCTATGTGGGGCTGCGGGAACGCGACGCCATCGACTGGAAGGGGGTGGGCTGGGTCAGCCTGGGGCGCCTGCCGGGGACCCTGGCAGGCCTGGGCATCCTGGTGGTGATGTCCGCCGACGGCCTCAACCAGGTGATCGGCGCCTCCACCATCCTCGCCGTGCTGGCGGGGCTCTTCGCCCCGGTCTTCCAGCCCAATCGCAGCGCCTGCGCCGCGGTGGGCCTGGTCACCGGGGTCACCGAGACCGCCACCGGGGTCGGCGGCCCGCCGCTGGCGCTGCTCTACCAGCACCGCCCGGGGCCGGTGCTGCGCGCCACCATCGCCCTGTGCTTCCTGGTCGGCGAGCTGATCTCCCTGGCCATCCTCGCCCTGGCCGGCCAGTTCCAGCCCCATCAGTGGCTATGGGCCCTGGCCCTGCTGCCGGCCCTGGCCGTGGGCAGTATCGCCAGCCGCCTGGTGCATCATCGCCTGGATGCCCGGCGCATGCGCCTGGGGGTGCTGACCTTCGCGCTGATCTCCGGCATCGTGCTGCTGATTCCCCGCTGACTTAGCGACCGGCTCGGCGACTGACTCGGCGACTCGCTCAACGGCTAACTCAATGATAACGCCGCGCCAGGGCCTCGGGGCTAGCGCCCAGCCAGTAGGCCAGGCGCAGCCGCCACATCAGCAGGATGGTGCGACAGACCCCGCGGCGCTCCCAGCGCCGCCCGGAGGTGGTGACGGTCAGGCGCAGGCAGCGCGATCGGCCGCGGCGCTTGAGGCGCCGGGAGAGCTCGATATCCTCCATCAGCGGCTGGTCCGGGTAGCCCCCCACGGCGTCGAAGGCCTGTCGGGTAACGAAGATCGCCTGGTCGCCGGTGGCGATGCCGGTCAGCCGCGAGCGCCGGTTCATCAGCCAGGCCACCCAGCGCAGCAGCGGGTGGCGACCCTCGATACGTACATCGAAACGCCCCCAATCGCCCGTCGCCAGGGCCGCCAGCAGGGCGGCGCGGCCGCCCTCGGGAAGCCGGGTATCGGCATGCAGGAAGAGCAGCCGCGGTGCCAAGGCCACCGCGGCGCCGGCATTCATCTGGGCGGCGCGGCCCCGGGGCGACTCGATCAGGGTCCCCCCGGCGGCCCGGGCCAGCGCCGGGCCGGCATCCCGGCTACCGCCATCCACCACCAGGATCTCGTCCCCGGCGGCGCGGTACTCGGCCAGGGCGGCGAGCAGCCCCGGCAGGTTCTCGGCCTCGTCGAGCACCGGGATCACGATCGCCAGGGCGGGCGTCACCCCAGTCGGGCTCATTCTAGTGGGCCTCGTCCCAGTTGGCGCCGCTCTCGGCCTCGACGATCAGCGGCACGCGCAGCTCGGCGGCGGCGGTCATGCGCGCCTTCACCGCCGCGATAAAGTCGTCCACCTGGGCCTCGGCCACCTCGAAGACCAGTTCGTCGTGGACCTGCATCACCATCCAGGCGTCGACGTCCTCGGCCTGCCGCAGCCAGGCATCCACCTCGATCATGGCGCGCTTGATGATATCCGCGGCGGTGCCCTGCATGGGGGCATTGATGGCGGTGCGCTCGGCGCCCTGGCGGCGGGCGCGGTTCTGGGCATGGATCTCCGGCAGGTAGAGGCGCCGGCCGAAGACGGTCTCCACATAGCCCTCCTCGGCGGCCTGGGCGCGGATGCGTTCCATATAGCGAGCCACCCCGGGGTAGCGGTCGAAGTAGCGCTCGATATAGGTCTGCGCCTGGTTGCGCTCCAGGTGCAGCTGGCGCGACAGCCCCCAGGCGCTCATGCCATAGATCAGCCCGAAGTTGATCGCCTTGGCGCTGCGCCGCTGGTCCGGGGAGACCTTGTCCAGGGGTACCCCGAAGACCTCGGCGGCGGTGGCGGCGTGGATATCGCGTCCCTCGGCGAAGGCGTTCAGCAGCCCCTGGTCCTCGGAGAGATGGGCCATGATGCGCAGCTCGATCTGCGAGTAGTCGGCGGCGACGATGCGGTAGCCGGGACGCGCCACGAAGGCCTGGCGGATCTTGCGTCCCTCTTCCGTGCGGATGGGAATATTCTGCAGGTTGGGGTCCGAGGAGGAGAGCCGCCCGGTGGCGGTGACCGCCTGGTGATAGCTGGTATGCAGCCGCCCGGTGGCCTTGTTGACCAGCCGCGGCAGCTTGTCGGTGTAGGTGGAGCGCAGCTTGGCCAGGCCGCGGTGCTCCATGATCACCTTGGGCAGCGGGTAGTCGAGGGCCAGCTCCTCGAGCACCGCCTCGGCGGTGGACGGCGCCCCTTTGGGGGTCTTCTTGAGCACCGGGATCTTCTGCTCCTCGAAGAGGATCTGACCCAGCTGCTTGGGGGAGCTCAGGTTGAACTCGCGGCCGGCGAGCTCATAGGCCTCGGCCTCCAGGGCCTGGATGCGCGTCGCCAGCTCCCGGCTCTGTTCATGCAGGCGCTGGGCATCCAGGGCCACGCCATGGCGCTCCATGCGCGACAGCACCGGGATCAAGGGCCGCTCCAGCGTATCGAGCACCTCGGCCAGGCGCCCCTCCGCCTCCAGGCGCGGGCGCAGGGTCTGGTGCAGGCGCAGGGTGATATCCACGTCCTCGCAGGCATAGGGCACCGCCTGCTCCAGGGCGATCTGGTTGAAGGTGAGCTGCTTGGCACCCTTGCCGGCGACCTCCTCGAAGGAGGTGGTCTTCTCGCCCAGGTACTTCAGCGCCAGGGAGTCCATGTCGTGGCGGGTGGCGGTGGAGTCCAGCACATACGACTCCAGCATGGTGTCGGTCAGCGGCCCCACCACGCGGATAGCGTAGTTGGCCAGCACCGAGATATCGTACTTGAGGTTCTGGCCGATCTTGCCCTTGGCGGGGTCCTCCCAGAGCGGCTTGAGGGCCTCGAGCACCGCCTGCCGGTCGAGCTGGGCCGGGGCATCCAGGTAGTCGTGGGCCAGGGGGATATAGGCCGCCTCACCGGGCGCGAGCGCCAGCCCCACGCCGACGATCTCCGCCTGCATATAGTCGAGGCTGGTGGTCTCCAGGTCGAAGCAGAAGGTCTCGGCGGCCTCCAGGCGCGCCAGCCAGGCATCGAAGTCGCCCTGCTCGAGGATCACGCTGTCCTGGCGCTGGGCGCTCGTCGGGGACGCCTCGCCCTCCGCCGCGGCCGAGGTGCCCGTGGCCACGTCATCGACGCCCTCGTCCTTGCCCTCGAGCAGCTCCGCCAGCCAGGTCTTGAACTCCAGCTCCCGGTAGAGCTCCACCAGCCGGTCGCGCTCCGGGTGGGCGATATCCAGGTCGTCGAGGCCCACCGGCAGCTCGCAGTCGGTCTTGATGGTGGCCAGTTGATAGGAAAGGAAGGCCTGGTCGCGATTCGCCTCGAGCTTCTTGGGCAGGGTCTTGGCGCCGCGAAAGCCCAGGCTGGCGACCGTCTCCAGGTCGGCGTAGATCGCCTCCAGGCCGCCGCCCATGCCCTGCAGCAGGCCGAGGGCGGTCTTCTCGCCGACCCCGGGCACGCCGGGGATGTTATCCACCTTGTCACCCATCAGGGCCAGGAAGTCGATGATCAGCGACGGCGGCAGGCCGAACTTCTCCTCCACTCCGGCCTCGTCCAGGGTCTCGCCCTTCATGGTATTGACCAGGGTGATATGCCGATTGACCAGTTGGGCCATGTCCTTGTCGCCGGTGGAGATCACCGCGTCGCGGCCGGCCTCGGTGGCATGGCGGGCCAGGGTACCGATGACGTCATCCGCCTCGACCCCCTCGATGCACAGCAGCGGCAGCCCCAGGGCGCGGATGCAGTCGTGGAGCGGCGCCACCTGGGCGCGCAGGTCGTCCGGCATGGGCGGGCGCTGGGCCTTGTACTCGGCGTAGAGGTCGTCGCGGAAGGTCTTGCCCTTGGCATCGAAGACCACCGCCATGGGGCTGTCCGGGTACTCCTTGATCAGGCTCTTGAGCATATTGAGCACCCCCTTGACCGCGCCGCTGGGCTGCCCCTTGGAGGTGGTCAGGGGCGGCAGCGCATGGAAGGCGCGATAGAGGTAGGAGGAACCGTCGACGAGAACGATGGGGGGCTTGGCCATGGGCGGAATATCCAGTTGCGGCGGCAATATCGTGGGCCCATGATACGCAGCGGCGGCGGCCGCGTCAGGCCGGGACGCCATCACGCGGGGAATTCCCCCGGGCAAGTCGGGGTCCTATACTACGAACGGCGTTTCTTAACCTCGGAGGTCGTTATGCCATTGCCCCGCCCGCTCCTCGCCCTGGGACTTGCCGCCCTCCTCGCCTCAGGCAGCGCCACGGCCCAGGCGCCGCAGGTCACCGAGCGCCAGGAGGCCCAGCGCACGCTGCGCGAATACCGCCTCAACGGCCAGCTCTACGCCATCGAGGTGCGCCCCGCCCAGGGCGAGCACTACTTCCTGGTGGATCGCAACGGCGACGGCAATTTCCAGCGTCAGGCCGGCAACGGCGTGGAGATCCCCGCCTGGGTACAAGAGCGTTAAGCCCCCTCGGTCCATACTCCTGGAATGGCTAAGGGGCGCTGGGGGCAGGATGGAGCGGGGTTTTTTGCCAGGGATGGCAAAAGTAGCGCCCAGGGAAGGGTTTACAGCGCCCCGCGACGGCCTGCCCCCAGGGTAGCCCCGGGCCTCAGAGCAGGAAAGTGTACTGGCTGAGATAGGCTCGAGAGCCATATCAGCAGGGATGCATCACCCGGGCAAGCGAGTACAATAGGCGGCCTGATAATCCGGGCGAGAGACTCATGGCCGTATTCACCCCGCTGAGCGAGACTCAGGTCGCAGACTTTCTGGAACGCTTCGATGCCGGCACCCTGACCCGACTCGAGGGCGTGGCCGGCGGCACCGAGAACACCACCTACTTCGTCACCACGGATCGCCGTGAGCTGGTGCTGACCCTGTTCGAGCAGGGCGAGCACGAGGAGCTGCCCTTCTTCGTCGAGCTGCTCGACTACCTGGACGAGCACCGCCTGCCGGTCCCGGGCCCCTTGCACGACCGCAACGGCACGGCCCTGCAGAGCCTGGCCGGCAAGCCGGCACTGCTCTTCCCGCGCCTGCCCGGCAAGCACCCCAAGGCCCCCAACCTGGCCCAGTGCCGGGCCCTGGGCGATGCCCTGGGGCGCCTGCATGCGGTCTCCCGCCACTTCCCGGGGCACCGTCCCAATCCCCGCGACCTGAACTGGCTGGTGGCCATGCACCACCGGGTGCTGGTCTATCTGTCGCCGGAGGATCAGGCGCTGATGAAGGACGAGGTGGAGACCTACCAGGGCGTCTTCGGCGACGCCTCGAGCCTGCCCCAGGGCGCCCTGCACGGCGACCTCTTCCGCGACAACACCCTCTTCGAGGGAGATCGCCTGGGCGGGCTGATCGACTTCTACAATGGCTGCACCGGCGACCTGCTCTTCGACCTGGCCATCGTCATCAACGACTGGGCCTGCGACGCGCAGGGTCGCCTGGACGCGGCCCGCTACGAGGCGCTGCTCGGCGCCTACCAGGACCGCCGCCCGCTCAGCGACGAGGAGCGCAAGGTATGGCCGATGATGCTGCGCCTCACCGCCCTGCGCTACTGGCTGTCGCGGCTGCTGGTGGTCTATGTGGACCCGCCGGCCCACGACCTGACGCCCCATGATCCGCAGCAGTTCCGTAGCATCCTGCTGGAGCGCATCCAGCACGGCGCCCTACCCTTGCCCGAACGGAGCCAGCCATGACCTCACCCGCCGCCAAGGCGCGCCGCACCTACAATATCGACCAGTGGGGCAGCGGCTATTTCGATGTGGACGATAGCGGCCAGGCCCTGGTCCGCCCGCTGGGCAGCGAGATCGAGGGCCCGGCCCTGCCGCTGCGCGGCCTGGTGAGCCAGCTGCGCGAGGCGGGCCTGCGCCTGCCGGTGCTGGTGCGCTTCTCCGATATCCTGCATGACCGGGTCGAGCAGCTCTGCGCCGCCTTCGACTTAGCCATGCGCGAGGAGCGGTACGACGGTGGCTATACCGCCGTCTACCCGATCAAGGTCAACCAGCAGCGCCGGGTGGTGGAGGAGATCCTCGCCACCCAGGAGCGCGGTCACGGCCGGGTCGGCCTGGAGGCGGGCAGCAAGCCGGAGCTGCTGGCGGTGTTGGCGCTGTCCGGCGACGGCTCCTCGCTGATCGTCTGCAACGGCTACAAGGATCGCGAGTACGTGCGCCTGGCGCTGATGGGCGAGAAGCTCGGCCATCGGGTCTACCTGGTGGTGGAGAAGTTCTCCGAACTGGACATCATCCTCGAGGAGGCCGAGCGCCTGAAGGTCAAGCCACGCATCGGCCTGCGCGCCCGCCTCGCCTCGGTGGGCCGCGGCAAGTGGCAGGACACCGGCGGCGAGAAGTCCAAGTTCGGCCTGACCGCCAGCCAGGTGCTCGGCGTGGTGGAGCGCCTGGAGCAGAGCGACGCCCTGGCCAGCCTGCAACTGGTGCACTTCCACCTGGGTTCGCAGATCGCCAATATCCGCGATATCCAGCGCGGCCTGCGCGAGTGCGCGCGCTTCTACCAGAGCCTGCGGGAGCTGGGCGCCCCGGTGGACACCGTGGACGTGGGCGGCGGCCTGGGCATCGACTACGAGGGCACCCGCTCACGCAGCGAGTTCTCCATCAACTACTCCATGCGCGAGTACGCCAGCAACGTGGTCTGGGCCTTCCGCCAGGCCTGTGAGGATCAGGGGCTGCCCCACCCCCACCTGATCAGCGAGTCGGGGCGCGCCCTGACCGCCCACCATGCGGTGCTGATCGCCGATGTGATCGGTGAGGAGCGCACCCCCACCCGGGCGCCGGAACCGCGGGTCGAGGGCGATCCCCAGGTGGACGAGCTGCGTCGGGTGCATGATCGCCTGGAGGCGATGCGCGAGCCCCGCGGCCTGGTGGAGGCCTACCACGACCTGGTCCAGGCCATCGGCGAGTTGCAGGACCGCTTCGTGATGGGCCTGGCCGGCATCGAGGCCCGGGCCGAGGGCGAGGCGATCTACTTCGCCGCCTGCGAGCGCCTGCGCGAGCGCCTCAATACCCGCAACCGCGCCCACCGCGAGATCCTCGATGAGCTGGCCGAGAAGCTCGCCGACAAGCTGTTCGTCAACTTCTCGCTGTTCCAGTCGGTGCCCGACGTCTGGGGCATCCGCCAGATCTTCCCGGTGCTGCCGCTGAGCGGCCTGGATCGCGAGCCGACCCGCCGCGCCGTGGTCCAGGACATCACCTGCGACAGCGACGGCCGCATCGACAACTACGTCGACGGCGAAGGCGTGGAGACCACCCTGCCGCTGCCGGAGTGGGCCGACGACGAGGAGAAGCTGCTGGGCTTCTTCCTGGTGGGGGCCTACCAGGAGATCCTCGGCGACCTGCACAACCTGTTCGGCGACACCGACTCGGTGGACGCCGCCCTGGACGGCGACGGCCGCTGGGCGCTCTCCGAGGCGATCCATGGCGATACCGTGGCCCAGGTGCTGCGCCACGTGAACTTCGATACCGAGGTGCTGCGCCGCCACCTGGCCGGCCAACTGGCGGCCAGTGGCCTGGAGGCCGACGAGCGGGAGGCCTTCCTGGAGGATCTCTCGGCGGGGCTGGAGGGCTATACCTACCTGGAGTAGGCCCTGCTCTCAGCCCTAACGACGGAGGCCCCGCAGCGTTGCTGCGGGGCCTCCTGCGTTTGCTGGGCCTTGCCGGCGTCGGGCCCTAGTCGACGACTCGGGTGACCACTTCCAGGCCGCCGGTCAGGGTAAAGTGCAGCTCGCTGCCCCGGGGCAGCTCGCCGACCCCGGCGGGGGTGCCGGTGATCACCACGTCTCCCGGCTCCAGGGTGAAGTGGCGGCTGATCTCGGCCAGCAGGGTGGCCACCGGGAAGATCATGTCGGCGCCCTCGCCATACTGGCGACGCTCGCCGTCGATATCCAGGCTGAAGGTCAGGGCGCTCCAGTTGGGCACCCGCTCCAGGCGCAGGAAGTTCGACAGCGGGCAGGCCCCGTCGAAGGCCTTGGCGACCTCCCAGGGGTGGCCCTTCTCCTTGAGGCGCGACTGGACGTCGCGCAGGGTGAGATCCAGGGCCAGGCCGATCCCCACCACGCCGCGCTCCGCCTCGGCGGCGGTGGCATCGCTCAGGGTCTCGCCGATCAGCAGCGCCAGCTCGGTCTCGAAGTGCACCTCGCCCCGGGAGAAGGGGGCATCGATGGGCTCGTCCAGGGCCACGGCGCTGGTGGCCGGCTTCATGAACAGCAGCGGCTCGCTGGGTACCGGGTTGTCCAGTTCCTTGGCATGGTCGACGTAGTTGCGGCCGACGCAGACGATCTTGCCGAGCGCCTGGGAAAAGTCCTGGCCATCGGTGAAGCGGGGTACGAAGCGCATGGGGTCTCCTGAGCAGGCAGCGGCGGCGCCGAGGCGCCGCGGGATTGACCACAGTCTACCCGATTCCGGCGCCACCGGGAGGCCGGCCGACGCCCCTCAGGGCGACCAGCCGGATCCCGGGCGATGGGCCAGGAAGTCGGGACGCGGCGCCTTGGCCGCATAGGGGGCCACGCAGGCGTTGTCGCGACGATTGAAGACGAAGAAGACGTTGCTGCGCGGGTCCGGCGACATATTGGCATTGGAGCCGTGCAGCACATTGCAGTCGAACAGTAGCAGGCCGCCGGCGGCCCCCGTGGGCGCCTCGATGCCGCCACGCCGAATCAGTCGGCTCAGCGCCTCGCGGCCCGGCACCCCGAAGCGTTGCCGCTTGAGGGACTGCCTGTGATGAGCCTCCGGGGTCTCCCCCAGGCAGGGCACGAAGACCCGATGGGAGCCGGGGATCAGCATCAGTGGGCCGTTGAAGGCGTGGTTCTCGGTCAGGACGATGGAGGCGCTGACCGCATGCATGGCCGGCATGCCATCCTCGGCGTGCCAGGTCTCGAAGTCGGAGTGCCAGGCGAAGCCCTGGCCCTCGAAGCCCGGCTTGTAGTTGATCCGCGACTGATGCACATAGGCCTCGCCGCCGAGGATCTGTGCGACCCGCCGGGTGAGGCGCGGATCCTCCGTCAGGCGCCGGAGGCGCTCGGAGAGGAAGTGCACCGCGAACAGCGAGCGGATCTCCTGGCTGTGCGGCTCGGTGACGGCGAACTCCTCGCCGCGGAAGTCGTCCCGATCCAGCAGGGCGGCCAGCTCCTCGCGCAGCGCCTCGACCTCCTCAGCGTCGAGGAAATCGGGCTCGAAGAGGAAGCCCTTGTCCTCGAACTCGTCGAGCTCGGCCGCGCCGAGGGGGCCGTCCAGGTCACGCCCCTTGACCACCGCCTCCTGGCGCTTCAGCCAGGGCATGTCGAGGGGCCGCGCCAGCCGGGTGGGATAGGGGTCCTGGTGCTGGTTCAGGGGGGTGTTAGCGGTACGGGATGCGGTCTGTACTGACATCCAAATCACCTCCAGAGGCTCGTGATCGGGTTCTCAGGTTCAGTCCGGCAGTACGGTGAAGTGCCGAAAGTGCGCCGACAATCCGGGCGCAGCGTTACCGAGGTAGGGGCACCGGAAGCGGCTTTCAAGTCCGCCCGGACGGGCGGCGAGTACCCTGTGGGCAAGATGTCGACGTTTTGTCGGCAAGCACAAAAAAGCCGCCTCATGGGCGACTCTTCTGATGTGCATACGGTGTTGATCGGATTGCAATTTCGTTGGTGCCGGCACCAGGAGTCGAACCCGGGACCTACTGATTACAAGTCAGTTGCTCTACCAACTGAGCTATGCCGGCTTGGGCACTGCCTTGCAATCCTGCACCGTATGTACAGTGCTACGAGAAACTGGGTTGGCGAATGGCTGGGGTAGCAGGATTCGAACCTGCGCATGCCGATACCAAAAACCGGTGCCTTACCACTTGGCGATACCCCAGCAGCGTGGTGGCCAGAGAGGGAATCGAACCCCCGACACGGGGATTTTCAATCCCCTGCTCTACCGACTGAGCTATCTGGCCCCTGCCAACGGAGACGTATTTAACTAGAAAGCTTTCTTCCGGTCAAGCCTTTTTCTTTCAAAACCTTGGCGGCCTAGTTCGAGGGGGGCACATAGCCTTCCGCCTGGTCGGTGTCGCGGTTGTCCAGGAAGCGCTCCAGTTGCTCCATCAGGTAGGCCCGCGCCTCCGGGTCGAGCATATTGAGGTGCTTCTCGTTGATCAGCCGGGTCTGCAGGGCCTGCCACTCCTCCCAGGCGCGCTTGGAGACGGTGGCCTGGATCTCCTGGCCCTTCTTGCCGGGCAGTGGCGGAAAGGGCAGGGCTTCCAGCTCCTGCTGGTACTTGCGGCACATCACGGTCTGGGTCATGGGGTATCTCCTGTAGCAGTCTGTCGGGGTTAGCCGAGAATCACGGATTTCGAGTCAAATTTATCGATCGATTGAGGCGAATAGCGAGCTATTTAACGAAATCGATCGAATGAAGTTGGCCGGAAGCCCGGGATTCGCAGTCGATCAGTGTTAAGTCCGACAGACTGCTTGGGCATCAGGCCAGCAAGTCATCGCCGAGGGTGTCCAGCAGCGCCTTGACCGGCGCCGCCAGCCCCACGCTGGCCGGTTGTCGGGGGTTGTACCAGAGGCTGCCCGACTCTGTCACTGCCGCCAGGCGCCGGGTACGCGCCGGGCGTGGGGTGATCTCGAGGCGGAAGTGGCTGAATACATGGGTGAAGGAGGACCAGGGCGCCTCCAGCTCGGCCCCGGGCGCATGGCTATCGAGCCAGGCCAGGAGGGCCGCCTCCTCCTCGAACTGGGGAAAGCACCAGAGCCCGCCCCATAGCCCCGTGGGGGGCCGCTGCTGGAGCAGTACCCGCCCCTCGGCGTCGCGCAACAGCAGCATCTGGGTGACACGCCGGGGCGTCGCCTTCTTCGGCTTGGCCTCGGGGAAGCGCCGCTCCTCGCCCCGGGCATGGGCCAGGCAGACATCATCAAAGGGACAGCGCCCACACTCGGGCTGGCCGCGCCGACACAGGGTGGCGCCCAGGTCCATCATCGCCTGGGTGTAGTCGGGGAGCCGTGCCTCGGGGGTGTAATGCTCCGCCAGGGCCCACAGGTGCCGCTCCACGGCGCTGCGCCCCGGCCAGCCGGGCAAGGCATGCAGCCGGGTCAGGGAGCGCTTGACGTTGCCGTCGAGGATCACCGCCCGGCGACCGGTGCTGATGGCGATGATGGCCCCGGCGGTGGAACGGCCGATGCCCGGCAATGCGGCCATGGCGTCCAGGCTGTGCACCGGGAAGTCGCCGTCGTGCTCGCTGACCACCTCCCGGGCGGCCTTGTGCAGGTTACGGGCCCGGGCGTAATAGCCGAGGCCGGTCCACAGGTGCAGCACCTCGTCCTGGGGCGCCTCGGCCAGGGCCTCCACCGTCGGGAAGCGCGCCATGAAGCGCTCATAGTAGGGGATCACCGTGGCCACCTGGGTCTGCTGCAGCATGATCTCCGAGACCCATACCCGGTAGGGGCTCTTGTCCTGCTGCCAGGGTAGCCGCTTGCGGCCATGGGCGTCGAACCACGCCAGCAGGCGGCGCTGGAACTCGGCGGAAGAGAGTAAGGGAAACACGGTCTGGTCGTCGGTCATGGGCGGTCACGCATAAAAAAGCGCCGACACGGGGTCGGCGCAGGGACTGGCTTTCTGATGCTCAATCAAAGAGACCCCGCAGGGTGTCGCGAAGTTCCTCGCCGGCACCCTCGCCGAGGCGCTCCTCGAGCCCCTGGGTGGCGTCATCCAGGCGGCGCTCGACCTCGCGGCTGACGCGGTCGGCGGCCTCGTCACGCACCAGGCCGGCCACCGCGTCGCGGAAGGCCTGGCGATCGAAGCGGCACCAGTCGCCGCTGGCCTCGTCCAGGCTGCCGACACAGCGCACCGGCAGCGGCACCCGTTCAAGGCGCGGGTTGACCGAGCAGGCGGCGTCGGCGGTATCCACGAAATGCGCCCGGGCGGCATAGTCGAAACGCCGAGTCACCAGGTTGAGCTCACCCTGGCCGCCCAGGACGATGCCCGGCACGGCGATATCCAGGTCCTCGTTATGTACCACGCCGTCGCGGATCACCAGGCCGGCCTGGGCGCGCTCGAAGCGGGTCTCGTCGCTCCACTGGCGTTGACTCTGCTCGCCCTCCAGGGTCGCCACCAGTTCGCACATCTGGCGGGAGACATTGACGTCGAGCATGGCGCCATCCTCGATATCCAGGGCCAGCCGGCCGTTGAGGTGGTTGGGCCAGCGCTCGATCCGATCGCCCCGGGTGGTCAGCTCGCCCTCGAGGTTGAGGCGACCGCGCAGCGGCGACGTCTCTTCCAGCAAGGCCTCGTAGACCGGGGCCACCCGCACCCGCTCCAGGCGGGGGGTCAGGGACCAGCGAACCGGCGTCTCGCGCTGATCGAGGCCACCGCTGGCTTCCAGGGTGCCGTCATAGAGGCGCGCTTCCAGGCGTTCCAGGCGATGCCGCTGGCCCTCGCCGGCCAGTACCAGACGCACCTCGTCGAGCTCCAGGGCAAAGGCCTCGAGCTGGCCCAGGGACAGCTGCCCGTCGAGGTCGAGCCCTTGCAGCCACTCCAGCGACAGGGCACCCGCCTCGTCGTCTTCGGCATGGGCCGGCGCGACCCCGGGCAGGGCCGCCTGGGCCTCGGGTACCGTCTCCGCCGGCAGGTAGCGATCGAGATCGAAGCGATCGCCCTGCAGGTCGAACCCGAGCGCCGAGCCATCCAACTGCCCCCCCAGGCGGCCGGTGAAGGTGGCGCCATCCAGCACCAGGGTCAGGTTGGTCAGTTCGAGCCGCGAGGGGTCTCCGCGCAGCGGACTGGTCAGGGCCACATCGGTGAAGACGTTGTCATCACGCGTCTCGGGCAGGACATCGAAGCGGCTCAGCCAGGGACGCAGGGAGAGCGGCGCCAGGCTCACCTGGCCGGTGTACTGGGGCGCCTCGAACAGCTCGCTGGCGGTGAGGTTGCCGCTCAGCCGCAGGCCATCGGGGCCTTCCAGCTGCAGCTCGCGGAGCATGACTTCCTGAGCCCCCAGATCGGCATCGGCGACGAAGGCGAAGGAGAGCGGCAACTCCGTCTTACCCAGCTCGGGGTGGGAGAGCCCCAGTTCCAGCCGCCCCCCCTCGGCGCGATAGCGCCCCAGGGCCGGCTCGGCCACCAGCTCCGCCAGGCTCAGGTCGACACGCTGGCGATGCCCCTCGAGTTCGGCCAGCTCGGTACGGGTGGTCAGGCTGGCATTCTCCAGTTGATAACGCCCGTCGCCGAGCCCCAGGCGCACCCGGCCGTCGAAGCCCACCTCACTGGTGTAAAGGGGCGCGTCCTGTGCCTGATGATCCTCGGGATAGGTCCTCAGGGTGAAGCCACCGCGCAGCGGGAAGGCACGACTGGGATTGACCTGGGTACCGGTGACCTGCAGCGCCTCGGCGTAGAGGTGCAGCGCCTGCTGGCGATCCTCGAAGCTGACCCGGCCATCGCGCAGTTGAACGCTGGCGATATTGAGGGCCACCGCCATGCCGGCATCGCCCGGGGCAAGGCCGGCGGCGGCCGGTGCCAGCACCCGTTCGGCGGCCTCCTCACCATCGAGACGCTCGAGCAGGGTCTCCCAGTTACCGCGCCCCTCGGCGTCACGCTCCAGGTTGAGGCGCATGCCATCCAGGGTCAGACCCTCGATGGCGATCATGCCGCGCAGCAGGGGCGTGAAGGCCAGGCTCACCTCGGCCTGGGAAAACGCCACGAAGGGCGCCTCCTCCAGCGCCTGCTCCGGCAGCCAGGCCTCGGCCTCGGAAACACTGACCCCCAGGCGGGGGTAGAAGGACCAGCTCAGGGGGCCCTCCAGGGCCAGCTCCAGGCCGCTCTGGTCGCGCACCACCTGAATCAGTCGCGGCTTGAGATCATTGGGGTCGAAGAAGGTGGTGACGTAGATCACCGCCGCCACCATCACCAGACCCAGCACGCCGACCACCGCCAGCAGGGCTCGCAGCAAGGCTCTCATGGGGTGCCTCCCGGGGCCGGGTGTTCGAATTCGAAGTAACTGCCATCCGCCGCCGGACGATAGCCCAGCCGCGACAGCAGCAGTTGATCGTCCATGGTCAGGGTCTCGCTGGCGATACGCAGCACCCGCCCTTCCCGGTTGGCGGCCTCCCCCACCAGGGCCAGCAGGCGGGAGCCCACGCCGCGGCGGCGGGTGGTCTTGCGCACGCAGAAGTTGGCCAGCCACCAGGCCTCGGGGTCTTCGGTGACCGCCACGGCGCCCAGCAGGCGATCATTGAAGCGGGCACAGCAGAAGGTGCCCCGGGACTCCAGGTGCTGGCGGATATAGTCATCGGCGGGTAGCGGCAGGCGCTGCGCCGGTGCATCGGCATAGATACGCGAGAGGTCGAGGGCCACCTGGGCATCCGCTGCCCAGGTGGCATGATCGACCCTGTGAAGGGTAACCGGCATGTGCTATCTCCATGGGCCGGAGCGGCGGCTCCGGCCGCCCATCGATGCCAGGCATTGTAGCGGATGGGGGGGGCGATTCTCTATAATGGAGGGCTCGACAGGGGCCCGCCCTCGCGGGAGCCCTGCCCTACCGTTTCCATGCATGCGCCCAGCGCAGGAGTTCAGTCGTCATGTCCGAGCGTATCGCCACGGTGTCCCGTGATACCCAGGAGACCCAGATCACGGTGAGCGTAAACCTCGATGGCCAGGGTCGGCTCGAGTGCGAGACCGGTGTGCCCTTCCTCGATCATATGCTCGACCAGGTGGCGCGCCATGGCCTGATCGACCTGGAGATCAAGGCGGTGGGCGACCTGCATATCGACGACCACCACACCGTGGAGGACCTGGGCATCACCCTGGGCCAGGCCTTCGCCAAGGCGATCGGCGACAAGCGCGGCATCTACCGCTATGGCCACGCCTATGTGCCCCTGGACGAGGCCCTCTCCCGGGTGGTGGTGGACTTCTCCGGACGCCCGGGGCTGTTCATGGACGTGGAGTTCACCCGCGCCAGCATCGGCCGCCTGGACACCCAGCTGTTCTGGGAGTTCTTCCAGGGCTTCGTCAATCACGCCCAGGTGACCCTGCATATCGACAACCTCAAGGGCTTCAATGCCCACCACCAGGCGGAGACCATCTTCAAGGCCTTCGGCCGCGCCCTGCGCATGGCGGTGGCCGAGGACCCCCGCATGGCCGGCCAGATGCCGTCCACCAAGGGCTGCCTGTGAGCCCCGTCGCCCACCTGCCGAGGAGTGTTTCATGACCATCGCCGTTATCGACTACGGAATGGGCAACCTGCATTCGGTCGCCAAGGCGCTGGAGCATGTCACCCAGGAAAACGTCATCGTCACCCGGGATCCGCGCTGCATCCGCGGCGCCACCCGCCTGGTGCTGCCGGGCCAGGGGGCGATCCGCGACTGCATGGGCGAGCTGGAGCGCAGCCAGGTCAAGGGGCTGGTGCAGGAGCTGCTCAGGGAGGCGGACAAGCCGCTGCTGGGCATCTGCGTCGGCCAGCAGATGCTCCTCGACGAGAGCGAGGAGAACGGTGGCGTGACCTGCCTGGGCCATCTGCCCGGGCGGGTCAGGCGTTTCCCCGGCGATATGCGCGATGCCCGGGGCGAGCGCCTCAAGGTGCCGCACATGGGCTGGAACCGGGTCGACCAGCACCACGCGCACCCGCTGTGGGCCGGCATCGAGAGCGGCGAGCGCTTCTACTTCGTGCACAGCTACTATGTGGACGCCGCCGATGATGCCACGCTGTTCGGCACCACCGACTATGGCAGCGTCAAGGCCCATGTGGCCATCGGCCGCGGCCCGGTCTTCGCGGTGCAGTTCCACCCCGAGAAGAGCGCCAACGCCGGCCTGCGCCTGCTGGAAAATTTCGTGGCCTGGGAGCCCTGAGGCGCCCGGGCACGGCTCAAGTTATCAACGCCATCACTCGCGCCCCAGGGCGCCCACGAGGACACGACATGCTGGTAATTCCCGCCATCGATCTCAAGGACGGCCAGTGCGTGCGGCTCAAGCAGGGCCGCATGGACGACTCCACCACCTATGGCGACGATCCGGTGGCCATGGCCGCCCGCTGGGTCGAGGCCGGCGCCCGCCGCCTGCACCTGGTCGACCTCAACGGCGCCTTCGAGGGTACCCCGGTCAACGGCGAGGCGGTCACCGCCATCGCCCGCGCCTATCCGGAGCTGCCCATCCAGATCGGCGGCGGCATCCGCAGCGCCGCCACCATCGAGCACTACCTGGCGGCCGGGGTCTCCTACGTGATCATCGGCACCAAGGCGGTCAAGGAGCCGGCCTTCGTCACCGAGATGTGCCGCGCCTTCGCCGGCCACGTGATCGTCGGCCTGGATGCCCGGGATGGCTTCGTGGCCACCGACGGCTGGGCCGAGGTCTCCCAGGTGCAGGCCAGCGAGCTGGCCAAGCGCTTCGCCGATGACGGCGTCTCCAGCATCGTCTACACCGATATCGCCCGGGACGGCATGATGAACGGCGTCAACGTGGCGGCCACCGCGGCCCTGGCCCGGGACAGCGGCCTGCCGGTGATCGCCTCCGGCGGCGTCACCAACCTGGACGATATCCGCGCCCTGAGCGAAGTGGCCGGCGACGGCATCCTGGGGGCCATCACCGGGCGCGCTATCTACGAGGGCAGCCTGGATCTCGCCGAGGCCCAGCGCCTCAGCGATCAACTCACCCACAGCGGGAGCTGAGCCATGGGACTCGCCAAGCGCATCATTCCCTGCCTCGACGTGGACGCCGGCCGGGTGGTCAAGGGCGTCAACTTCGTCGGCATCCGCGATGCCGGCGATCCGGTGGAGATCGCCAAGCGCTATAACCAGCAGGGCGCCGACGAGATCACCTTCCTGGATATCACCGCCAGCCACGAGGGCCGCGACACCACCGTGGAGATGGTCGAGCGCATCGCCGGCGAGGTATTCATTCCGCTCACCGTGGGCGGCGGCATCCGCAGCTGCGACGATATCCGCACCATGCTCAACGCCGGGGCCGACAAGGTCTCCATCAATACCGCGGCGGTGACCAACCCCGAGTTCGTCCGCGAGGCCACCGAGCGCTTCGGCAGCCAGTGCATCGTGGTGGCCATCGATGCCAAGCGGGTCTCCGCGGAGGGCGAGGCACCGCGCTGGGAGATCTTCACCCATGGCGGGCGCCGTCCCACCGGCCTCGACGCCGTGGAATGGGCCCAGAAGATGGTGGACTACGGCGCCGGCGAGCTGCTGCTGACCAGCATGGACCGGGACGGTACCAAGGCCGGCTTCGACCTGGGCGTGACCCGCGCCATCTCTGAGGCGGTCAGCGTGCCGGTGATCGCCTCCGGTGGGGTGGGCAACCTGGCCCACCTGGTGGAGGGGGTGACCCGGGGCGGCGCCGACGCCGTGCTGGCCGCCAGCATCTTCCACTTCGGCGAGTACAGCATCCCCGAGGCCAAGCGGTTCATGGCCGAGCACGGCATCGAGATGCGCCTTTGACCCGGATAGGAGGGACCATGGAAGGTTTGTGGAGCCAACGACGGCGCAAGACGGCGGGCCTGGGGCTCGCCGTGGCGTTTCTGGCGGTGGCGGGCCCGGCCCAGGCGACGCCCACCTTCGAGTATGGGCACACGCGGCTGCAGGCCGGGCTCTATACCACGCACTTCGGCTCGAACGATGACTACAACAACCGCCAGGACCTGATCGGCGTGGAGGTGCACGATACCGCCCGCTGGTTCGCCGGCGCCGTCTGGTTCAGGAACTCCTTCGATCAGCCCACCTGGTACTTCTACGGCGGCCGGGAGTTTCCCTTCTGGCGGCCCAGCGAGACCCTGGAGCTGCGCGGCAAGCTGACCGCTGGCCTGCTGCGCGGCTACCAGGGGGAGTTTCGCGACAAGATTCCCTTCAATCGCTACGGCATCGCCCCGGCCATCCTGCCCAGTATCGGCGTGCGCTGGGAAAACCTGGATACCGACCTGATCGTCTTCGGCACCGCCGGGGCCATGATCACCCTGGGGATCAGCTTTTAGGCCGCCACGCCTAATCCAGGGTCAGCCCCAGATTACTGACGCCGCCGTTGCGCCCCAGCCGGCGCAGCGCCTTGAGGGCCCCGCGGTCCAGGGGCGCCTCCACCGCCTCCAGTACCGCCGCCTGGAAGTCGTGCTCGTCATCCATCAGCGGGTGCTGGCGAATCAGCGCCGCCAGGCGCTGGGCGTCCTCCTCCCCCTCGGTCAGCTCGATAAAGGCCTGGACGCCACTGCGGGAGAGCTCGCTCACCTCCAGCACCGCCTCCGGCGCCTCGCCCCTGAGGCTGTCGAGGCAGGCCGCCAGGGCCATCACCGCCTCCAGGGCGCGCCGCGCGCCGAAGCTCTCGTCCTCGGCGGGGGGCTCCAGCTCGGCGAGCTTCTCGGCCTGGCGCTCGAAATCGATGCGCGCCTCCTTGACCAGCAGCGCCTCCCAGATCAGGTCATGGATCACCCGCAGCGCCGCCGGGTCGCCCTGCTCGCTGGCCTCGGCATAGAGCAGGTAGTTGGGCCGCAGGCGTTCGGCCAGGGTCGCCATAAAGGCCAGCCCCTGGCGGCGATCCAGGGCACGCAGGCGCGGCCGAAAGCCGCCGTTGGCATCACTCATAAGCCATCCTTATCGGTTGATCGGGCCCTCAGGGCCAGAAGAAGCGCTCGGGGACCCGGCCCCGGTCGTCGAAGCCGACGCCCTCGTCCTCCAGCAGGGCGCGCTGGCGAGCCGCCCCGGGGTGATCGGCGAGGCGTCTATCGCTGCGGATCACCCGCTGCCAGGGTAGGCCATGACCGGCGGGCAGTTCTCCCAGGGCCCGCGCCACCAGCCGCGCCGTCAGCCCCTCCGCCAGGGTGGCGATGCGCCCATAGCTGGTCACCCGGCCGGGCGGAATCGCCGCCACTATGGTATAGATCGCCTCCCGGCGACTCACCCCCTGGTGCGGCGCCCGCTTTTTCGTCACCCTGGACTCCTATGCATATCTATTTCCTGCAACACCATGCCAGCCTGGGGCCGGCGCGCCTCAAGGACTGGCTGGATGGCATGGGCCATAGCCACAACGTCTGCCACCTCGATGAGGCACCGCCGCGGCTGGCGGACTGCGACGCCCTGATCCTGCTCGACGGCCCCCAGGCGGAGGACGCCCCCGAACTGGCCCGGGAGCGCAAGCTGGTCGAGCGCGCCCTGAAGGGCGGCAAGCCACTGCTGGGGCTCGGCCTGGGCGCCCGGCTGATCGCCCAGGCCCTGGGCGCCACCGTCTCCCGGGGCACCTGCCCGGAGGTGGGCTGGCACGCGCTGCGCCTGGCCCCCGAGAGCCCCTTCGACCTGCCGGAGCGCTTCGAGGCCTTCCTCTGGCAGAGCCGTATCTTCGGCCTGCCGGAAGAGGCCCTGCCCCTGGGTGGCACCGCGGCCGGGCCGGTGCAGGGCTTCGCCTGGGACGCCGGCCGGGTCATCGCCCTGCAGTGCCACCTGGAGAGCACCGCGGAGAGCGCCGCCACCATGCTGGCCCTGAGCCCGACGGCCTTCGCCCCGGCATCCGGCCCCTCGACCCATCTCCAGGTACCGGCGGAGATCCTCGCCGAGCCGAGGCGCTTCGACCGCCAGGCGGCGCTGCTGGATCGGCTGCTGGCACAGTGGCTCAGGGCCTAGCCTGGGCGCTCCACTCGCGGGCCGCCGCCAGGCAACTCTCCCAGTCGCCCACATGCAGGAAGGTCTTGTCCTGCTTGTCGAGCTGGTGGCGATAGAGGGGGTCATAGTATTCGGTGAGCAGCGGCGCCAGCCAGGCCTCATGGGCCCGGGCATCACCGCGCTCGTGCTCGCGGAAGGCCAGCGCCTGCAAGCGCTGCAGGCGCGCCAGCCGGGCATGGCCCAGGCGCTTCTTGAGCCGTCCCAGGGCAGTGGCGAGTTGCTTGCGCATCAGCGCCCAGCCCAGCCAGTCGCCGTACTGGGCGCGATAGAGCGCCCAGAGGTCGTCGATATAGTCCTTGCGAATCTGCTCGAGGCGCCAGTCCAGGGGCATCTCCACCCGCAGCCGCGGCGCCCGTTCCATGGCGCGCCAGAAGGCCAGGGGGATATTGGCGGCGCCGATATGCCGCGACTCGTCCTCCACCACGCTGCCGCCGTCGATCTCCAGCAGGCGCAGGCCCAGGGCGTGTTCGAAGTCGATCTGGGAGGGCGCCGGCAGCGGATGGCGACCGAAGGCGGAGCCCTTGTGGCGGGCGCACTCCTCGAGGTCCAGGCCGTTGTCCAGGGCCTGGATCAGCGAGGTCTTGGCGCAGCCGGTAAGCCCGCCCACCACCAGCAGGGGCCGCTCGGCGGCGGCATCGATGCGCGCGCAGAGGGCCTGACGCATGGCCTTCCAGCCGCCGCGGATCCTGGGCCGCTCGATGCCGGCCTCCATCAGCCACTGCTGGGCGACCTGTGAACGCAGCCCGCCGCGGAAACAGTAGACGATGGCGTCGGGATGAGCCTCAAGCAAGGCCTTCCAGGCCTCGACCCGGGCCGCCTTGATGCCGCCGGAGACCAGCCGCTGGCCGAGGACGATGGCCGCCTCCTGGCCGCGCTGCTTGTATTCGATACCGACCCGGTGGCGCTCCTCGTCATCCATCAGCGGCAGGTTGACGGCCCCGGGCAGGCCGCCCTGGGCGAACTCCACCGGGGCACGCACGTCGATCAGCACCCGCCCCTGGCGCAGCAGGTCGAGGCTCGGCTCGATCAGCGGCAGGCTCATCCACGCACCTCGATCCGCGCCTCGCCCGAGGCCTCGATCACCTCGCCGAAGGGGGTCAGGCTCAGCTCATGGGCACGACCGATGCGCTCCACGTCATCGGCCCAGGAGGGGTGGACGGAGAGCAGCAGGCCACCGGAGGTCTGGGGGTCGCAGAGCCACTGCCAGTGGGCCTCGTCCATCTCCGGCAGGCTGGTGCCCAGGGCCTGGCGATTGCGCCCGGTGCCGCCGGGCACGGCGCCCTGGCGACGATAGCCCTCGGCCTCGGCCAGCCGCGGCAGCTTCTTGAAGTCGAGGCGCGCGGCCACGCCGCTGGCCTGGCAGACTTCCACCAGGTGGCCGGCCAGGCCGAAACCGGTGACGTCGGTCATGGCATGCACGCCCTTGACCCGGGCCAGCTCGGCGCCGATGGCATTGGCCTGGAGCATGGTCTGGCGGGCCAGCCCCTGGTGGCCCGCCGCCAGCAGCCCCTGCTTCTCGGCGGTGGTCAGCAGGCCCACCCCCAGCGGCTTGGTCAGGTAGAGCAGGTCGCCGACCTGGGCGCCCTTGTTGAGCTTGAGGTGCGCGAGGTCGACCAGGCCATTGACCGCCAGGCCGAAGATCGGCTCCGGGGCATCGATGGAGTGGCCGCCGGCCAGCGCCAGGCCCAGCTCGCGACATACCGCCTGGGCCCCGGCCACCACGTCGCCGGCGATCTCCGGCCCCAGCTTGTCCAGGGGCCAGCCGAGGATGCCGAGTGCCATCACCGGGGTGCCGCCCATGGCGTAGACGTCGCTGATGGCGTTGGTGGCGGCGATACGCCCGAAGTCGAAGGGATCATCGACGATGGGCATAAAGAAGTCGGTGGTGGCGATCATGCCGCGGCCATCCCCCAGGTCGTAGACGGCGGCGTCCTCGCGGCCCTCGTTGCCGACGATCAGCCGGCTGTGGCTGGCCCCGGGGCCGGCCTTGGCGAGAATGCCATCGAGGACGTCGGGGGCGATCTTGCAGCCGCAGCCGGCGCCGTGGCTGTACTGGGTCAGGCGGATGGCACTCATCTCGTTCTCCTTGCAGGCTTTGGGTCAATTCTAGCGGCTCGCCGGGGGCAGTTATAGCGGCGCCGGGGCACTATCAGGGCTATCGCAGTTAGCATGCTTTCTACTCGGAGGCCCGGGGCTACCCTGGGGACAGGCCATCGCGGGGCGCTGTGAACCCCTCCCTGGGCGCTACTTTTGCCATCCCTGGTCAAAAAACCCCCGCTCCGTCCTGCCCCCAGCGCCCCCTAGCATTCCTGAAAGAAGCTATAACGCCTCCAGGGCCTCGCTAAGCTTGTCCACGGCGACCACCTCCATGCCCGGCGGGGCCTGCTTGGGGGCATTGCCCCGGGGCACGATGGCCCGGGTAAAGCCGTGCTTGGCGGCCTCGACGATACGCTCCTGGCCGCTGGGCACCGGGCGGATCTCGCCGGAGAGGCCGACCTCGCCGAAGACCACCAGCTCCTTGGCCAGGGCCCGCCCCTGGAGGCTGGAGACCACCGCCAGCAGCACGGCCAGGTCGGCGCTGGTCTCCAGCACCTTGACGCCCCCCACCACGTTGAGGAAGACGTCCTGGTCGCCGGTGAAAAGGCCGCCATGACGGTGCAGCACGGCGAGCAGCATGGCCAGGCGGTTGGCATCCAGGCCCACGGCGACCCGCCGCGGATTACCCAGGGGCGAGTCGTCGAGCAGCGCCTGGACCTCGACGAGGATCGGCCGGGTGCCCTCCCAGACCACCATAACCAGGCTGCCGGGACTCTGCTCCTCGCCCCGGGAGAGGAAGATGGCGCTGGGGTTCTTCACCTCCTTGAGGCCGTGCTCGAGCATGGCGAAGACGCCCAGCTCGTTGACCGCGCCGAAGCGGTTCTTCTGGCCGCGCAGGGTGCGGAAACGCGAGTCGGCACCGCCCTCCAGCAGCAGGGAGGCATCGATCATATGCTCCAGCACCTTGGGACCGGCCAGGGAGCCATCCTTGGTGACATGCCCCACCAGCAGCAGCACGGTATTGGAGCCCTTGGCGAAGCGGGTCAGGGCCGCCGCGGACTCACGCACCTGGGCCACGCCCCCGGGGGCCGAGGAGATATCCTCCAGGTGCATGGTCTGGATGGAGTCGATGACCAGGATCTCGGGACGCTCCCGCTCGGCCACGGCGAGGATGGTCTCGACACTGGTCTCCGCCAGCATCTTGAGGCCCTGGGTCGGCAACTGCAGGCGATGGGCGCGCATGGCCACCTGGGAGAGCGACTCCTCGCCGGTGACATAGAGCACCCGCCGCCCCTGGGCCAGCTTGCAGGCGGTCTGCAGCAGCAGGGTCGACTTGCCGGCGCCGGGATGGCCGCCCAGCAGCACCGCGGAGCCCGGCACCAGGCCGCCGCCCAGCACCCGGTCGAACTCGTCGAAGGTGGAGGAGAGGCGCGGCACCTCGGAGAGATCCACCGCCGAGAGGTCCACCACCTCCCGGGAGGTCACCCCGGCATAGCCGCTACGCCCGGTGGTCGCCGCCGCCGGGGCACCGGGACGTGACGGCGCCAGGCGCACCTCGCTCAGGGTGTTCCATTCGCGGCAGCTCGAGCACTGCCCCTGCCATTTGCTGTAGTCGGCACCGCACTCGGTGCAGACGAAGGCACTCTTCGCCTTGGCCATCTCATCTCCCCACTACTCGCGGCACTGCCCCTGCCACTTGCTGTATTCGGCACCGCACCCGGTGCACACGAAGGCACCCTTCACCTTGGCCGCCTTGGCCATCTCGCCTCCCCGGGAATTCAACGACGCGGGGCGGCCCTCAGGCCGCCCCGTTCGACTGGCTCGACGACGCCCTTAGAGGCGACGCAGGCGCAGCATCTCGCTGTTCTGGAAACGCCGACGCTGGGGGTCGATCAGCTCCAGGGTCTGCTCATCGAGCTTCAGGAAGTAGTAGATCTGCCCCTCGCCTTCCGGGGTCAGCTCGTAGACGGTGGCCTCCGGGTCGCTGGCGGTACCGCTGAGGATCTCCCAGTTGCCGGCATAATTCTCATCCGGCGGGCTCTGGGGATGCTCCCGATAGCTGGCCTGCAGCGTGAAGGTGCGTTCCGTCGCCTGCGCGCTCGGCGTCTCGCCCTGGAGACGCACGTCCAGGTCGATCCCCGCACAATTGCGACACGGCAGGGAGCCCTGATAAGCGGTTTCGCCTTCGGTAACGCCAGCGCCATTCTGCGATTCCATTGGTCCGGCGGCGCAGCCGGCCAGGGTGAGGGCGAGCGCCGCACCGGCCAGCATCATCGGGGTTCGCATGAGAATCCTCCTCACGGGTGAAAAATCGTGGTGAATCAGTGATGATCTCCCCAAGCATAACGGTATCGTGGCGGCACCAACAGCCCAAACAACGTCACCCCCGGCGGTCATGTAGAGTCTGGCGCGGCGCTGGGGTAGCATAGCCACGCATTCCACCACCCCACCAGGGTGGCGACCGAGAGATCCCATGACCACCGATCACGACCCGCGCGCCCCTCTGAACGATCCGGCCCCCGCCAAGACCGAGCTCGATCTCAACCAGTTCCTGCCCTACCGCCTCAATAGCCTGGCCGATCGCATCAGCCAGGCCCTGGCAAGGATCTATGAAGAGCGCTTCGGCATCAAGGTGGCCGAATGGCGAGTGCTGGCCTGGCTAAGCCACTGCGATACCCTGACCGCCAAGAAGGTGGGGCAGTACACCGGCATGGACAAGGCACGGATCTCCCGGGCCATCCAGGCGCTGGAGAGGCGCGGCCTGATCCACCGCACCCCTTCGGCGGAAGATCAACGGGTCCATTTCCTGCACCTGACCGCCGAGGGTCAGGCGCTGCTGGATGAGCTGATTCCCCTGGCCCATGACTGGGAAGCGCAACTGGTCGGCACCCTCTCCACCGGCGAATACCGCGACCTGCTTCACCTGATGGGCAAGCTCGACCGCCAGCTGACGCGCCTGGAAGAGCGTGGCGATTAGCCGGGCACGACATACGCGAACACCACGGCCAGCACCAGGGGCATGACCACCAGGCTGCCCAGGTTGCCCACCAGCACCAGGGAGGCCACCCGCTGCGGCTCCTGGCGGTACTGCTCCGCCACCAGGTAGTTGAGCACCGCCGGCGGCAGGGCCGCGAAGACCCATAGCACCGCGGCCTGAAGCCCCGTCAGGCCCAGCCACCAGACCATCGGCGCCGCCAGTACCAGGCCGCTCAAGGGGCACAGCAGGGCCCCGAGCAGGCCGGTGCGCCAGTCGCGCAGGTCGATATCCAGCATCCGCACCCCCAGGGCGAAGAGCATCAACGGAATGCACACGCCCCCCAGCAGATGCATGGCCTCCAGCAGCCAGCCCGGCAGCGGCATGCCGCTCAGGTTGACCCCCAGCCCGGCGATACTGGCCCCGACGATGGGCAAACGCAGCAGCCGCCATAGTGGCGTGCCGGGGTTGAGCATATACAGGCCCACCGAGAAGTGCAGCAGCATCTCGATGATAAAGACCACCACCGCCGCCGGCAGCGCCGCCTCGCCGAAGGCCAGCACCATCAGCGGCACCCCCATGTTGCCGGCATTATTGAACATCATCGGCGGCAGGAAGGTCTTGGCGTCCATCTTCAGCCAACGCGCCACCGGCCACAGCAGCAGCCCCGAGCCCAGCACCACCACCACCGCCGCCAGGGCGAGCCCCGCATACTCCTCCAGGGGCGCCTGGCCGTCCGCCAGCACGGCGAACACCAGCAAGGGCACGAAGAGCTCCATATTGAGGGTATTGAGGCCGCGGATATCCGGTGTGCGAAAGCGGCCATAGAGGGCCCCGCAGCCGGCGATCAGGAATACCGGCAGCAAAGTGGCGAGAATCTTGGCGATCATTCCAGGCTCCTGTATCAGGAACGCCAGATTAACACGCCCATGGCTTGCGCCGCGGGAGCGCCGGGGTCAACATGATTGGACTCTATTCCCAGTCGATGCGAGAGACCATGAGCAAGCTATGGAGCCCCGCGGTGCGGGAGCTGACGCCCTATGTTCCCGGCGAACAGCCCCGTGAACAACTGATCAAGCTGAACACCAACGAGAACCCCTACCCCCCGGCCCCGGGCGTCGGTGAGGTGCTGCGCGACTTCCCCACCAATCACCTGCGCCTCTATCCCGACCCCGACTCCTCGGCACTCCGCGAGGCCCTGGCCCGGGAGCACGGCGTCGAGGTCTCCCAGGTCTTCGTTGGCAATGGCTCCGACGAGGTACTGGCCCTGGCCTTCCAGGCCTTCTTCTGTCAGTCGCGCCCCCTGAGCCTGCCGGCGATCACCTACAGCTTCTATCCGGTCTACTGCCGCCTCTACGGCATCGACTACCGCACCCTGGCCCTGGATGACGCCTGGCGAGTGCCTCTCGAGGCCCTTCCCGCCGACAGTGGCGGCATCGCCTTCGCCAACCCCAATGCCCCTACCGGCCATGGGCATGGGCGCGAGGCCATCGCCGGCCTGCTCGAGCGCGTCACCGACTGCGTGGTGCTGGTGGACGAGGCCTATGTGGACTTCGGCGGCGAGAGCGCCGTGCCCCTGGTGGATAACTACCCGAACCTGCTGGTCACCGGCACCTTCTCCAAGTCCCGCAGCCTGGCCGGCCTGCGCCTGGGCTATGCCATCGGCTCCCGGGAGTTGATCGAGGGTCTGGAGCGGGTCAAGAACTCCTTCAACTCCTACCCCATCGATATGCTGGCCAGTGCCGCGGGCATCGCCGCCCTGGAGGACAAGGAGCACTTCGAGGCCTGCCGCGAGAAGGTGATCACCACTCGCGAGCGCACTCGCCAACGCCTGGAGCAACTGGGCTTCGAGGTACTGCCCTCCCAGACCAACTTCCTGCTCACCCGCCATCCGGGGCAGGATGCCGCCCAGCTCTTCGTCGGCCTGCGTGAGCGGGGCATCCTGGTACGCCACTTCAACACCGAGGCGCTACGCGACTTCCTGCGCATTTCCATCGGCACCGAAGACGAGATGAACCACCTGATCGAGGCCCTCGAGACCCTCTGCTAGCGCGATATGGGCCGGTTGACCCGGCCCATAACTAAAAAGCTCCGGCTCGTAAGAGACCGGAGCTTTTTAGTTAATGGCATTCCAATACGAAAAAACCCCAGCCTCTGTCGACGCTGGGGTTGTCTCTCAATAAGTGCCTGACGAGGATCCGGCCGGCGCTCCGGCGGGCGGCGCTCCGCTACTCGACTCGTCTCATCTCATCCTGAGACTCGCCCTTCGGGCCCGCTAAAGCGGTTTCCGCCGCTTCCCGACAGGCGGGATCCATGGGAGACCCCCAAACGACGAAGCCCCGACCAATGGTCGGGGCTTCTGAATAAGTGCCTGACGATGACCTACTCTCGCATGGGGAGACCCCACACTACCATCGGCGCTGAGCGGTTTCACTGCTGAGTTCGGCATGGGATCAGGTGGTTCCCACTCGCTATGGTCGTCAGGCGTAAACGGTGGCCGGCTGCGTGCGTGTCGCAACCCGCCTTATGAATCATGCTGTTGAGGATCGTCTCACGTATCCGGCGCGTACCATCGCGCAAACCCCTTGGGGTTATATGGTCAAGCCTCACGGGCCATTAGTATCGGTTAGCTCAACGCCTCGCAGCGCTTCCACACCCGACCTATCAACCAGCTAGTCTTGCTGGACCCTTTAGGAGGCGCAAGGCCTCAGGGAAGTCTCATCTTGAAGGGGGCTTCCCGCTTAGATGCTTTCAGCGGTTATCCTGTCCGCACATAGCTACCCGGCAATGCCACTGGCGTGACAACCGGAACACCAGAGGTGCGTCCACTCCGGTCCTCTCGTACTAGGAGCAGCTCTTCTCAAACTTCCGACGCCCACGGCAGATAGGGACCGAACTGTCTCACGACGTTCTAAACCCAGCTCGCGTACCACTTTAAATGGCGAACAGCCATACCCTTGGGACCGACTTCAGCCCCAGGATGTGATGAGCCGACATCGAGGTGCCAAACACCGCCGTCGATGTGAACTCTTGGGCGGTATCAGCCTGTTATCCCCGGAGTACCTTTTATCCGTTGAGCGATGGCCCTTCCATACAGAACCACCGGATCACTAGAACCTACTTTCGTACCTGCTCGACGTGTCTGTCTCGCAGTCAAGCACCCTTATGCTCTTGCACTCAATGCACGATTTCCGACCGTGCTGAGGGTACCTTCGTGCTCCTCCGTTACTCTTTGGGAGGAGACCGCCCCAGTCAAACTACCCACCACACACTGTCCTCGCCCCGGATGACGGGGCTGAGTTAGAACGCCAATGATGCCAGGCTGGTATTTCAAGGTTGGCTCCACCCGAACTGGCGTCCGGGTTTCCAAGCCTCCCAGCTATCCTACACAAGCAACATCAGCGTCCAGTGTGAAGCTATAGTAAAGGTTCACGGGGTCTTTCCGTCTAGCCGCGGGTACACAGCATCTTCACTGCGATTTCAATTTCACTGAGTCTCGGGTGGAGACAGTGTGGCCATCATTACGCCATTCGTGCAGGTCGGAACTTACCCGACAAGGAATTTCGCTACCTTAGGACCGTTATAGTTACGGCCGCCGTTTACCGGGGCTTCGATCAGGAGCTTCGGCCGGAGCCTAACACCATCAATTAACCTTCCGGCACCGGGCAGGCGTCACACCCTATACGTCCGCTTGCGCGTTTGCAGAGTGCTGTGTTTTTAATAAACAGTTGCAGCCACCTGGTATCTTCGACCGGTTCGTGCTTCCACCGCGGGGTGTTCACACTACGCCGGCGTGCCTTCTCCCGAAGTTACGGCACCATTTTGCCTAGTTCCTTCACCCGAGTTCTCTCAAGCGCCTTGGTATTCTCTACCTGACCACCTGTGTCGGTTTGGGGTACGGTCTCACAGAATCTGAAGCTTAGAGGCTTTTCCTGGAAGCGTGGCATCAATGACTTCCAGACCGTAGTCTGTTCGTCTCGTCTCTCGGCCTTGAGATCCCGGATTTGCCTAAGATCTCGGCCTACTGACTTTCACCAGGACAACCAACGCCTGGCTCACCTAGCCTTCTTCGTCCCCCCATCGCAATTCTGTGAGGTACGGGAATATTGACCCGTTTCCCATCGACTACGCCTTTCGGCCTCGCCTTAGGGGCCGACTCACTCTGCTCCGATTAGCGTCGAACAGAAACCCTTGGTCTTCCGGCGGGGGAGTTTTTCACTCCCCTTATCGTTACTCATGTCAGCATTCGCACTCGTGATACCTCCAGCGGGCTTCTCAACCCACCTTCATCGGCCTACACGACGCTCCTCTACCGCTCGTCATTCGACGAACCCGTAGCTTCGGCACCTGGTTTGAGCCCCGTTACATCTTCCGCGCAGGCCGACTCGACTAGTGAGCTATTACGCTTTCTTTAAAGGATGGCTGCTTCTAAGCCAACCTCCTAGCTGTCTAAGCCTTCCCACATCGTTTCCCACTTAACCAGAATTTTGGGGCCTTAGCTGACGGTCTGGGTTGTTTCCCTTTTCACGACGGACGTTAGCACCCGCCGTGTGTCTCCCACGCTGCACTCACCGGTATTCGGAGTTTGCCTCGGGTTGGTAAGCCGGGATGGCCCCCTAGCCGAAACAGTGCTCTACCCCCGGCGGTGATACGTGAGGCGCTACCTAAATAGCTTTCGAGGAGAACCAGCTATCTCCGGGCTTGATTAGCCTTTCACTCCGATCCACAAGTCATCCAAATCTTTTTCAACAGATCCTGGTTCGGTCCTCCAGTTGATGTTACTCAACCTTCAACCTGCTCATGGATAGATCGCCCGGTTTCGGGTCTATATCCAGCGACTGGTCGCCCAGTTAAGACTCGGTTTCCCTACGCCTCCCCTATACGGTTAAGCTCGCCACTGAATATAAGTCGCTGACCCATTATACAAAAGGTACGCGGTCACAGAACGAGTCTGCTCCCACTGCTTGTACGCATACGGTTTCAGGATCTATTTCACTCCCCTCTCCGGGGTTCTTTTCGCCTTTCCCTCACGGTACTGGTTCACTATCGGTCAGCCAGGAGTATTTAGCCTTGGAGGATGGTCCCCCCGTCTTCAGTCAAGGTTTCTCGTGCCCCGACCTACTCGATTTCACTGGATCAGGTTTTCGGCTACGGGACTATCACCCACTATGGTCGAGCTTCCCAGCTCGTTCGCCTAACCAGTCACCAGCTTAAGGGCTGGTCCCCGTTCGCTCGCCGCTACTTGGGGAATCTCGGTTGATTTCTTTTCCTCGGGGTACTTAGATGTTTCAGTTCCCCCGGTTCGCCTCCTGCACCTATGGATTCAGTGCAGGATACTCATCTTGTGATGAGTGGGTTTCCCCATTCGGAAATGTCCGGGTCACAGGTTGTTTGCCACCTCACCGAACCTTATCGCAGGCTACAACGTCCTTCATCGCCTCTGGCTGCCAAGGCATCCACCGTATGCGCTTAATCGCTTGACCATATAACCCGAAGGGGTCTGGTCGCGATTGGTACGATAATTGCCGGATACGCTTGAGACGTATCGTCAATTTGTCAGCATGATTCATATTTTTAAAGAGCGACTGTCAATCGACAGTCATAAACCGGTCATCATGGTCGATGATGATGGCTTATGACTGTGGATCCGATCAGGAACTGACTGTTTGCTGGGGTGTGGGGAGATGGTGGAGCCTAGCGGGATCGAACCGCTGACCTCCTGCGTGCAAGGCAGGCGCTCTCCCAGCTGAGCTAAGGCCCCACTGATACCCAACCTTGATCTGGGAATTTTATTCAGACCAAGGCATTTTGTGGCGACGCATAGCCTGCTATGCGAGTCACAAAATAACGCAGGACTGGATAAAATTTGGTGGGTCTGGGCAGATTTGAACTGCCGACCTCACCCTTATCAGGGGTGCGCTCTAACCAACTGAGCTACAGACCCGGCTAACCATAGGACATCCGCCCTAACAGTCATTTGCTCTGGTCGATCAGGTAATTCATTGTGGACACTTGCCGGCAGGCGGCGGTCGTCGTTTAAGGAGGTGATCCAGCCGCAGGTTCCCCTACGGCTACCTTGTTACGACTTCACCCCAGTCATGAACCACACCGTGGTGATCGCTCCCCCGAAGGTTAAGCTAACCACTTCTGGTGCAGTCCACTCCCATGGTGTGACGGGCGGTGTGTACAAGGCCCGGGAACGTATTCACCGTGACATTCTGATTCACGATTACTAGCGATTCCGACTTCACGGAGTCGAGTTGCAGACTCCGATCCGGACTGAGACCGGCTTTATGGGATTAGCTCCACCTCGCGGTATCGCAACCCTTTGTACCGACCATTGTAGCACGTGTGTAGCCCTACCCGTAAGGGCCATGATGACTTGACGTCGTCCCCACCTTCCTCCGGTTTGTCACCGGCAGTCTCCCTAGAGTTCCCGACCGAATCGCTGGCAAATAGGGACAAGGGTTGCGCTCGTTACGGGACTTAACCCAACATTTCACAACACGAGCTGACGACAGCCATGCAGCACCTGTCTGTGCGTTCCCGAAGGCACCAATCCATCTCTGGAAAGTTCGCACGATGTCAAGGGTAGGTAAGGTTCTTCGCGTTGCATCGAATTAAACCACATGCTCCACCGCTTGTGCGGGCCCCCGTCAATTCATTTGAGTTTTAACCTTGCGGCCGTACTCCCCAGGCGGTCGACTTATCGCGTTAACTGCGCCACAAAGTTCTCAAGGAACCCAACGGCTAGTCGACATCGTTTACGGCGTGGACTACCAGGGTATCTAATCCTGTTTGCTACCCACGCTTTCGCACCTCAGTGTCAGTGTCAGTCCAGAAGGCCGCCTTCGCCACTGGTATTCCTCCCGATCTCTACGCATTTCACCGCTACACCGGGAATTCTACCTTCCTCTCCTGCACTCTAGCCTGACAGTTCCGGATGCCGTTCCCAGGTTGAGCCCGGGGCTTTCACAACCGGCTTATCAAGCCACCTACGCGCGCTTTACGCCCAGTAATTCCGATTAACGCTCGCACCCTCCGTATTACCGCGGCTGCTGGCACGGAGTTAGCCGGTGCTTCTTCTGCGAGTGATGTCCTTCCTGAAGGGTATTAGCCCTCAGGCCTTCTTCCTCGCTGAAAGTGCTTTACAACCCGAAGGCCTTCTTCACACACGCGGCATGGCTGGATCAGGGTTTCCCCCATTGTCCAATATTCCCCACTGCTGCCTCCCGTAGGAGTCTGGGCCGTGTCTCAGTCCCAGTGTGGCTGATCATCCTCTCAGACCAGCTACGGATCGTCGCCTTGGTGAGCCGTTACCTCACCAACTAGCTAATCCGACATAGGCTCATCCGATAGCGCAAGGTCCGAAGATCCCCTGCTTTCTCCCGTAGGACGTATGCGGTATTAGCGTGAGTTTCCCCACGTTATCCCCCACTATCGGGCAGATTCCTATGCATTACTCACCCGTCCGCCGCTCGACGCCTGGAAGCAAGCTTCCATCGTTTCCGCTCGACTTGCATGTGTTAGGCCTGCCGCCAGCGTTCAATCTGAGCCATGATCAAACTCTTCAGTTTAAAATCATTGTGGTTCTTACTTGTCACCCGAAGGCAACAAAAGCGAACCAAACTTGGCTCAAGGTTCAAACGTTCTCAAAAAGACCCGAAGATCTTTGACGAGTCGCTTGCCTTGATGATTTGGTGACTTCTCACCGCCTCACCGACAAGCGCCCACATGAATTACCTGATCGATTGTTAAAGAGCGGCTCCTGGCTCTCTAAAGAGTGGAGCGTCTCGCTTTGGTCGCTGTTGCGACGCCGCTGCGAGGAAGCGATATTCTACCGATTCGGCCGCTGCTGTCAAGCCCTGCTCGGCGACCCCGAGGCGGGCTGCGAAGCAGCGACCTGCGGTCATCCGAGCCGGCGACGGGCCGGTCGGTGTGGCGATGCATTCTACCGCATCCGGCCGTTCTGTCAATCGCGTTTTTCGCGAGAGGGTTTCGAAAACCCCAACAGAAACAAGCACTTTTGCCACTCATTGCCGCTGGCCACGATGTCCGTCGCCGGCAGCGGATGCGTACTTTACGGATTTCCCCGGGGCCCTGCAAGGACTTTGTGGCAGAAAGTTTATCCACAACCAAAATCGCCGACTCGTTGTGGACAAGGAAGGTGCCGGAGACGACAACGCCCGCACGAAGGCGGGCGTAATCAGGAGACGGGAGACACAGGTTAACCCACCGGTTTAGCGGGCCTTTTGAGCTTGCGCATCATCGCCAGCACGGGCCCCGAGACCACATAGGCGCCGAACAACAGCAGCAGCATCACCGAAGGCTGCACCGAGATCACCACGAAGGCCAGCACGATGGCCAGCAGTACCACGAAGGGCACCGGCCCCTTGAAATCGAACTCCTTGAAGCTGTAGTAGCGGATATTGCTGACCATCAGCACGCCGGCGGCCCCCACCACCAGCAGCATCAGCAGCTTGAAACCGAAGGCATCGGCGTCGAGGTCATGAAAGGTCCAGACGCTGGCCGCCACCAAGGCGGCTGCCGAGGGACTGGGCAGGCCGATAAACCATTTCTTGTCGACGCTGCCGATCTGCACATTGAAGCGTGCCAGACGCAGGGCGGCGCAGGCCACGTAGAGGAAGGCCACCACCCAGCCGGTCTTGCCGATATCCTGGAGGATCCAGGTAAAGGCCACCAGGGCCGGCGCCACCCCGAAGGAGAGCATATCGGAGAGGCTGTCATACTCCGCCCCGAAGGCGCTCTGGGTGTTGGTCATGCGCGCCACGCGACCATCCAGGCCATCCAGCGCCATGGCGATGAAGATCGCCACCGCCGCCGCGGTGAAGTCGCCGTTGATGCCCGCCACCACGGCGAAGAAGCCAGAGAAGAGCGCCGAAGTGGTAAACAGGTTGGGTAACAAATAGATGCCACGGCGGCGCACCTTCTTTCCATCCTCCACCGCCTCTTCGATGACCTCCGTCTCGCGCAGGAAGGCCGAGGCGATATCCTCCTCGGCATAGTCATCGCGTCGCTGATCGGTGTTGCTGGAATCCTGACTCATAATTCTCGTCCATTACCGGAAAGGGCAGCCGACAGATGACTGGCGACTGCCCCTATTCTACACACCGGCCGGGATCATACGACACGATACCGTCGACTCGATCGACGGAGACGACGAGGGCGCGGCCATGGCCGCGCCCTCGTATTCCAGAACCAGGCGGTGAAGCGCTTAGTTCTTGGACTTGTCCACCAACTGGTTGGCGGCGATCCACGGCATCATGCCGCGCAGCTTGGCACCCACCTGCTCGATGGGATGCTCGGCGTTCAGGCGACGACGTGCGGTCATGGAGGGGTAGTTGGTCTCACCCTCGCTGATGAACATCTTGGCGTACTCGCCGGTCTGGATGCGCTTCAGGGCGTTGCGCATGGCGGCGCGAGATTCGTCGTTGATCACCTCGGGGCCGGTCACGTACTCGCCATACTCCGCGTTGTTGGAGATGGAGTAGTTCATGTTGGCGATGCCGCCCTCGTACATCAGGTCGACGATCAGCTTGAGCTCGTGCAGACACTCGAAGTAGGCCATCTCCGGGGCATAGCCTGCCTCGGTGAGGGTCTCGAAGCCGGCCTTGACCAGCTCCACCGCACCGCCACACAGCACCGCCTGCTCGCCGAACAGGTCGGTCTCGGTCTCGTCCTTGAAGGTGGTCTCGATGATGCCGCTGCGACCACCGCCGACGCCGGCGGCGTAGGAGAGCGCCAGCTCCTTGGCGGAACCGGAGGCGTCCTGGTGGATGGCGATCAGGTCGGGGATACCACCGCCCTTGACGAACTCGGAGCGCACGGTGTGACCCGGGGCCTTGGGCGCGATCATGATCACGTCCAGGTCCTTGCGCGGTTCGATCTGGTTGTAGTGGATATTGAAGCCGTGGGCGAAGGCCAGGGTGGCACCCTGCTTCAGGTTCGGCTCGATCTGGGTCTCGTAGATGGCCTTCTGGTTCTCGTCCGGCGCCAGCAGCATGACCACGTCGGCGGCCTGGCTGGCCTCTTCCACGGTGGCGACCTTGAGGCCGGCGGCCTCGGCCTTGGCGGCGGAGGAGGACCCCGGGCGCAGGGCCACGGTGACGTCGACGCCGGACTCTTTCAGGTTGTTGGCGTGGGCATGGCCCTGGGAGCCGTAACCGATGATGGCGACCTTCTTGGCCTGGATCAGCGAGAGATCGCAATCTTTATCGTAATAAACGCGCATGGTGCACTCCTGGAGTCGTTGACCGTTGTGGTATCAGCGTCGATGGCCACCCGCGCCGTCTAACGCGGCGCTGGGATTGCGGCGTCGGGTCTCGTGCCCGATCGATGACTTGACTCTACGCCGCGCATCTCATTGCGTAAAACGCTATATTTGCAATACAACGAACCGAAATGTGAAACACACCATGGATATGCGCCCCCTGAAGCAATTCCTGGCCCTCGCCGAGAACCTCCACTTCGGCCGCGCCAGCGACGCCTGCCATGTCAGCCCCTCGACCCTGAGCCGTACCATTCGCCAGTTGGAGGAGAGCCTGGGGGTGGCGCTCTTCGAGCGGGATAACCGCCACGTGGCCCTGACGCCCCAGGGGCTGCGCTTCCAGGCCTACGCCAGGGAGGCCCTAGAGCAGTGGGAGCTGGTGCGCCACGAGCTGATGGAGCAGAGCCAGGCCTTGCAGGGGGAGATCAGCGTCTACTGCTCGGTAACCGCCAGCTACAGCTTCCTCTACGAGCTGCTCAGCGAGTTTCGCCGCCACCACCCACGCATCGAACTCAAGCTGCATACCGGCGACCCGGCGGAGGCCATGAGTCGGGTGCTGGCCGGCGAGGAGGACATGGCCATCACCCCACGCCACCGCACGCCCCCCGAGGCCCTGGCCTTCAAGTCGCTGACCCGCTCGCCGCTGGTGTTTATCGCCCCCCGGGACACCCCGGCGTGGCTGCCGACCACGCCCGAGATACCCGAGGCCCGGGCCTGGGCCGAGGTGCCGATGATCCTCTCCGAGTCGGGACTCTCCCGGGAGTATGCCGACACCTGGTTCAAGGCACTCGGCATCACCCCGCGCATCTATGCCCAGGTGGCCGGCCACGAGGCGATCGTCAGCATGGTGGGCCTGGGCTTCGGCATCGGCGTGGTGCCGCAGATCGTGCTGGACAACAGCCCGTTGCGGGCGCGGGTGCGGCCGCTCGCGGTCAAGCCGGAGCTGCCCCACTACGATGTGGGCCTGTGCGTGCTGCATCGGCGCCTGCGGAGCCCCCTGCTAAGGGCGCTCTGGCAGCAGGTGGCGGCCCGCTAAACGCAAGCGCCGCCCCGAGGGGCGGCGCTTGTGTCTCAACGATGAGTAGATTTACGTCACGAGCGAAGATAGGTCGGCTGCCGCCGGAGCACAGCAACCGGAGTTGACTGGCTGCTCAATGAGGATTGCGAGCACCGCCGGCGGCCGAGATATCGAGCGCAGTAGTAAATCAGAGGGACAATACCTTGTCGCCGCGGGCTATTCCCGACACCCCGGTGCGCGCCACCTCGAGGATGCCGATGGGCGCCATGGCCTGCAGGAAGGCGTCCAGCTTGCCGGCATCGCCGGTGATCTGCACCGTGTAGAGGCTGGCGGTCACGTCGACGATCTGCGCGCGGAAGATATCCGCGGTGCGCTTCACCTCGTCGCGGGCGGCCCCCAGGGCCTTGACCTTGACCAGCATCAGCTCGCGCTCGATATGGTTGCCTTCGGTGAGGTCCACCAGCTTGACCACGTCGATCAGCTTATTGAGGTGCTTGGTGATCTGTTCGATCACCCGGTCGTCACCCACGGTGGTCACGGTCAGCCGCGACAGGGACGGATCCTCGGTGGGCGCCACGTTCAGCGTCTCGATATTGTAGTTACGCTGGGCGAAGAGCCCCACCACGCGAGACAGGGCGCCGGGTTCGTTTTCCATCAGGATCGAGATGATATGGCGCATCAGGTTCGCTCCGTCTTCGAAAGCAGCATGTCGCGCATGGAGCCCAGGGGCACCTGCATCGGATAGACGTGTTCACGGGGGTCCACCTGGACATCGAGGAACACCAGCTCGTGCTTGTCGGCGAAGGTACGCTCCAGCGCCGGCTCGAGCTCGTCCAGGGTCTCCACCCGCAGCGCCGTGAAACCATAGGCCTCGATCAGCTTCTGGAAGTCGGGCAGCGACTCCATATAGGAGTGGGCGTGGCGGGACTTGTAGTTGAGGTCCTGCCACTGGCGCACCATGCCCAGGGAGGCATTGTTCAGGTTGACGATCTTCACCCCCACCCCGTACTGCTTACAGGTGGAGAGCTCCTGCATCATCATCTGGAAGCTGCCTTCCCCGGTAACGCAGATCACCTGATCCTCGGGGAAGTTCTGCTTGATGCCCATGGCCGCCGGGAAGCCGAAGCCCATGGTGCCGAGGCCACCGGAGGTGATGAAACGGTTGGGCTTGTCGAACTTGTAGTACTGGGCCGCGAACATCTGATGCTGGCCCACGTCGGTGGTGACGAAGGCCTCGCCGCGGGTGACCCGGCACATCGCCTCGATCACCGCCTGGGGCTTGATCTTCTCGCCGGGCGCCGAGGGCTCGTAGAGCTTGCCGGTGCGCTCCTCGCGCCAGCCGTCGATCTTCTGCCACCACTCGGAGAGGGCCTCGGGGTGACCGATCTCCTTGCCCTGCACCAGGCTGATCATCTCGTTGATCACGCTGCCCGCCGGGCCGACGATGGGCACGTCGGCACGCACCGTCTTGGAGACCGAGCTGGGGTCGATATCCACGTGGATGATCTTGGCGGTGGGACAGAACTTGGAGGTGTTGTTGGTCACCCGGTCATCGAAGCGTGCGCCGATGGCGATGATCAGGTCGGCATGGTGCATGGCCATGTTCGACTCATAGGAGCCGTGCATGCCCAGCCAGCCCAGGCACTGACGATCGCTCTGCGGGTAGGCGCCGATGCCCATCAGGGTGGTGGTGATGGGGTAGCCCAGGCGCCGCACCAGGTCGGTGAGGGCCTCGCTGGCCCCGCCGCTGACCACGCCGCCGCCGGTATAGAAGACCGGGCGCTTGGCCTTGAGCATCAGCTCCACGGCCTTCTTGATCTGGCCGGTATGGCCGCGGGTCACCGGATTGTAGGAGCGCAGCTTGACCTTCTTCGGATAGACGTACTCGTAGCGCTCGGTGGGCGAGGCCATATCCTTGGGGATATCCACCACCACCGGGCCGGGGCGACCGGTAGCCGCCAGGTAGAAGGCCTTCTTCAGCACCTCGGGAATCTCGCTGGGGTGCTTGATGGAGAAGCTGTGCTTCACGATGGGGCGGGTCACCCCGATGATATCGGTCTCCTGGAAGGCGTCATCGCCGATCAGGTGACTCATGACCTGGCCACAGATCACCACCATGGGAATCGAGTCCATATAAGCGGTGGCGATACCGGTCACGGCATTGGTGGCGCCGGGGCCCGAGGTGACCAGTACCACGCCGGGCTTGCCGGAGGCCCGGGCATAGCCGTCGGCGGCATGGGTGGCGGCCTGTTCGTGCCGCACCAGGATGTGCTTGACCTTGTCCTGGCGGAAGAGAGCGTCATAGATATGCAACGCCGCCCCGCCCGGATAGCCATAGATGTATTCGACGCCCTCATCCTGGAGGAAGCGGGCGATCATATCGGCGCCGGAAAGCAGTTCCACTGTGTTTCTCCCCTGGAGGTCTCGAGTGCGAGTCCCCACCGCATCAGGCGGTGGTGGAGTTCGAGTGCGGCGGTACGCCGCTGCCGGCATTAGCCGGCACCTGATGCCAAACCCTGGCTGATGGGGCCCGGTTAGGGCCTGCACTCTCATCGCGGCGGTTCGCCGCGTCGGGGCATTGGCCAGGCCAGGCGGATAGCCCGAACCCGGAAGTCCTTCGGCGGGTAGAGGCCCTGCGGCCTACCCTTCACGCGGTATCTGGGGGTCGCCCAGCGGAGTCCGCGCCCGCGATCAGGAACCGTCAAGATTCCAATAGCGTCGCGAGGCTGTCAACCGCCAAGGGGCCTCGGGTAGCCCAAACAGGCCGATTCGGCAAGAATTTCCACCGCATGTGTCCCCAAAAGGGCGCGGGCCCACCCCGAAGGGTGGGCCCGCGACACTCGCCGGGCACCTCGGCGTTTACTTATGGAACACCAGATGCCCCTCCTCGGCCTCCACATGAATGGTATCGCCGGGCAGGTAGTGCCCCGCCAGCAGGTCCTGGGCCAGGGGGTTCTCGATACGGCTCTGGATGGCACGCTTCAGCGGCCGCGCCCCGAACACCGGATCGAAGCCCACCACGGCGAGCTGGGCAAGGGCCTCGTCGCTGACCTCCAGGGCCAGGTCGTGCTCGGCCAGGCGTTGCCGCAGGCGGTCGAGCTGGATGCCGGCGATGGCCTGGATCTGCTCCTGCCCCAGGGCGTGGAAGACCACCACTTCATCGATGCGGTTGATCAGCTCGGGACGGAAGTGGTTGCCCACCACCTCCATCACCGCGCTCTTCATCTCCTCATAGTGAGCGTCGTCACCGCCCAGGCGCTGGATCACGTCGGAGCCCATGTTGGAGGTCATCACGATCACGGTGTTGCGGAAGTCCACGGTGCGCCCCTGGCCGTCGGTGAGGCGGCCATCCTCCAGCACCTGCAGGAGGATATTGAAGACGTCCGGGTGAGCCTTCTCCACCTCGTCGAGCAGCAGCACCGAGTAGGGCTTGCGACGCACCGCCTCGGTCAGGTAGCCGCCCTCCTCGTAGCCCACGTAGCCGGGAGGCGCGCCGATCAGCCGCGCCACCGAGTGCTTCTCCATGAATTCCGACATGTCGATGCGCACCATGGCCTCCTCGGTATCGAAGAGGAAGTTGGCCAGCGACTTGCAGAGTTCGGTCTTGCCCACCCCGGTGGGGCCGAGGAACAGGAAGGAGCCATTGGGGCGGTTGGGGTCGGCGAGCCCGGCCCGGGAGCGGCGCACCGCATTGGCCACCGCCTTGACCGCCTCGTCCTGGCCGATCACCCGCTCGTGGAGCGCCTCCTCCATGCGCAGTAGCTTGTCGCGCTCGCCCTCGAGCATCTTGGCCACCGGGATGCCGGTCCAGCGGGAGACCACCTCGGCGATCTCCTCCTCGGTGACATTGGAGCGCAGCAGCTGGTGCTTGGCGGTGTCCGCCTCGCCCTCGCCGGCCTCCTGGATCTTGCGCTCCAGTTCAGGGATCACCCCGTACTGCAGCTCCGACATGCGCCCCAGGTCGCCCTGGCGACGCGCCTGCTCCAGCTCCACCCGGGCCCGCTCGAGCTCGTCCTTGAACTGGGCGGCGCCCTGGATGCTGGCCTTCTCGGCCTTCCAGATCTCCTCCAGGTCGGCATACTCCCGGGCCAGCGCCTCGATCTGCTCCTCCAGGGTCTCGAGACGCTTCTTGGAGGCCTCGTCGGTCTCCTTCTTGAGGTGCTCGCGCTCCATCTTCAGTTGGATCAGGCGGCGATCCAGGCGATCCATCTCCTCGGGCTTGGAGTCGAGCTCCATGCGGATCCGCGAGGAGGCCTCGTCGATCAGGTCGATGGCCTTGTCGGGCAGCTGACGGTCGGTGATATAGCGACTGGAGAGCTTGGCCGCGGCGATGATGGCGCCGTCGGTGATATCGACCCCGTGGTGGACCTCGTAGCGCTCCTTGAGGCCGCGCAGGATGGCGATGGTGTCCTCCTCGCTGGGCTCGTCCACCAGCACCTTCTGGAAGCGCCGCTCCAGGGCCGCGTCCTTCTCGATGTACTGGCGATACTCGTCCAGGGTGGTGGCGCCCACGCAGTGCAGCTCGCCGCGGGCCAGGGCCGGCTTGAGCATATTGCCGGCGTCCATGGCGCCCTCGGCCTTGCCGGCGCCAACCATGGTGTGCAGCTCGTCGATGAACAGGATCACCCGGCCCTCTTCCTGGGACAACTCCTTGAGCACCGCCTTGAGGCGCTCCTCGAACTCGCCGCGGAACTTGGCCCCGGCCAGCAGCGAGCCCATGTCCAGGGACAGCACCCGCTTGTCCTTGAGCCCCTCCGGCACCTCGCCATTGACGATGCGGCTGGCCAGCCCTTCGACGATGGCGGTCTTGCCGACGCCGGGCTCGCCGATCAGCACCGGGTTGTTCTTGGTGCGCCGCTGCAGCACCTGGATGGTACGGCGGATCTCGTCGTCGCGACCGATCACCGGGTCGAGCTTGCCGCTGGCCGCCCACTCGGTGAGGTCCAGGGTGTACTTGTCCAGCGCCTCGCGGCTCTCCTCGGCGTTGGCGTCGCTGACCCGTTCGCCGCCGCGCAGGCTATCGATGGCCGCGTTCAGGGCCTTGGCCTCGAGGCCGCCCCGGGCCAGCAGCTTGCTGACCGCATGATTCATCTCCAGGGCGGCCAGCAGCACCAGCTCGCTGGCAATAAACTGATCGCCGCGCTTCTGGGCCTCCCGGTCGACCAGGTTAAACAGCCGCACCAGGTCCCGGGAGGGCTGCACCTCACCGTCGAACTGGCCGACCCGGGGCAGATCCTCCAGGTACTGTTTCAGGTCGCCGCGCAGCCTGGCGGCGTCACCGCCGGCCTTCTGCACCAGCGCCTTGATACCAGTGTCCTGGGCCTCCAGCAGCGCCATCAGCAGGTGGCCGGGATCGATCTGGTTATGGCCGTGCCCCACCGCCAGGGACTGGGCCTCGGCAATGGCGTTCTGCAGCTTGCTGGTGAATTTCTCGAAGCGCATCGCTCTCCTCCTACGGGGTAGCGATACGCTCGGACGCACCGCCTGACCCTTGATCATGTCTTGACCTTATCAATGGAGGTAGGGTAGGCGGCTTTCAAGAGGCGTGGGGGGATAACCCGGGGTGGGTTGATCTATATCAAGGAGCAAGGAGCAAGGAGCAAGGAGCAAGGAGCAAGGAGCAAGGCAATATGCGCCCGACCCCGCGGGCGACAAGGGGAGCCTTGTGGCTTGCTCCTTAGGCTTGTCGCTCACGGGTTTCCTGGCGACTTGCCGCTTGAAGCTCGGCGCTAGCGCGTTAGCGCAGCCAGATCACGCTGGCCATGCGGCCGGTCTGGCCGTCATCGCGGCGGTGGGAGTAGAAGCGCGGCTCGCAGGCGGTGCAGAAGTGGCCACCGCTGATCTGACCGATGCCCAGGCGCTCCAGGCGCAACCGCGCCAGGCGGTAGATATCCGCCATATAGTGGCCCAGGCGATAGGGGCTGGGCTCGAAGGCCTCGGCGGCCTCGGGCTGGAAGGCGACGAAGGCCTCGAAGACCTCGGGCCCCACCTCGAACTGCGCCTTGGAGATGGCCGGCCCCAGCCACGCCATCAGTTCCTCCGGCTCGCAGCGCAGGGACGCCACCGTGGCCTCCAGCACGCCGCCGGCCAGGCCCCGCCAGCCGGCATGGGCCAGGCCTACCCGGGTACCGCGGCGATCGCAGAAGAACACCGGCAGGCAGTCGGCGGTCTGCACCACGCAGGCATAGCGCTGGTCCAGGGCCACGGCGGCATCCGCCTGGGGGATATCCGCCACATAGCCCAGTTGCACCTTGGCGCCATGCACCTGATCGAGCCATAGCAGGGGGCGGTCATCATCCAGTTCGGCGCGCAGCAGTTCCCGGCAGCGTTCCACCATGGCGGGCTCATCGCCCACATGGCGAGCGGTATTGAAGGCCGCGAAGGGGCCCTGGCTGGGGCCGGTCTCGCGGGTGGTCACGAAGGCCCCCACGGTGCTGGGCGCCGGCCAGTCCGGCAGCAGCAGGGTGGGCTGCAGGGCCTCGTCGTAGGCGTCGTTCATCACGGCCCCTCGCTGTCGTCGCGCAGGTAATCGAGCAGCGCCAGCATATCGTCCGGCAAGGGCGCCCGAAAGGTCATCGTTTCACCGCTGACGGGATGCACGAAGGCCAGCTTGCGGGCATGCAGCGCCTGGCGGGGGAAGAGGCGCAGCAGCTCCTTGAGCTCATCCGAGGCCCCCGGCGGCAGCTTGAGGCGCCCGCCATAGACGGGGTCCCCCACCAGGGGGAAACGCAGGTGCGCCAGGTGCACGCGGATCTGGTGGGTGCGCCCGGTCTCCAGGCGGCAACGCACATGGGTATGACCCCGAAAACGATCCACCACCCGGTAGTGAGTGACCGCCGGCTTGCCACCGGCGACCACCGCCTGGCGTTTGCGATCCTTGGGATGGCGGCCGATGGGGGCATCCACCTTGCCACCGGCGGTCATTACCCCGGAGACCACGGCGTCATACTCCCGGGAGACGCTGCGTGCCTGGAGCTGCTCCACCAGGGCCGCCTGGGCGCTCAAGGTCTTGGCCACCACCATCAGGCCGGTGGTGTCCTTGTCGAGGCGATGCACGATGCCGGCCCGGGGCACCTGGGAGAGGCTCGGGCAGTGGTGAAGCAAGGCATTGAGCAGGGTGCCATCGGGGTTACCCGCCGCCGGATGCACCACCAGGTCGGCGGGCTTGTCGATCACCAGTACCGCCTCGTCCTCGTGGACGATCTCCAGGTCGATGGCCTGGGCCTGGTGCTGGGCGGTCTGCTCTTCCAGCTCGGCCTCCAGGCGCAGCGTCTCGCCGCCATAGACCTTGGCCTTGGGCCGGGCAGGCGCGCCGTCCAGGGTCAGGGCCCCCTGCAGGATCCACTGCTTGAGGCGCTCCCGGGAGAAGTCGCCGAACAGTTCCGCCGCCACCTGATCCAGGCGCTGGCCGGCCTGGGCGTCGAGCACGCGGGCTTCACGATTGAGAGTCTCGGGCATGGGTCTGGCGTTGGCCTCTGCTAACACCCGGTTTCCCCGCTAGGGCCTGGGTGTTTTATAGTGGGTGCTTTATAGTGGGGCGATTCTACCACGGCCCCCGGGTTGTTTGATGCGAGGATGATAATGCGCGTTTCTACCAGCGGCACCCGGCTCGGTGCCTTCGCCCTGGCCGCCCTGCTGCTCGCCGGCTGTGCCTCCACCAGCGAGAGCGTTCCCGAACTCGAGGAGCAGGCGCTCTACGAGCAGGCACGCGGCTCCCTGGAGCGCGGCCACTACACCAGCGCCCTGAACGAGCTGGAGGCACTGGATACCCGCTTCCCCTTCGGCGACTATGCCGAGCAGACCCAGCTCGATCTGATCTACACCTACTACCAGACCGATAACTGGGAGGCGACCCGGGCCGCGGCGAACCGTTTCATTCGCCTGAACCCCAGTCACCCCCAGGCCGACTACGCCCTCTATATGCGCGGCCTGGCCTCCTGGCAGGCGGGGCGCTTCAGCCTCGAGCGGCTGCGCCTGATCGATATCTCCAAGCGCGACCTGGGCGCCAGCCGCGATGCCTACACCGACTTTCGCGCCCTGGTGGAGCGCTACCCGGACAGCGAGTACGCCCCGGACGCCCGCCAGCGCATCGTCTACCTGCGCAACCTGCTGGCCCAGCATGAGCTGCACGTGGCCGATTTCTACCTGCGCCGCGGTGCCTACCTGGCCGCCGTGGAGCGCGGCCGCTGGGTGGTCGAGAACTACCCGGAGACCCCCGCCACCCGGGATGCCCTGGCGGTGATGGTGGAAGGCTATATGGGCCTGGAGATGAATGACCGGGCCCGGGAGGTGCTGCGCACCCTGATCGACAATGCCCCCGACCATGAGCGGTTGCAGGGGCGCAGCTTCCGTCCCAAGCATGTCGAGGCGCCGGCGATCTCGGCCTGAGCCAGCGCCCGATATCCGGTAACAGGCACTCAGCAAGACGCCACCCCGAGGGGTGGCGTCTTGCGTTGGGCGCTCCGGCGTCGGCGTTATCTGCCTAGTCGCCGGGCTGCCAGCCATTGACGATGGGATAGCGGCGATCGCGGCCGAAGCCTCGTGGCGTCACCCGCACCCCCACCGGGGCCTGGCGCCGCTTGTACTCGCAGCGGTCCACCAGGCGCACCACCCGATAGACGTCGTCCCGCGCGAAGCCGGCGGCGATGATCGCCTCGGCGCTCATGTCCCCCTCGATATAGCGCACCAGGATGGCATCCAGGGTGTCGTAGTCGGGCAGGGAGTCGCTGTCCTGCTGATCCGGCGCCAGCTCCGCGGACGGCGGGCGCTCGATGACCCGCTCGGGAATCGCCGGCTCCTGGGCGTTGCGCCAGCGGGCCAGGCGGTAGACCCAGGTCTTGTAGACATCCTTCAGGGCGTTGTAGCCCCCCACCATATCGCCGTAGAGGGTGGCATAACCCACCGCCATCTCGCTCTTGTTGCCGGTGGTCAGTACCATCAGCCCCTTCTTGTTGGAGATCGCCATCAGCAGCACGCCGCGGATACGCGACTGGAGGTTCTCCTCGGTGGTGTCCCGCTCGGTGCCGGAGAAGCTGTCCGCCAGGGTGGCGGTGAAGGCCTCCACCATGGGGGCGATGGGCAGCACCTCGTAGTGGACCCCCAGCAGCTTCGCCTGTGCGGCGGCGTCCTCCTGGGAGATCTCGGCGGTATAGTGATAGGGCATCATCACCGCCTGGACCCGCTCGGGTCCCAGGGCGTCCACGGCGATGGCCAGCGACAGCGCCGAATCGATACCCCCGGAGAGGCCCAGCACCACGCCCTGGAAGCCGCTCTTGTTGACGTAGTCACGCAACCCGGTGACCAGGGCGCAGTAGAGGTTCTCCTCGGGGTCGGGCACCTCTACGCACTCGCCGGTCTGGGGCACCCAGAGGCCGTCGATATTGACGAACTGCACCGGCATCAACCCCACCTCCCAGTGGGGGGCCTGGACCCGCAGCTCCCCCTCGGCGTCGACGCAGGCCGAGCCGCCATCGAAGACCAGCTCGTCCTGGCCACCGATCATGTTGGCATAGACCAGGGGGCGACGCGCCTCGGCGGCCCGCGCCTTGAGCAGCGCCAGGCGCTCGGCGGGCTTGTCATGGTGGAAGGGCGAGGCGTTGAGGCTGATCAGGATATCCGCCCCGGCATCCCGGGCCTGGAGCACCGGAGTCTCGGCCCACAGGTCCTCGCAGATCAGGATGCCCAGGCGCACGCCGAGATGGTCGATCACCAAGGGGGCATGGCCCGCCTCGAAGTAGCGCTGTTCGTCGAAGACCTGATAGTTGGGCAGGCTCTGCTTGGCATACTCGTCGAGCCATTCACCGTTGTAGAGCAGGCCGGCCAGATTGTAGCGCTTGCCTTCGCGGATCCCCGGGTAGCCGACGATCACCAGCACCCCGGAGGCCACCTTCTCGGCCATTCGCGACCGCGCATGACGCAGCCGGGTCTCCAGGGAGGGGCGCAGCAGCAGGTCCTCCGGCGGGTAGCCGGTCAGGCACAGCTCCGGCAACACCACGATATCGGCCCCATGCTCGATACGGGCCTCCCGCACCGCCTCGATGGCGCGCTCGGTATTGCCGGGAATATCGCCGACCAGGGGGTCGAGTTGGGCCATCACCAGCGTCAGGTCTTGCATGGTCGTGGAAATCTCTCGAAACTCTCGGGTAACCCACATTGTCCCGCATGGCCGCTCAGGTAGCAAAGCCAAGCCGCCCGACCAGGGAGCCACCCCAGGATGAATCTCTTGCTGATACGCCTGATCATCTTCGCCCTTCTCTTCTTCGCCGGCCTCAAGCTCTATCGCATGTATCGGGAGTGGAAACTCGACCGGGAGGAGCTATTGGAGGGCGACGACCAGGCCGCCGCCGAGGGGCATATGGTGCGCTGCCGCTACTGCCAAGTGCATCTGCCGGAGGCCGACGCCCTGCGCGAGCGGGGCGACTGGTTCTGCTGCAGCGCCCACCGCGACAAGTACCTGGAAGAGCAGAAGAGCGAGTAGCGGCCAAGCGGCCAAGCGGCCAAGCCGAACCTACTCCCGGGGCGTGCTTAGGGCATAGGGAGCCGGGTCGAGGATCGGCTCGCGGCCCAGCAGGCCATCCACCAACAGGCGGGTCGAGGCCGGGGCCAACACCAGGCCATTGCGGTAGTGCCCTGCGTTGACGTGCAGGTTGGCGAAGCCGGGCACGGCACCGATAAAGGGCACCCCATCCGGGGAACCGGGGCGCAGCCCCGCCCAATGGTGCTCCACCTCGCACTGGGCCAGGGCCGGCACGATGGCGGTGGCACTCTCCCATAGCGAGGCCCTGGCCACCTCGGTGGTGGCCTTGTCGAAGCCCACCTCCTCCAGGGTCGAGCCCGCCAGCACCCGGCCATCGGCGCGGGGAATCACATAACGCCCGTCCATCAGCACCACCCGCCTGACCAGCTCAGGCGGCGCCCGGAAGAGGATCATCTGGCCGCGCACCGGGCGCACCGCCAGTTCCACCCCCACCCCGGCCAGCAGCTCCGCGGCCCAGGCCCCGCCGCAGACGACCACCTGATCGCCGGCAATGGGGCCGGTGGCGGTCTCTACCGCCGTGATTCGTCCCCCTTCGGCGCGCAGCCCCGTCACCTCGGTCTGCTCGCGTAGCCGCACCCGCGGCATGGCCGCCAGCCGCGCCCGCAGGGCACGCACCAGGCGTGGATTGCGGATGCTGCCCAGGGTCGGCATCCACAGGGCACCATCGCAGCCGGGGGCCGCCGCCGGTTCCTTGTCATAGAGGAAGGTGCCATCCACCCGCTCCAGGGGCTTGCCGACCTCCCGGGCCCAGGCCAGGGCCCGGGCCTCGTCGTCGACCCTCAGGTAGAGCAGGCCCTTCTGGCGGTACTCGGGGTCGATCCCGGTCTCCTCCAGCAGGCGCAGGGCCAACTCCGGGTAGTAGCCCTCGGACCAGCTCGAGAGCCGTGAGATGGGCGGGGTGTAGCGCCAGGGGTAGAGGGGCGAGACGATCCCGCCCCCGGCCCAGGAGGACTCACGCCCACAGGCATGACGCTCCACCAGGGTCACCTCATGGCCGGCATCGGCCAGTTGCAGGGCGCTCATCATGCCGATGACGCCCCCTCCCACGATTACGAAATCACTCACGGCAGTTTTCCGTTCCGGCTGACAGGCAGGATCGCGGCGCGAACTAGGGTTAATGAATCACCCCTGATTAAGGAGCGATCCGGGAGGGCGAGATGCGCCCCGAGATCCAGGATGTTGTATACAGTACCGGCAAGGCCCCCTGGCAGGCAAAGGGGCTGACCCTGATCGAGCTGCTGGTGGCCATCGTGATCGTCGCCATCCTGGCCACCTGGGCCCTGCCCAACTACCAGCGCTTCAGCGCCCGCAACGAGGTGGTAGCCGAGGTACTACGCCTCAAGACCGCCCTGGCCCAGGCCCGTAATACCGCCGTGACCCGCCGCACCACCATCACCGTCTGCCCCAGCCGGGATCGCCTGAGCTGCGACGGCGCCGACTGGGCGGCGCCCCTGGTGATCGTCGAGGGCGGCGCCGACGGGGGCGACCTGAGCGACGCCCCCCTGCTGAAGGAGCTGCCCCCGGGGCGTGGCACCCAAGTCAGCTTCCGCCAGGACCTGCGCCCGGTACGCTATACCGCCCTGGGACGCTCCGCGGGGCATAACGGCACCTTCCGTATCTGCGGCCGCCTAGGCACCGGCGCCCAGGTCATCCTCAGCAACCTGGGGCGGGTTCGGGTGGTCTCCGAGCCGGATTGCTGAGCCAGCATCCGTCCGACGACGGGCGGCCCTCGCCGTCTTTTCCGGTAAAGCCTAGGCCATAAACGACAACGCCCCCGCGGATGCGGGGGCGTCGTTACCTCAGCGGGCAGCGCTTATTCGGCGAGCTCCGCCTCGAAGGCCGCCTTCTCTTCCGCGGTGATCTCCTTGATGGAGAGCTTGACGCGATTGCGGTTGTCGATATCCAGCACCTTGACGATCACCTCGTCTCCCTCGTTGAGGAAGTCGCGAACGTCATTGACCCGCTCGGGGACGATCTGGGAGATATGCACCAGGCCGTCGGTGCCCGGCATGATATTGACGAAGGCGCCGAAGTCGGCAATACGCACCACCTTGCCGTTGTAGAGCTTGCCGATCTCCGCCTCGGCGGTGATCTCCAGGACGATATCGATGGCCGCCTTGGCCGCCGCCTTGTCGTCGGCATAGATGCGTACGGTGCCGTCGTCGTCCAGGTCGATGGAGGCGCCGGTGTCGTCGCAGATCTTGCGGATGGTGGCGCCGCCCTTGCCGATGACGTCGCGGATCTTCTCCGGGTCGATCTTGATGGTGGCCATGGAGGGCGCGTTCTCGGAGAGCTCATCGCGGCTCTGGCTGATTACCGCATTCATCTGCTCGAGGATATGCAGACGGGCATCGTAGGCCTGCTGCAGGGCGAGCTCCATGATCTCCTCGTTGATGCCCTCGATCTTGATATCCATCTGCAGGGCGGTGACGCCGGCGGCCGAACCGGCCACCTTGAAGTCCATGTCGCCCAGGTGATCCTCGTCACCGAGGATATCGGTGAGTACGGCGAACTTGTCGCCATCCTTGACCAGGCCCATGGCGATGCCCGCCACCGGCGCCTTGAGGGGCACGCCGGCATCCATCAGCGCCAGGGAGGTGCCGCACACCGAGGCCATGGAGCTGGAACCATTGGACTCGGTGATCTCGGAGACCACGCGAATGGTGTAGGGGAAGTCGTCCTCGGCGGGCAGCATGGCCTGGATACCACGCCGGGCCAGGCGACCATGGCCGATCTCGCGGCGCTTGGGGCCGCCCATGAAGCCGGCCTCGCCCACGCAATAGGGGGGGAAGTTGTAGTGCAGCAGGAAGCGATCCTTGCGTTCCCCCTCCAGGGATTCGATCAGCTGGGCATCACGCAATGTGCCCAGGGTGGCGATCACGATGGCCTGGGTCTCGCCACGGGTGAAGATGGCGGAGCCATGGGCCTTGGGCAGGCTGCCCACCTCGATGGCCAGCGGCCGTACGGTCTTGAGGTCGCGACCGTCGATGCGCGGCTCGCCATTGGTGACCCGGGCACGGACCACGCGCTTCTCGAGGCTGGCGAAGGCGCCCTTCACCTCGTCGGCGTCGAACTTGCCTTCCCCCTCGCCGGCCAGCTGCTCGACGGCCTCGGCCTTGGCGGCGGCCAGGGCGTCCTGGCGAACCATCTTGTCGGTGATACGATAGGCTTCACCCACCTTGGCCTCGAAGCCGCTGGCGATGGCCTCCTTGAGGGCGGTGTTCTCCGCCGTCGGCTGCCAGTCCCACTTGGGCTTGCCGGCCTCGGCAACCAGCTCATTGATGGCCTTGATGGCCACCTGCATCTCCTGGTGAGCGTAGAGGACGGCACCCAGCATCTCGTCCTCGAGCAGCTCCTTGGCCTCGGACTCGACCATCAGCACCGCCTTCTCGGTGCCGGCCACCACCATGTTCAGCTCGGAGGTGGTGAGCTCCTCGACGCTGGGGTTGAGGAAGTAGCCCTTGTCCTCGGAGAAACCGACCCGGGCGGCGCCGATGGGGCCGCCGAAGGGAATGCCGGAGATGGCCAGGGCCGCGGAGGTACCGATCAGGGCGGCGATATCCGGATCCTGGTTGCGATCCGCGGAGAGCACGGTGCAGATCACCTGGACTTCATTCATGAAGCCCTTGGGGAAGAGCGGGCGGATCGGGCGGTCGATCAGCCGCGAGGTGAGGGTTTCCTTCTCGGTGGGGCGCCCCTCGCGCTTGAAGAAGCCGCCGGGGATCTTGCCCACGGCATAGGTCTTCTCCTGATAGTGGACGGAGAGCGGGAAGAAGGGCTGGTTCGGGTTGGCCTCCTTCCGGCCCACCACGGTGCACAACACCACGGTATCGTCCATGGTGACCTGCACGGCGCCGGTGGCCTGGCGGGCGATGCGGCCGGTCTCGAGGGTGACGGTGCTGCGACCGTACTGGAATGTTTTCTTTACCGGGTTCACGGTGACGTCCTTACCTTTCGATGCGTTTTCATTTGCGGTCTGCTCGACTCGGCGATCATTTTAGGGCCTGCCGCTCGTCAGGGCCACCGCAACCTCGACCCTCGCCGCGGGAACCATAAAGCAAAACGGGCGACCCCAAGGGGCCGCCCGTTTCGTTGCCTTCCTGAGTCCGTCGATTAACGACGCAGACCCAGGCGCTGAATCAGTGCCTGATAGCGCTCGAAGTCCTTGCGCTTCAGGTAGTCCAGCAGCTTACGACGCTGGTTAACCATGCGGATCAGGCCACGACGGGAGTGGTGATCCTGCTTGTTGCTCTTGAAGTGATCCTGCAGGCCATTGATGTTGGCGCTCAGCAGGGCCACCTGCACTTCGGGGGAACCGGTGTCGTTCTCGCCACGGCCGAATTCCTTGACGATCTCGGCCTTCTGTTCAGCGGTCAGTGCCATCTGTGTCTCCAGTAAGCAATATGCCTGAATAATGAATGGGTGAGACCACGCATATTTGCAGTCTCGGCGATGCTCCTTAGGATGCGGCCGCGCTACTCAGCAGCCGCTTCGGTGCCACCTCCTGTGGCCCCGTTACCACGCCGAGGCCCAGGAAGGCCTCGTCATGATAGAGTCGTACCGTGCTGTCCACGGCCAGTTCACCCACCTCGAGCCGCGCCGACTGACCATGGGTCAGCCGACCGGCGGCGGCGGCCTCCACCGTCAGCGACGGCAGGTGCGCCACCAGCACATCCATCGGCAGCAGATGCGCCCGGTGCTGTGCCTCGTCGAGCCCCTCCAGGGCCTCGAGGGTCAGCATCCCCTCCGCCGTGAAGGGCCCGGTCTTCAGGCGCCGCAGGGCGGTGAGGTGGGCGCCGCAACCCAACGCCTCGCCGATATCCTCGGCCAGGGTGCGGATATAGGTGCCCTTGCTGACGCTGGCTTCCAGCGTGAACTCCCCGCCCTCCAGGGCGAGAAGGCGCACATCATAAACCGTCACGCGGCGGACTGCACGCTCGATCGTCTTGCCCTCGCGGGCCAGTTCATAGAGCGGGCGGCCCTGGTGCTTCAGCGCCGAATACATCGGCGGCAGCTGCTCGATCTCGCCGCGAAAGCGCGCGAGCACCGCCTCGATGGCCGCCTCGTCCAGCGCCGGCACCGGCCGCTCCCGGAGCACCTCGCCCTCGGCATCGCCGGTGGTCGTGGTCACCCCCAGGCGTAGCCGGGCGCGATAGACCTTGTCGGCCTCCAGCAGCTGCGACGAGAACTTGGTGGCCTCGCCGAAGCAGACCGGCAGCAGGCCGGTGGCCATGGGGTCCAGGGTGCCGGTATGTCCGGCCTTCTGGGCCTGATAGAGGCGCCGGGCGCGCTGCAGGGCCTGGTTGCTGGACAGGCCCTGGGGCTTGTCCAGCAGCAGGACACCGTCGATGGGCAGCCCGCGACGACGCCGTGCCATCAGCGCGGTTCCTCGTCGTCGTCCTGGCGGTCGCGATCGCTGGCCACCGCCTCGTCGATCAGCGAGGAGAGCCGCTGGCCCCGCACCACGCTTTCATCGTAGTGGAAGCGCAGTTCCGGCACATGGCGCAGCTTGATGCGGCGGCCGATCTGGCCGCGCAGGAAGCCCGCCGCCCGGCGCAGGATCACCAGGTTCGCCTTGATCGTCTCGGCGTCGTTCTCGCCCAGCAGGGTGATATAGACGTCGGCATAACCGAGGTCGCGACTCACCTTGACGCCGCTGACGGTGACCATGCCCAGGCGCGGATCCTTGACCTCGCGCTGGATCAGCACCGCCAGCTCCTTCTGCAGCTGGTCGGCGACCCGGTCGGTACGCTTGAATTCGCGCATGGGACTCTGCTCCTAGGGCGTTACAGCGAGCGCTCGACCTTGACCTGATCGAAGACCTCGATCTTGTCGCCGACCTGGACATCGTTGTAGTTCTTCACGCCGATGCCGCACTCCATGCCGTTGCGCACTTCCTGGACATCGTCCTTGAAGCGACGCAGCGACTCGAGCTCGCCCTCGTAGATAACCACGTTGTCGCGCAGTACGCGGATCTTCTTGCTGCGATAGACGGTACCCTCGACCACCATACAGCCGGCCACGGCACCGATCTTGGGCGCACGGAAGACGTCGCGGACCTCGGCCACACCGACGATCTCTTCCTTCCACTCCGGCGCCAGCATGCCGCTCATGGCCTGCTTGACCTCGTCGATCAGCTGGTAGATGACGCTGTAGTAGCGCAGATCCAGGCCTTCGCGCTCGATGATCTCGCGAGCGGCGGCGTCGGCACGTACGTTGAAGCCCACCACGATGGCCTCGGAGGCCAGCGCCAGGTTGGCATCGGTGCCGGTGATGCCACCCACCCCCGAAGAAACCACGGCCACCTGGACCTCGTCGGTGGAGAGCTCTTCCAGGGCGCCCTTGATGGCCTCCAGGGAGCCCTGGACATCGGCCTTGAGGACGATATTGACCTTGGCCACCTCGTCCTGGCCCATCTGGCTGAACATGTTCTCCAGCTTGGCCTTCTGCTGACGCGCCAGGCGCACCTCGCGGTACTTGCCCTGACGGAAGTTGGCGACCTCGCGGGCCTTCTTCTCGTCGGCCAGCACCATGAAGTCGTCGCCGGCATCCGGGGTACCGTCGAGGCCCTGGATCTCCACCGGCATGGCCGGGCCCACGGCATCGACCTGCTGGCCCAGCTCGTTGGTCAGGGCACGCACGCGGCCATAGTGCAGGCCGGCGAGGACGATATCGCCCTTCTTCAGGGTGCCGTTCTGGACCAGCACGGTGGCCACGGGACCGCGACCCTTGTCGAGGCGCGACTCGACCACCACGCCCTTGCCGGGCGCTTCCGGCACGGCCTTGAGCTCGAGCACCTCGGAGACCAGCTGCACCGCCTCGATCAGCTCGTCGATGCCTTCGCCGGTATGCGCGGAGACATGCACGAACTGGGTGTCGCCGCCCCACGCCTCGGAGATGACGCCGTGCTGGGACAGCTCGTTCTTGACCCGGTCGGGATCGGCGCCCGACTTATCCATCTTGTTGACCGCCACCACCAGGGGCACCTCGGCGGCCTTGGCGTGCTCGATGGCCTCGATGGTCTGGGGCATGACGCCGTCGTCGGCGGCCACCACCAGGATCACCACGTCGGTGGCCTTGGCACCACGGGCACGCATGGCGGTAAAGGCCGCGTGACCCGGGGTATCCAGGAAGGTCACCCCACCATGCGCGCCTTCCACGTGGTAGGCGCCGATATGCTGGGTGATGCCGCCGGCCTCGCCGGTGGCGACCTTGGCCTTACGGATATAGTCGAGCAGCGAGGTCTTGCCGTGGTCGACGTGACCCATCACGGTGACCACCGGCGAACGGGTGATCTCCTCGCCCTCGTAGGAGATGCCCTCGAGGACCTCGGTCTCCAGCGCATCGTCCTTGACCAGCTTGGGCTTGTGGCCCATTTCCTCCACCACGATGGCGGCGGTGTCCTGGTCGATGGTCTGGTTGATGGTCACCGCGGCACCCATGGTGAACATCGCCTTGATCACTTCGTTGGCCTTGATCGACATCTTGTCGGCCAGGTCGGCGACGCTGATCGACTCGGGGATCGAGACCTCGCGAACGATCGGCTGGGTGGGCTTCTGGAAACCGTGCTTGCCGCCGCTGTCGCGACCACCGCCACGGCGGGTGCTGCGACGCTCGGCGCGCTTGGCCTTCTTGGCGCCACCGCGACGCCGCTCGTCACGATCATCGTCATCGCGCTCGTGGCGGCCCTTCTTGGCGGCGGTCTTCTTGGGCGGCGCGGTGCGACGGTCGGTGCGCCCCTCCTTGGGCGGCGCCGGGGGCTGATCGCCGGCGGGCTGGCTGGTCTCCAGCTCGGGCACCGGAATCTCCGGCACCTCGACGGCCTTCTCGGCCTCCAGCTTGGCGGCGGCCTCCTGGGCGGCCTGCTCGGCGGCGCGCGCCTTGGCCTCTTCCGCTTCGCGAGCCTCACGCTTGGCTTCGGCCTCGGCCATGTCACCCACCAACTGGCGGGGGCCATGATCCTGGACCTTGGGCTCCTCGGCGGGCTGCTCTTCCTCGCGCTTCACATAGGTACGCTTCTTGCGCACCTGCACCTCGATGGTCTTGCCACGCTCACCGGTCTTGATGCGACTCTTGGTCTTGCGCGTCAGGGTGATGCGATTGCGGGCACCGGCACCGGCGCCACTGCCGCCGTGGCTCTTGGTGAGATAGTCGAGCAGGCAACGCTTGTCCTCTTCGGAGACGGCGTCGCTCTCGGACTTGTGGGGCAGTCCGGCTTCTTTCATCTGTTCCAGCAGGCGGGGCACATCGCGCCCCACCTTGGCTGCAAAATCTTTAACGGTCATGTCTGACATTGCGACCCTCCTGAGCCCGTGACCTGTTTACTGTTCGCTCTCGAACCATGGCGCACGGGCAGTCATGATCAGTGCCGCTGCGCGCTCTTCGTCCAACTCGTCGATGTCCGCCAGGTCGTCGACGGACTGCTCGGCCAGATCCTCCATCGTGACGATGCCCCGACTGGCCAGGATAAAGGCCAGATGCCGCTCCATGCCCTCCATCTCCAGCAGGTCATCGGCGGGCTGGGCACCATCGAGCTCCTCCTCGGAGGCAATGGCCAGGTTCAACAGCTCATCCTTGGCCCGCGCCCGCAGCTCCTCGACCAGCTCTTCATCGAGCTCCTCGATTTCGAGCATCTCTTCGGCGGGCACATAGGCGATCTCTTCCAGGGTGGTGAAGCCCTCTTCCACCAGCAGGCGGGCGAGGTCCTCGTCGATCTCCAGGTGCTGGATGAAATACTCCACCAGGCTGTCGATCTCCTGTTCACGCTTGCCCTCGGCCTCTTCCTCGGTCATGACGTTGAGCCGCCAGCCGGTGAGTTCCGAGGCCAGGCGCACGTTCTGGCCGCTGCGGCCGATGGCCTGGGCCAGGTTGTCCTCGGCCACGGCCACATCCATGGCGCCGGACTCTTCGTCCACCAGGATGGAGGCCACGTCGGCCGGGGCCATGGCGTTGATCACCAGCTGCGCCGGGTTGTCATCCCAGAGGATGATATCGACCCGCTCGTTCTGCAGCTCGGTGGAAACCGCCTGGACCCGGGAACCACGCATGCCCACGCAGGCACCCACCGGGTCGATGCGGCGATCATTGGTCTTGACGGCGATCTTGGCCCGGGAGCCCGGATCGCGGGCGGCGCCCTTGATCTCGATGAGCTGCTCGGCGATCTCCGGCACCTCGATCTTGAACAGCTCGATGATCAGTTCCGGGCAGGTGCGCGAGAGGATCAGCTGGGAACCGCGCGCCTCCGGATCCACCTTCATCAGCACCGCGCGGACCCGCTCGTTCATGCGGTAGCGCTCGCCGGGAATCATTTCGCTGCGCGGCAGGAAGGCCTCGGCGTTATCGCCCAGGTCGACGATCAGGCCGTCGCGGGTGGTCTTCTTGACGATGCCGGAGACCAGCTCGCCCTCGCGGTCGGAGTAGAGACGCACCACCTCGGCCCGCTCCGCCTCACGCACCTTCTGTACGATCACCTGCTTGGCGGTCTGGGCGGCGATACGACCGAAGGCGGCATTCTCGATCTTCTCTTCCACCACGTCGCCCAGGCCCAGGGGCGGATCCCGCCGCTCGGCATAGCTGAGCTTGATCTCGGCATCGGGGTTCTCGAAATCGTCGTCGTCGAGCACCTCCCAGCGACGGAAGGTCTCGTACTCGCCGGTCACGCGGTTGATCTTGACCCGGACGCTGACTTCCTGGTCCTCGAAGCGTTTGCGGGAGGCGCTCGCCAGCGCCGCCTCCACCGCCTCGAAGATCACTTCGCGCGGCACGCCCTTTTCGTTGGAGATGGCGTCAACGACCGCCAGAATCTCTTTGCTCATGCCATAGCCTCGCCAATAAACCTGTCCTTAGTCATCGAACCGCGGCACGACGCGCGCCTGCTCGATGCTGTCGATGGGAAAGCAGTACTCCTCGCCATCGAGTTGCAACAACACCTCGTCGCCCTCGACGCCGGCCAGGAGGCCCTGAAACTTGCGCCGCCCCTCGAAGGCCAGGCGCAGCTTGAGCGCCACCGTATGTCCGCGGTAACGCGCATAATGATCGAGGGTAAAGAGAGGGCGATCCATCCCCGGGGATGACACCTCGAGACGGTACTCTCCGGGGATCGGATCCTCCACATCGAAGATGGCACTGACCTGGCGGCTGATGGCCGCGCAGTCGTCCACCGTGACCCCTTCGGGGCCATCGATATAGATCACCAGACGGGAATGCTTGCCCTGGGAAAGATGGTCGATCCCCCAGAGCTCGAAGCCCATGGCGGTCACCACCGGTTCGATGAGCGCCTCGAGCGCTGAGTCCTTGATTGCCACGACGAAGACTCCTACAGCCGTTGCATCAGGCACCTGGCCAGGAGCGAAAGATAAGCTAGGTGACCGATGGGCGTGCTGCCAGACAGGCTGTCAACTAGACGGCCAAGTGGATGAGCGGCTAACAAAAAGCCCCTTCACTGGAAGGGGCCTTTTACAAGAAACCTTTCACACCATATTGGCCGTCTCGCCAAAATGGTAGCGGGGACCGGATTTGAACCGATGACCTTCGGGTTATGAGCCCGACGAGCTACCAGACTGCTCCACCCCGCATCTACAGGTCGGCGAGTATAGGTAATGGTTGCTATCGAGTCAAGCCATTACGTCGCCTGGGTGCTGATCTTGCTGAAAACGCACCGCGTTTTCGAATGGTGCCGAAGGCGGGACTTGAACCCGCACGGCCATAAGGCCACTACCCCCTCAAGATAGCGTGTCTACCAATTCCACCACTTCGGCATCAGGGGAGCGCTATTCGAAGACCGACTACTCGCCCGTCTCCTCGAGCACTGGCGCTGAATTATCCAGATCCTGCGGCCCTTCGTCAAGGGTCGGCACGGAATTTTGCTGCTCGATCAGGCGTGCATCGGGAATACCGGCCTCCGGTGCCTGCCCCGCCTGGCTGGCGAAGTAGGCCAGGGTCAGGGAGGTGGCGAAGAAGGCGGCCGCCAGCACGGCGGTCAGCTTGGCCAGGAAGCCCCCGGTACCACGGGAACCGAACACGGTCTGGGAGGCACCGCCACCGAAGGCGGCACCGGCTTCGGCGCCCTTGCCCTGCTGCAGCAGGATAAGGGCGACCAGGGCGATGGCGATCGCCACGTGGATCATAAGAATGGCAACTTGCACTTGCATGGTTTCAACCTGCTGACTGACAGATGGCTAGGAAATCGTCGACCTTGAGCGAGGCACCGCCCACCAGGCCGCCGTCGATATCGGGTTGGGAAAGCAGTTCGGCGGCATTACCGGCGTTCATGCTGCCGCCGTAGAGCAACCGGGTGGCCTCGGCCAGGGCCCTATCATAGGCCGCCAGGCAGCCACGCAGGGCGCCATGCACCCCCTGGGCCTGCTCGGGAGTCGCGGTCTTGCCGGTGCCGATCGCCCACACCGGCTCATAGGCGATCACCAGGCGGGCGCGCTGCTCGGCGGTCAGGGCGTCATAGACCGCCTTGACCTGCCCCAGCACCACCTCCATGGTGCGCCCGGCCTCGCGTTCGGCGAGGGTCTCGCCGACACACAGGATCGGCGTCAGGCCGGCCCCGAGGGCGGCCTGGACCCGGGCCAGTACGCCGGCATCATCCTCGTGGAAGAGGGTGCGCCGCTCGGAATGGCCCACCAACACATAGCGTACGCCCAGCTCGGCCAGCATGGGACCGCTGACCTCGCCGGTATAGGCGCCCTCGACGGCCTGATGCAGGGTCTGGGCCCCCAGCGCCACCGGCGCATCGGCCAGGGCCTGCCCCGCCGCCGCCAGATAGGGGAAGGGCACCACCAGGGCGACCTCGACGCCGGCCGGCAGCGAGGCGGTGGCCAGGGCCTGCCCGAAGCGCTCCACCAGCGCCAGGGAGCCATTCATCTTCCAGTTGCCGGCAATCAGCGGCGTACGCATAGACTGTCCTCGTTCAAGGTGGAGCGAAATGGTATAGGAGCGGCCCTAGCATGACAACCGCAGCCTGACAACCTCACCGTTCCGCCCCGGGGCCCATCGCCTTGAAATGGCCAAGGGAGGAGAGGCGTGCCGACCCCGCGCCCGCTCAGGCCATCTGGGCGCGCACATCGGCGGCGATCCGCTCGGCCAGGGCCTCCACGTCGAAGTGCGCACGCCCCTCCACCATCACCCGGATCAGCGGCTCGGTACCGGAAGGACGCAGCAGCACGCGCCCCTCATCGCCGAGCTCCGCCTCCACGGCGGCCACCGCCTCCTGCAACGCCGGGGTCGCCATCAGCGACTTGGCGTTACTGCCCGGCGTCAGGCGTACATTGACCAGCGCCTGGGGCACCTTCTCCAGGTCGGCCAGCAGCCGCGCCAGGGACTGCCCCTCGCGGACCATGATGGCCACCGCCTGGAGGGCGGCGACGATGCCGTCGCCGGTGGTCTGCACATGACCACAGACCAGATGCCCGGAAGACTCGCCCCCCAGCTGCCAGCCGTTGGCGGCCAGGCGCTCCATCACGTAGCGGTCGCCCACCTTGGCCCGCTCGAAGGGAATACCGAGGCGGGCGAAGGCCAGCTCGAGGCCGAAGTTGGTCATCAGAGTGCCCACCACCCCACCGCCCAGCTCGCCCCGCTCGTGGCGATCGCGAGCGATCAGGTAGAGGATATCGTCACCGTCCACCTCGCGACCGTCGGCATCCACCAACAATACCCGGTCACCGTCGCCATCGAAGGCGATCCCCAGGTCGGCGCCACGCTGGATCACCGCGGCGCGCAGGGCCGCCGGATGGGTGGAGCCCACCTCGCGGTTGATATTGAGGCCGTCCGGCTCGGCGCCGATCAGGCTCACTTCGGCGCCCAGCTCGCGGAACACGCTGGGGGCGATGTGATAGGTCGCCCCATGGGCGCAGTCGAGCACGATCTTCATGCCGTGCAGGCTGACGCGGTCGGGAATGGTCGACTTGCAGAACTCGATATAACGCCCCGGGGCGTCGTTGATGCGCACCGCCTTGCCCAGCTCGGCGGCGGCCACCGTGGTCAGCGGCTCGTCCAGCTCGGCCTCGATGCGCGCCTCGATGGCGTCGTCCAGCTTGACCCCCTCGGCGGAGAAGAACTTGATGCCGTTGTCGGCGAAGGGATTATGGGAGGCGGAAATCACGATACCGGCATCGGCACGGAAGGTGCGGGTCAGATAGGCGATCCCCGGGGTCGGCATCGGGCCCAGCAGCGAGACGTCCACCCCGGCGGCGGAGAGCCCCGCCTCCAGGGCCGACTCGAAGAGGTAACCGGAGATCCGGGTATCCTTGCCGATCAATACCTTGGTGCGCCCCTGGCGGGCCAGCACCCGACCGGTGGCCCAGCCCAGCTTGAGCATGAAGTCGGGGGTGATGGGGAACTCCCCCACGGTGCCACGGATCCCGTCCGTGCCGAAATAGCGTCGACTCATGAGTCACATCCTTCCTGGAGTACGGCCCAGGTCATATTGATGGCATCCACGCTGGGCCCTACATCATGGACACGCAGGATTCGTGCGCCGCGCTCCACGGCCAGGGCCGCCAGGGCCAGGCCGCCGGGCAGGCGCTCTTCAACGGGGCGCTCCAGCACCTTGCCGATCATGCTCTTGCGGGACATGCCCACCAGCAGTGGCAGCTTCAGTGCCTGCAGGCGCTCCATACGGTGCAGCAGGCGCAGGTTATGCTCCACCGTCTTGGCGAAGCCGAAGCCGGGATCGAGCAACAGCCGCTCGGGGCGCAGCCCCGCCGCCAGGCAGGCGGCCACCCGCGCCTCGAGGAAGTCGGCCACCGCCTCCTCCACCGGCACCTCGTAATGGGGCGCCACCTGCATATCGCCGGGCTCGCCGAGCATATGCATCAGGCACACCGGCAGGCCGCTATGGGCCGCCGCCTGCAGGGCGCCATCGCGGCGCAGGGCGCGCACGTCATTGATCATGCCCGCCCCCAGGGCGGCGCTCTCGCGCATCACCTCGGGGCTGCTGGTATCCACCGAGACCAAGGCATCCAGCTCGCGCACCAGGGCCTCCACCACCGGGGCGACCCGATCCAGCTCCTGCCGGGGGGACACCGGGGCAGCGCCGGGGCGGGTCGACTCGCCACCCACGTCGATGATGGCGGCGCCCTCGGCGAGCATCTGTTCGGCACGGCGCAGGGCATCGTCCAGCGCCACATGGCGACCGCCGTCGGAGAAGGAGTCCGGGGTGACATTGAGAATCCCCATGACCCGGGGATAGGAGAGGTCGAGCCGATGGCGGCCACAATGCAGCAGGGGCGCGGGTTGTCCGTCGCTCATGGGCGGATCCTGACGAGATGGGCAAGAAAGGGAGGGGAACTACTCTAATCAGCCACCGCGCCCCATGCAAGGCGACAGACAGGCCATCGGGGCCATTGCCGCCGGGATAGCACAAGGACGGGGCCCCCGGCATAACGCAACAGGCGCCCCGAGGGGCGCCTGTGTCGGCTTACTGGCCGGCGGGGCCGCCGAGGGGATCCGAGGGCCGGCGGCGCGGCTCGTCATCCTCCTCGTTATCGCCATCCTCGGCGGAGGGCGCCTGGGCATCGTCCGGCTTGGCCTGGGCATCCGGAGTGATACCGGCACCGCCGCTGCCATCGTCATCCCACCCCTCGGGCGGACGCGGATCGCGGCCTTCCATGATGTCCTTGAGCTGGTCGGCGTCGATGGTCTCGTACTTCATCAGCGCCCCGGCCATGGCATCCAGCTTGTCGCGGTTCTCTTCGAGGATCTGCCGGGCCTTGGCGTAGCACTCGTCGATGATCCGCCGCACTTCCTTGTCGAGCCTGGAGGTGGTTTCGCCGGACTTGAACTTGCCGCCGCCCTGCCCCGGCGCGCCGAGGAACTGGTGCGACTCGTCCTCGTCGTACATGATCGGCCCGAGCTCCTCGGAGAGCCCCCACTTGGCCACCATGTTGTGGGCCAGCTCGGTGGCACGCTTGATATCGTTCGACGCCCCCGTGGTGACGCCATCCGGCCCCAGGGTCATCTCCTCGGCGATACGCCCGCCGAACAGCGAGCAGATCTGGCTGATGATCTGCCGGCGGGAGAGGCTGTAGCGATCCTCCTCCGGCAGGAACATGGTCACGCCCAACGCCCGACCACGGGGGATGATGGTGACCTTGTAGACCGGATCGTGATCGGGCATCACCAGGCCGATGATGGCGTGGCCCGACTCGTGGTAGGCGGTGTTCAGCTTCTCCTTCTCGGACATCACCATGGACTTGCGCTCGGCGCCCATCATGATCTTGTCCTTGGCCAGCTCCAGCTCCTCCATGCTCACCAGGCGCTTGTTGCGGCGCGCGGCGAACAGGGCGGCCTCGTTGACCAGGTTGGCCAGGTCGGCGCCGGAGAAGCCCGGGGTACCGCGGGCGATCAGCGACGGCTTGACGTCGTCGGCCAGGGGCACCTTGCGCAGGTGCACATTGAGGATATGCTCGCGGCCGCGGATATCCGGCAGGCCCACGGTGACCTGGCGGTCGAAGCGGCCCGGGCGCAGCAGCGCCGGATCGAGGACGTCGGGGCGGTTGGTGGCGGCGATGACGATGATGCCCTCGTTGGCCTCGAAGCCGTCCAGCTCCACCAGCAACTGGTTGAGGGTCTGCTCGCGCTCGTCGTTGCCGCCGCCCATGCCGACGCCCCGGGAGCGGCCCACGGCATCGATCTCGTCGATAAAGATGATGCAGGGCGCCTGCTTCTTGGCCTGCTCGAACATGTCGCGGACCCGCGAGGCGCCCACGCCGACGAACATCTCGACGAAGTCGGAGCCGGAGATCGAGAAGAAGGGCACCTTGGCCTCGCCGGCGATGGACTTGGCCAGCAGGGTCTTGCCGGTCCCCGGCGGCCCCACCATCAGCACGCCGCGGGGGATGGTGCCGCCCAGGCGCTGGAACTTGGAGGGGTCGCGCAGGAAGTCGACCAGTTCCTCCACCTCCTCCTTGGCCTCGTCACAGCCGGCCACGTCGGCGAAGGTGGTCTTGATCTGGTCCTGGGAGAGCAGCTTGGCCTTGGACTTGCCGAAGCTCATCGGCCCGCCCTTGCCGGCCCCGCCCCCCTGCATCTGGCGCATAAAGAAGAGGAAGATCGCCAGGATGATCAGGATCGGGAAGCTGGCCACCAGCAGCCGTGTCCACAGGCTCTGCCGCTCGGGCTCCTTGCCGATCACGGTGACGTTGTTGGCGAGCAGGTCGTCCATCAACTTGGGATCCTCCGCCGCCGGGCGGATGGTCTGGAAGGAGGAGCCATCGCTGCGCTCGCCACTGATGGTATAGCCATCAATGGTGACGCTACGAATCTGCTGGTTCTGCACCTGCTGGACGAACTGGGAATAGTTCATCGCCTGGGGTGAGCTGTCGACACTGAAGTTGTTGAACACCGTCAGCAATACCGCCGCGATGACCAACCACAGGATCAGGTTCTTCGCCATATCATTCAAGGGAACACCCTCATTGCTAAATCGATCTGCGTACCGGCTAGGCATTTGACATTACAGCAGCCGCGGGTGTTCAACCACCCCAAGAGGGACAGTGACACAAATGCATCCGCCCTGTCTGGCTATCGCCTCGGTTGAGGGAGGCTATTGTCCGCCTAGCCTCGGAAATCTTCCGCCAGCAGGTAGACCTCACGGGAACGTGCCCGGGAAGCCTCCGGCTTGCGGGTCACCACCCGAGCGAAGCTGCCACGCAGCTCCTTCAGGTAGGCATCGAAACCTTCGCCCTGGAACACCTTGGCCAGGAAGCGCCCCCCGGGACTCAGGGTCTGGCGAGCCAGATCCAGCGCCAGCTCCACCAGGTACATGGCCTGGGGCTGATCGATGGCGGCCATACCACTCATATTGGGGGCCATATCGGACATCACCAGATCCACCGGGCGCTCGCCCAGGGTGGCGAGGATCGCCTCCAGGGCCGCCTCCTCGGTGAAATCCCCCTGGATAAACTCGACCCCGGCCAGGGCATCCATCTCGAGGATATCCGAGGCGATCACCAGGCCCTTGGCACCCACCTTCTCGGCGGCCACCTGACTCCAGCCACCCGGGGCCGCCCCCAGGTCGATCACCGTCATGCCCGGCTTGAACAGCCTGTCCTTCGCGTCCAGCTCCATCAGCTTGTAGCTGGCCCGGCTGCGGTAGCCGTCCTGCCAGGAGCGCTGCACATACTGATCATCGAAGTGTTCCTTGAGCCAGCCGGCACTGGACTTGCTGGCCTGGCGCGGAGACGCGGACTTGCGGGGACGGGAAGGAGATGTCACTACAGCACCTGGGATCGTGAATTCGCCACACGTAGAGCGGGGCCGGAAGGCGCCGACGGAAGGCTTTCACCGCGGCGGTTTTCGCCTTACCATGGCGGGTTCAGCGCAACCGGAAACCTCACGATACCATGAGCTTGTCACAGGCACAAAAGAAAGCATTTCGCAGCATCGGCCACCACCTCAACCCCGTGGTCACCCTCTCCGAGAACGGCATCTCCGAGGGCGTCCTGGCCGAGCTGGACCGGGCGCTGGCGGATCACGAGCTGATCAAGGTCAAGCTGGCCCTGCCGGAGCGGGACGACCGCGCCGCCATGATCGAGGAACTGGTGGCGACCAGCGGCGCCGAGCTGGTGCAGACCATCGGCAAGATGGCCCTGCTCTACCGCAAGAATCCCAAGGCCAACCCCAAGCTGTCCAATATCAAGCGGTTCGAAGGCCACCACGGACGGCACTGACGCCCGAGCGCCAAGCGGGCCAGGCGGCCAAGAAAGGAAGCCCCGCAGACTCTCGTCTGCGGGGCTTCTTCTTGCCTGGCGTATCCTGCCGCACCCGCCGCCCGTCACCGAGCGGCTTGGCGCTTGTGGCTTGGTGCTCGGCGCTTACAGGTGCTCGACACCAGAGATTTCGTACTCCACATCGCCGCCGGGGGTCTTGACCAGCACCACATCCCCCTCTTCCTTGCCGATCAGGGCCCGGGCAATGGGCGAGGTCACCGAGATGCGCCCCGCCTTGATATCGGCCTCGTCCTCGCCAACGATGCGGTAGGTCACCTCCTCGTCGGTATCCAGGTTGAGCAGCCCCACGGTCACGCCGAAGATCACCTTGCCGGTCTTGGGCAGCTTGGTGACATCGATCACCTGGGCGCTCCCGAGCTTGCCTTCGATCTCCTTGATGCGCCCCTCGATAAAGCCCTGCTGTTCACGGGCCGCGTGGTACTCGGCGTTCTCCTTGAGATCGCCATGCTCACGAGCCTCGGCAATGGCATTGATCACCTTCGGCCGTTCGACGCTCTTGAGCTGATCCAGCTCGCCCCGCAGGCGCTGCTCGCCTGCCACGGTCATCGGGACCTTGTTCATTGACTGGCTCCTGCATGCAATTCCTGAAGCCGCCGCACGGTGATCTGGTTACCGTACTCCAGCGCCATGCAAACGGCGCGGGCCCCCGCCAGGGTGGTGGCATAGGGCACCTTGCGGGCAAGGGCGGTGCGGCGGATGATCGAGGAGTCGTTGATGGCCTGACGCCCCTCGGTGGTGTTGACGATATAGGCCACTTCGTCGTTCTTGAGCCGATCGACGATATGCGGCCGCCCCTCGTAGACCTTGTTGACCACCGACACCTCGAGGCCGGCCGCTTCGAGGGCGGCGGCGGTGCCGCGGGTGGCGCAGAGGGAGAAACCCAATGCTAGCAGAGATTGGGCCACCTCGACGATGGCGGCCTTGTCCGGCTCGCGCACCGAGAGGAAGGCCAGCCGCTGGCCATTGAGGCCCGGCATCGGCTCGTTGGCGCCCAACTGGGCCTTGAAGAAGGCCTCGGCGAAGGTCTCGCCGGAGCCCATCACCTCGCCGGTGGACTTCATCTCCGGCGACAGGATGGGATCAACGCCGGGGAACTTGTTGAACGGGAAGACCGCCTCCTTGACGCTGTAGAAGGGCGGCACGATCTCGTGCTCGAAGCCCTGCTCGGCCAGGGTGGTGCCGGCCATGCAGCGGGCGGCGATCTGGGCCAGGGAGGTGCCGATGCACTTGGAGACGAAGGGCACGGTGCGCGAGGCCCGCGGATTGACCTCGATGACGTAGATCTCGCCGTCCTGCCAGGCCAGCTGCACGTTCATCAGGCCCTTGACGCCCAGCTCCACCGCCATGCGCTTGACCTGCTCGCGCATCTCGTCCTGCACCTCGGCGGGCAGCGAATAGGGCGGCAGCGAGCAGGCGGAGTCACCGGAGTGCACCCCGGCCTGTTCGATATGCTGCATGATGCCGCCGATCACCACCTGCTGGCCGTCGGAGACCGCATCGATATCGATCTCGATGGCGGCATTGAGGAAGTGGTCGAGCAGCACCGGCGAGTCGTTGGAGACCTTGACCGCATGGGTCATGTAGTTCTCCAGCTCGGAGGCGTCGTAGACGATCTCCATGGCGCGGCCGCCGAGCACGTAGCTGGGGCGCACCACCAGCGGATAGCCGATCACCTCGGCCTTGGCGAAGGCCTCGTCGAAGCTGCGCGCGGTGGCATTGGGCGGCTGCTTGAGGCCCAGCTTGTCGATCATCTGCTGGAAGCGCTCGCGGTCCTCGGCGCGGTCGATGGCGTCCGGGGTGGTGCCGATGATCGGCACGCCGGCGGCCTCGAGTTCGCGGGCCAGCTTCAGCGGCGTCTGGCCGCCGAACTGGACGATCACGCCCACCGGCTGCTCCTTGTCGGCGATCTCCAGCACGTCCTCCAGGGTCACCGGCTCGAAGTAGAGGCGATCACTGGTGTCGTAGTCGGTGGAGACGGTCTCCGGGTTGCAGTTGACCATGATGGTCTCATAGCCGTCGTCACGCATGGCCAGCGCGGCATGCACGCAGCAGTAGTCGAACTCGATGCCCTGGCCGATGCGGTTGGGGCCACCACCCAGCACCATGATCTTCTGGCGGTCGCTGACCTCGGCCTCGCACTCCTCCTCGTAGGTGGAGTACATGTAGGCGGTATCGGAGGCGAACTCCGCGGCACAGGTATCGACGCGCTTGTAGACCGGACGGATGCCGGCCTTCTGGCGAGTCTTGCGGAACTCCTTCTCGGAGACGCCCAGCAGGCCGGCCAGGCGGGCATCGCTGAAGCCCTTGCGCTTGAGGCGCAGCAGGGCCCGGGCGTCCAGTTCGGAGAGCGAGCGGGTGGCCAGGTCAGCCTCGGTCTTGATCAGGTCCTCGATCTGCACCAGGAACCAGGGGTCGATCCTGGTCAGGGCGAAGATCTCGTCGACGCTCATCCCGGCACGCATGGCATCGGCGACAAAGAAGATGCGCTCGGCGCCGGCGGCCTGCAGCTCGCCCTTGATCTGCGCCATGCTCTCGGTGGTGAACTCGGTGACGATGGGGTCGAGGCCGTCGTTGCCGGTCTCCAGGCCACGCAGCGCCTTGTGCAGCGACTCCTGGAAGGTGCGCCCGATGGCCATCACCTCGCCCACCGACTTCATCTGGGTGGTCAGGCGGTCGTTGGCCTGGGGGAACTTCTCGAAGGTGAAGCGCGGAATCTTGGTGACCACATAGTCGATGGACGGCTCGAAGGACGCCGGGGTGCGGCCGCCGGTGATGTCGTTCTGCAGCTCGTCCAGGGTGTAGCCGATGGCCAGCTTGGCGGCGATCTTGGCGATCGGGAAGCCGGTGGCCTTGGAGGCCAGGGCCGAGGAGCGAGAGACCCGCGGGTTCATCTCGATCACCACCACGCGGCCGGTCTTGGGATCCACGCCGAACTGGACGTTGGAGCCGCCGGTCTCGACGCCGATCTCGCGCAGCACCGCCAGGGAGGCGTCGCGCATGATCTGGTATTCCTTGTCGGTCAGCGTCTGGGCCGGGGCCACGGTGATGGAGTCACCGGTGTGCACGCCCATGGGGTCGAAGTTCTCGATGGCGCAGACGATGATGCAGTTGTCGTTCTTGTCACGAACGACCTCCATCTCGTACTCCTTCCACCCCAGCAGCGACTCGTCGATCAGCAGCTCATGGTTGTTGGAGAGCTCGAAGCCGCGGATACAGATCTCCTCGAACTCCTCCTTGTTGTAGGCCACGCCGCCGCCGGAGCCGCCCATGGTGTAAGAGGGGCGGATAATGGTCGGGAAGCCCAGCTCGGCCTGGATCTCCCAGGCCTCGGCCATGGAGTGCGCCACCTTGGCCTTGGGGCACTCCAGGCCGATGTTCTTCATCGCCTTGTCGAAGAGGTCGCGATCCTCGGCCTTGTTGATGGCATCGGCGTTGGCGCCGATCATCTCCACGCCGTGCTTCTCGAGCACGCCGTGCTTGTCCAGGTCGAGGGCGCAGTTGAGCGCGGTCTGGCCGCCCATGGTGGGCAGGATGGCATCGGGGCGCTCGGCCTCGATGATCTTCTCCACCGCCTGCCAGGTGATCGGCTCGATATAGGTGGCATCGGCCATGGCCGGGTCGGTCATGATGGTGGCCGGGTTGGAGTTGACCAGGATGACCCGGTAGCCCTCCTCGCGCAGCGCCTTGCAGGCCTGGGCGCCGGAGTAGTCGAATTCGCAGGCCTGGCCGATGACGATGGGGCCGGCGCCGATGATCAGGATGCTTTGGATGTCTGTACGCTTGGGCATGGTGCTTCCCGCAGAAAAAGGGTGACGAACGAGGATCGACGGACGGGCGATTGACGGCGCGCCCGGCTCATCTCGATAACGGTCGGGCGATTATCGGCGCGCCTTGATCATCTCGATAAAGCGGTCGAACAGCGGCGCCACGTCACGCGGCCCGGGGCTGGCTTCCGGGTGCCCCTGGAAGCCGAAGGCCGGGCGGTCGGTGCGCTCGATGCCCTGCAGGGTGCCATCGAACAGCGAACGATGGGTGGCGCGCAGGGTGGCCGGCAGGCTCGCCTCGTCGGCGGCGAAACCGTGGTTCTGGCTGGTGATCATCACCTGGCCGCCGTCGAGGTCCTGCACCGGGTGGTTGGCACCATGGTGGCCATGGCCCATCTTCACGGTATTGGCGCCGCTGGCCAGGGCCAGCAGCTGGTGGCCCAGGCAGATGCCGAACACCGGGATCCCGGTCTCGAGGATCTCCTGAATCGCGGCGATGGCGTAATCGCAGGGCTCGGGGTCACCGGGGCCGTTGGAGAGGAAGATGCCGTCCGGGTTCATGGCCAGCACCTCGGCGGCCGGGGTCTGGGCCGGCACCACGGTGAGGCGGCAGCCACGGGAGGCCAGCATGCGCAGGATATTGCGCTTGACGCCGTAATCGTAGGCCACCACATGATAGGGGCGCTCGGTCCGGGCGGTATCGGCATAGCCCTCGCCCAGGGCCCACTCGCCCTCGCTCCACTCGTAGGCGCGCTGGCAGGTCACTTCCTTGGCCAGGTCCATGCCCTTGAGACCCGGGAAGGCGCGGGCGGCCTCCAGGGCACGGGCCACGGCGTCATCACCCTCGGCGTCGGCTCCGGCCAGGATGGCACCGTTCTGGGAGCCCTTGTCGCGGAGGATGCGGGTCAGGCGACGGGTGTCGATATCGGCGATGCCCAGGACGTTCTGGCTCTTGAGGTAGGCATCCAGGGACTGCTCGCAGCGGAAGCTGCTGGCCAGCAGCGGCAGATCGCGGATCACCAGGCCGGCGGCGGCGATGGCATCGGACTCCACGTCCTCGGCATTGATGCCGGTGTTGCCGATATGGGGGTAGGTCAGGGTGACGATCTGTCGGGAATAGGAGGGATCGGTGAGGATTTCCTGGTAGCCGGTCATGGCCGTATTGAACACCACCTCACCGCTGGTCAGGCCATCGGCTCCGATGGCAGACCCATGGAAAACGCTACCATCTTCCAAGGCCAATATCGCGGGTCTGTTCAACGCAACTTCCTCCCATGCTGGTGAGACCGGCCGGAGAGGCGGTCTCGATAACCGACAAAGTAATCGCTGGTGGGCGCCTGATTCGAGTCGTAAAAAAGCGGGACGAAAGCCGATAAGACCGGTTTCATCCCGCTTTTTAGCATTATTCTATGCCCTTGGGCCGCCTCGACACGCCTCTGCGGGACAGATTCTCGCAGCGCCCGGCCAAAATTTTTGGAATATTACAGGATTCGCCGCAGGCTCGCCACCCCCGTCTACCTCATCGCAGAGCGATTGCAGTTAACACGCCCTCTCCTCGGAGGCCGGGGCTACCCTGGGGGCAGGCACTCCGCAAAGACGCTGTGAACCCGTCCCTGGGCGCTCGACTTTTTCGCCCATGAAAAAGACGCTTTGCTCCGACCTGCCCCCAGCGCCCCTTGGCTATTCCAGCTTTGGTATACCCGTATTACCTTGCTGTTAATCCGCCAAGCCCAGCACATCCTGCATATCGTAGCGGCCGGCCGGACGCTCCGCGACCCAACGGGCCGCCCGCACCGCGCCCTTGGCGAAGGTCATGCGGCTCGACGCCTTGTGGGTGATCTCGATACGCTCGCCCTCGGTGGCGAACATCACGGTGTGCTCGCCGACAATATCCCCGGCGCGGACGGTGGCGAAGCCGATCTCCTTGTCGCTGCGCGGGCCGCACTGCCCCACCCGCTCGAAGACGCCATGCTCCTTGAGGGTGCGCCCCAGGGACTCGGCCACCACCTCGCCCATCTTCAGGGCGGTGCCGGAGGGGGCATCCACCTTGTGGCGATGGTGCGCCTCCACCACCTCGATATCGTAGCCCTCGTCGCCCAGCGCCCTGGCGGCGGTCTGCAGCAGCTTGAGGGTCAGGTTGACGCCCACGCTCATATTGGGGGCGAAGACGAAGGGCACCCGGTCCCGATAGGCATCCAGCTCGGCCAGCTCGTCGTCATCCAGGCCGGTGGTGCCGATCACGATGCGCTTGCCGTGCTCGGCGCAGAAGGCCAGGTTGCCCAGGGTCACCCGGGGCGCGGTGAAGTCGATCAGCACATCGAAGTCATCGACGATGGCTTCCAGGGAGTCCACCGCGGTGACGCCCAGCTTGCCCAGACCGGCCAGCTCGCCCAGGTCGGCCCCCACCAGGGAGCTGCCCGGCTCGACGCTGCCCCCGGCCAGGCTGGCCTGGGGGTCCTGCTGCACGGCGTTGACCAGGGTGCGGCCCATGCGGCCGGCGACACCGACGATGGCGATACGGGTCATGTGGACTCCTGAAAAGTGACGACTGGGAAAGGGCCGCAGTATAGCAGAGCGCCGCTCGATACTCCCCCGGGACGGCTCGACGGCATGGCGAGATTCGACCATACTACGCGACCCTGAATGAGAACCAGACGCCACGGCTAGCGAGTCTTCCTCTTAACCCAGCCGAGGCGGTGCGCTTATCGCGGCACGACCCAGCCCATGACAGCCATCACCAGCAACGAAGACCTGAACATGCCTAAACCGCTGTTAAAGACCGCCTTTGCCACGGCCCTCGCGCTGACCGGCGTGACCGCCCAGGCCGACGAGATCACCGTGACCGACATCGCCGGCCGCGAAGTCACCCTCGAGGCCCCCGTGGAGCGCATGATCCTGGGCGAGGGCCGCCAGATCTATCTGCTCGGCGCCCTGCAGCCCGAGGATCCCTTCGCTGGCGTGGTGGGCTGGCGGGAGGACTTCTCCCAGGCCGACCCGGACAACTATGCCGTCTACGCCGAGCGCTTTCCCGAGCTGGAAGAGATCCCCACCTTCGGCGGTTTCAAGGACGGCACCTTCGACGTGGAGCAGGCCGCCGCGCTGGAGCCGGACGTGGTGCTGATGAACCTGGAGGCCAGGACGGCCACCGAGGACGCCGGCTATGACGACAAGCTCGCCGAGCTGGGCATCCCCATCGTCTACGTGGACTTCCGCGAGGACCCGCTCGCGCACACCCTGCCGTCCATGCGCCTGATGGGCCAACTGCTGGGCGAGGAAGCAGACGCCGAGGCCTTTATCGCCTTCTCCGAGGCCCAGATGGCCCGCGTCACCGAGGTCATCGCCGACGCCAACCCCGAGCGCCCCAGGGTCTTTATCGACCGCGCCGGCGGCTATTCCGAGGATTGCTGCATGAGCTTCGGTCCCGGCAACTTCGGCGAGTACGTGGAGCTTGCCGGCGGCAGCAACATCGCCGATGGCATCATCCCCAACACCTTCGGCTCGCTGAACCCGGAGCAGATCCTCGCCGCCGACCCCGAGCAGGTGGTGGTCACCGGCGGCAACTGGGACGCCTACGTGCCCGGCGGCGACTGGGTCGGCGTGGGCCCGGGGGCCGACATGGAGAATGCCCGGGCCAAGCTCGAGGCGCTGACCGAGCGCACCGCCATGACCGGCATCGCGGCCGTGGAGAGCGACGATTTCCACGCCATCTGGCACCAGTTCTACAACAGCCCCTACTACTTCGTGGCCGTGCAGCAGCTGGCCAAGTGGTTCCACCCGGAACTGTTCGCCGACCTCGACCCCGAGGCCACTATGCAGGAACTCCACGAGCGCTTCCTGCCGGTGGACTATGTACCGGGCTACTGGATGTCGCTGCATGACCACTGAGACGACCACCGTCGATGCCCCCCAGGGGCGCGACCTCTATCGCGCCCTGGTGCTCAAGCGCCAGCTGATCCTCGCCGCCCTGGTGCTGGCGCTGTTCCTCAGCCTGTGTGTCGACCTCGCCCTGGGGCCCGCCCGCTTCGGCCTGGGGGAGGTGGTCGCCGCCCTCTTCACCCCGGATGCCGTCAGCCAGCAGGCCCGGGTGATCCTCTGGGAGATCCGCATGCCGGTGGCGCTGATGGCCCTGGTGGTCGGCGCCAGCCTGTCGGTGGCCGGCGCCCAGATGCAGACCATCCTCAGCAACCCGCTGGCCAGCCCCTTCACCCTGGGCATCTCCGCCGGCGCCAGTTTCGGCGCCGCCCTGGCGCTGGCCTTCGGCGTAGCCATCATCCCCGCGGCCATCGAGTACGTGGTGCCGATCAACGCCTTCGTCATGGCCATGCTCACCGCCTTCCTGATCCATGCATTGAGCCTGAAGCGCGGGGTGACGATCGAGACCATCGTGCTGCTGGGCATCGCCATGGTGTTTATCTTCAACTCGCTGATGGCGCTGATCCAGTTCTTCGCCAGCCAGCAGGCGGTGGCCGCGGTGGTGTTCTGGACCATGGGCAGCCTGACCAAGGCGACCTGGCCCAAGCTATGGGTCGCCCTCGGCGTCCTGGCGGCCGTGCTGCCGCTGCTCGCGCGCCACGGCTGGGCGCTCACCGCCATGCGCCTGGGCGACGCCAAGGCCGAGAGCATGGGCGTGAAGCCGCGCGCCTTGCGCCTCGAGGTGCTGGTACTGGTGTCACTGCTGGCGGCCATCGCCGTGGCCTTCGTCGGCACCATCGGCTTCATCGGCCTGGTCGGGCCACATATCGCGCGCCTGCTGCTGGGCGAGGATCAGCGCTTCTTCCTGCCGGGCGCGGCGCTGTGTGGCGCCCTGATCCTCTCCGTCGGCTCGGTGCTGTCGAAGATCATCATCCCCGGCACCATCATCCCCATCGGCATCATCACCTCCCTGGTGGGTATCCCCTTCTTCCTGTTCCTCATCCTCAGCCACAAGAAGGCCTCATGGTAACCCTGCGACTCGACCGCCTCTCGGCCGGCTACGGCCGCCGCCAGATCCTGGCGGAAATCACCACCCCCAGCTTCGAGGGCGGCCAGGTCGTGGCCCTGCTCGGCCCCAATGCCGCGGGCAAGTCCACCCTCTTCCGCCGCATCCTCGGCCTGCTCAAGGGCGGGGGGGAAGTCGTGATCGACGGCGCCACCGCCGAGCGGCCCGTGGCCTATATGCCCCAGGACACCGGCGCCCAGGCGGTACTGACGGTCTACGAATCGGTGCTGCTGGCACGCATGCAGGGTCGCGCGCTCAAGGTCGACGCCGAGGACCTGACCCGGGTCGACCAGGCCCTCGCGGAGCTGGGCATCGCGCCCCTCGGCGCGCGGGACATCGGCGACCTGAGCGGTGGCCAGCGCCAATTGGTCAGCGCCGCCCAGGCCCTGGTGCAGGAACCCGAGATCCTGATGCTCGACGAACCCACCTCGGCGCTGGACCTCAACCGCCAGATCGGCCTGCTGACGGTGCTGAAACGGTTGGCCCGGGAGCGCAAGATGCTGATCCTGGTGGCCCTCCATGACCTGGGCCATGCCCTGCGCTTCACCGATCAGGCGATGGTGCTCGAGAGCGGCCGGCTGATCGCCTGCGGGCCCACGGAGCAGGTGGTCACCCCCGAGCTGCTGCGGCGGGTCTATCGGGTGGAGTCGCGCATCGAGGCCTGCTCGAAGGGCTGGCCCCAGCTTATCGTCGAAGAGGCCATCTGACCCTCCGCCCCTCGAGCGCCGCCAGACCCGCCCCGGCCAGCACCAGGGGCAGGGCCAGCAGGAAGCCCGAGGAGGGCGCCAGCCCGAAGATCGCCAGGTCGGCCAGCACCGGCCAGATCAGGGCCAGGTACTCGAAGGGCGCCAGCCGCGAGGCCTCCGCATAGCGCAGCGCCAAAGTCATGCAGATATGCGCCGCCCCGCCGAACAACCCCGAGAGCACCAGCAGTCCCAGCTCCGGCCCGGTGAGTGCGGCCCAGCCCAGGGGCCAGGTGGCCAGCCCCGCCAGCGCCGAGACCAGGATAAAGTAGAAGGCGATCGCCCCCGCCGTCTCCGTGCGCGAGATGCGCCGCACCGTCAGCAGCGCCCCCGCCGAGAGCAACGCCGAGAGCACCCCCAGCGCATAGCCCATCGCCGAGGCCTCGCCGGCCCCGAGGGCGGGCAGCGCCAGCACGGCGACCCCGGTCAGCGCCAGCAGCAGGGCCCCGGCGCGATGCGCCGTGAGCCGTTCGCCCAGCAGCAGGACGCCACCCAGCGCCATCATTACCGGGGTCAACTGCGCCAGCAGCGTCGCCTCGGCCACCGGCAGGAGCGCCAGCGCCGCGAAGGAGGCGAACATCGCCGCCGCGCCGAGGCCCGAGCGCAGCAAGTGTCCCCCCGGCCGCCGGGTGGCCAAGCCGGCGGGAAACTCCCGCCGCCAGGCCAGAAATAGCACGATGGGCAGCAGCGCGAAGGCCGAGCGAAAGAACACGGTCTGTCCCAGCGGGGCCGCCGTACTCACCGCCTTGACGCACACCATCATCGCCGTGAAGAGAATCCCCGACAGCAGCCTGAGCGTAATACCGGCCAGCGGCCGATCCGCGCTGTTTTCCATGCGACCTTGCATCCTTGGCGGAGTGGAAAGAGAGAACCCGGGATTCCCAGGCCCGGAAAAGGCGCGCCAGTATAGCAGCCCTCCGCCAGACGCCATGCCCGGGATCGCCCACACTGAACCCAAGCAGCCCCTCGTCACGACCGCCCCGGAGGCCCCATGCCACCGACCGACGCCGTCCCCCTGCCCTCGGAGCACCCCCTGGTGGCCCTGCTGCGCCGCCGACGGCGTGTGCTGCTGTGTGGCGCCCCGGGCAGCGGCAAGACGACCCTGGCGCGGGCGGCCGCCGGCCGCCTGGCTCTCGAGGGCCTGAGTTGCCACTGCCTGAGCGCCGACCCGGGGCAGCCCGGCTTCGGCCCGCCCGGCACCCTGAGCCTGGGGCACTGGGAGGCGGATGACTGGCGGCTGGAGACCCTGGCGGCACTGGCGTCCCTTAACGCCGCCCGCTTTCGCCTGCCCCTGATCGAGGCGGCGCGTCAGTTGGCCGACGAGGCGCCCTCGGGCCCCCTGCTGGTGGACACCCCTGGGGTGGTGCGCGGTGTGGCCGGCGCCGAGCTACTGATGGCCCTGGCCCGGGCCTGCGCGGCCGACGCCCTGGTGATCCTGGTTGCCACCGACCGCCCCCCACCACTGGCCGAGGAGTGTCGCGCCCTGGGCCTCGAGCGACTCTACCTGGCCCCCGCCCCGGAGGCCCGCCCCCCGGGGCGGCAGAGGCGCCGCGAGTGGCGCAGCGCGGCCTGGGATGCCTACCTGGAAGGCAGCGAGGTGCGGGACCTCGACCTCGGCCGGCTTGCACGGATCGGCACCCCACCCCCCGAGACGGCCCCCGAGGCCTGGCAGGGCCGCCAACTGGGCCTGCTGGATCGCCGGGGCACGACCCTGGCCCTGGGCGAGGCGCTGAACCTGGAGGGTCAACGCCTGCGACTCCGGGCACCGCCCACGCCACGACCGATCGCCGGCCTGATGATTCGCGATGCCCGACGCCGTCGCGACGGCTACCTGGGCAGCGCCCGCCCCCTGACACCGGCGCCCGTCGCCAAGCCGGCCAGGGCACCGGTCCCCGGCGATGCTCCCGGTCCCCGGGTGCGCCTGGAGACGGTCACCGCGACCCTGGTCAACGGCGTCTTCGGCGACCCCTTGCTGCACCTGCGGCTCAGCCAGCAACGGCGCAGCCTGCTCTTCGACCTCGGCGATCCCGGGCGGCTACCGGCGCGCCTGGCCCACCGGGTGAGCGATGTCTTTATCAGCCATGCCCACTTCGACCATATCGGCGGCTTCCTGTGGTTGCTGCGCTCACGGATCGGCGATTTCCCGCCCTGCCGGATCTTCGGCCCACCCGGCCTGTGTGAGCATCTCGCCGGCCTGATGCGGGGCATCCTCTGGGACCGGGTCGGCGACAAGGCCCCCCGCTTCGAGGTCCTGGAGTTGCATGGTGACCGCCTGCGGCGCCACGCCCTGGTGGCCGGCGCCCCCCGGCCGCACCCCCTGCCGTCACGCCCGGCGCCGGACGGCCTGCTGCACGACGAGCCTGCCTTCCGGGTCAGGGCGACGACCCTGGACCACGGCACCCCGGTGCTGGCCTTCGCCTACGAGGCCGCCGCCAGGACCAGGGTGCGCCCGGCACGACTCGCCGCCCTGGGCTGGTCGCCGGGGCCCTGGCTCGGCGAGCTCAAGCGACGGATGCTCGCCGGGGAGGGCGAGGCGCCTATCCTGCTCCCCGATGGGCGGACCCTGCCGGCGGCACGCCTGGCCGAGACCCTGCTGCTGACCCTGCCCGGGCAGCGCCTGGTCTATGCCACCGACCTGGGCGACACCGCCGAAAACCGCCGCCGCCTGACTCGCCTGGCCCGGGGCGCCCGGGTGCTGTTCTGCGAGGCCCCCTTCCTCGACCGCGAGGCCGAGCAGGCCGCCCGCACCGGGCACCTGACCGCCAGGGCCTGCGGCGAGATCGCCGCCACGGCCCGGGTCGAGTGGCTGGCGCCCTTCCACTTCTCCCGCCGCCACGCGGGAGACCCTCGCCCCCTGCTGACCGAGGTCCGCGGCCGCTTTCCCCGCCTGCTGCTCCCCGGCTCCCACCTCCAGGAAGGTCCCCCTTAACCGATCACCGAGGACGCACGCCCCTGGCGCAGCAAGAGCCCCATGGCCAGCAGCACCAGCAGGCTGCCGGGCAGCCAGGTCCAGTCGATACGCGACGGCATCTGCACGAAGAGCAGCAGCATGGAGACGAAGGGCACCAGATAGCCATAGGCGGTCACGGTCGCGGGGCCAAGCAGGGCGGTGGCCCGCTGCAGCAGCCAGAAGGTCAGGGCGCTGGAGCCCAGCCCCAGGTAGACGATCAGCAGGGCATCCCGCCAGCCCAGGCCGATGAGGCGCGCCGGCGACTCCAGCACCAGCCCCAGCGCCCCCACCAGCAGGGCGCCGCAGGCCAGGCTCCAGAAGGTACGCACCACCGCCGACTCGGGGAGCCGGCCCCGCGACAACCCCCACTTGCTGAGCACCGGATAGCAGGCCGAGGCGACACAGCCCAGGAAGAAGACCGCCTCGCCGCGACCGAAGGCCAGCCCCGGGGTCGGGCCCCGGGCCTCGGCGAGGGCCAGCCCCAGGGCGCCCAGCGCTCCCAGGGCCAGGATGGCGGGCAGCCGCCAGCCCAGGCGCTCCACCCGCAACAGCAGGCCGATCAGGTAGGCCAGCAGGGGCACGCTGACGAAGAGGGTGGCCATGGCCAGGGCCGTGGTGTGATGGGCGGCCCAGAACATGGCGCCGAAGAAGCCCGCCAGGCAGGCGCCCAGCAGGCCATAGAGCCCCCATTGAACGCCGCGGGGCAGGAAGGCCGCCTCACCGCGCGCCAGCCAGATCAGGCCGGCGCAGGCGACAACGAAACGCAAGGCGGTCAGCAGCAGGGGCGGCAGCGTATCGAGCAGCCCCACCACCGGGAAGGAGAGCCCCACCAGCAGGGCCCAGCACGCCATGCCCAGATGGGCGCGACTCAGTTCTCCCAAACGATATCCAGCGGCTCCTTGCCGGCCATGCGCTCGAGATGGCTGGCCACCACCCCCTCCAGGCGATCCAGCGCCGCTTCGTCCAGGGCCTCGATGGCCACCGTCAGGGCCTCGCCATCGGCGCGCATCAGGCAGGCGCCCTCGTCGAAGGCGACCCGCCCCTGGCTCTCCTCCTGTTCCACCTCGAGCTTATGCGCCCAGTGCTTGCACAGGCGGTTGATCAAGCGGGCCCCGGAGTCGGTGGCGATCACGGCGCGGGAAATGGGCATGGCGGCCTCCTGGCGGTGAAATCAACGCCTCTAGACTAAGACGCGACCAGCCGGGACGCCACCCCGGCGTTCAGACCCCGGCGAAGCGCTCGGCCCGGAAGGGCGCCATGGGCACCGCGGTCTCCTCGCCATCCATCATCTCGCCCACCAGGCGCCCGGTGATGGGCCCCAGGGTAAAGCCCTGATGCCCATGGCCGAAGGCGAACCAGAGCCCCTTGTGGCGCGGCGCCTCCCCGATCACCGGCTTCATGTCGGGCATGCAGGGCCGGTTGCCCACCCAGGGAGCGGCGTCCTGGCGGGGCCCCAGGGGGAAGAGCCGGCGGGCCACCTTCTCCGCCGCCGCCAGCTGCTCGTGGCGCGCCGGGGCGTCCCGGGTGGTCAGCTCGGCGCCGGTGGTGAGGCGCACCCCGGCGCGCATCGGCGCCAGCAGGTAGCCGGCGTCGAAGTCCATCAACCAGTGATGGAGTCGCGCCTCGCCCTCGCCGGCGTAGTGCATGTGATAGCCGCGCTTGGGGAAGAGCGGCAGGCGATAACCGAGCTGCCGAAGCCAGTCACCGCTCCAGGGCCCCGCCGCCAGGACCAGCTCCTGAGCCTCCAGGCTGCCGTCGGCGAAATCCAGGCGCCAGCCGCTGGCGGTCTTCACCACCTGGCGCACCTCGCCCCGCTGGAAACGTCCGCCAGCGGCTTCAAACGCCCCGGCATAGGCCCGCACCAGGCCGCCGGGATCGAGCACCGTCCAGCTGTTGGTCCACTCGATGGCACCGACGAAGGCCTCGGCGGCCAGGTGGGGCTCCTGGGCCTTGAGCTCGGCGGGGGTCAGGGTGCGGTAGCCGACGCCGAAACGCCGGGCGGCCTCTTCGGCTTCGCCGGCGAAGGCCTCCAGGTGCTTCTGGCTGCGGAAGGCATCGAACCAGCCCTTCTTGCTGATCAGCGCCTCGGCCCCGGCGGCCTCGATCAGCCGCTGATGCTCCTCGGTGGAGCGCATGATCAGGGAGGCGTACTCCGGCACGATCCGCCGGTAGCTGGCCGGGGCCGAGCGGCGCCAGTACTGGAAAAGCGGCCCGGCGGCGGCGGCCATGCCCTTGAGGCGATAGCGAATATCGATGCTGCGGTTGGGCAACACCCGCAGCAGGGTGCCCAGGTCGCGGGGGAAGGCATGGGGAAACACCGCCTCGCGCTGGATGATCCCGGCGTTGCCGAAGGAGGTCTCCTCCCCCGGCGCACGGCGATCCACCAGGGTGACCGAGCGCCCCCGCTGGGCGAGGTGGTAAGCGATGGAGGTGCCGACCATGCCGGCACCCAGGACCAGGGTCTCGCGAGTCATGCCTGCGGTTCCTTGCTAGCAGGGGCCCGTGGAAGAGAAACCACGAGCCTGAAAAAAGGCGTGCGCCGGACCAGAGCGACGCGATGGATACACTCTAGACAGCCACCCAGCGACGGGCAATGACTTCCCCGGCGGCCGGGTCGCATCGGCGCAAGCCGACGAATATTTTGATAAAAATCCAGGCAGGCTATAAACAATAAAATTGTAGACATTATCCTAACGTTGAAGGGATGCGTATGGAATATTCATCACCTGTGTGATTTACTCAAAGCGCAGTCTGACAGGCCGGTCCCCGGCCGGCCATCGATGACAACCTATAACTTCTAAACTGCATCGCAACGAGGTCCCATGAAGCTCTCCACTTTCCTCAAAGGCGCCCTGGCCACCTCCCTGGCCGCCTCCATCGTCGCCAGCCACGCCGTCTATGCTGACACCGTGCGCCTGCGCATGCACACCTTCTACGGCACCGAGGTCGACGACATCGCCCGCGACCTGCGCGACCGGGTCAATGAGGCCAGCGACGGCTCCATCCGCATCCAGTTCTTCCGCGCCGGCGAGCTCGTCGACAGCGACCAGTTCGTCGATGCGGTCTCCCGCGGCACCATCGATATCGCCCACGGCGTGGGCAGCTACTGGCCGGGCGCAGTGAGCATCGGCACCATCGAGGGCGGTCTGCCGGGGGCCTGGGTCAGCGCCGAAGAGGCCCGCGATATCTTCGAGAACCAGGGCCTGGACGAGCTGGTCGCCGCCGCCTACGAGGAACGCGGCGTCAAGCTGATCGGCCGCGGCTTCGGCAGCGACTATGGCCTGGTGACCCGCGAGCCGGTGACCAGCCTGGAAGACCTGCAGTCCATGCGCATCCGTGCCACCAGCTCTATCGCCGCGGTGCTGGAACCCTTCGATATTCCCACCGTCTTCCTGCCCGGCCAGGAGCTCTACGTGGCCCTCTCCACCGGGGTGATCGACGGCGCCGTCTATGGCGGCCCGGTGGAATACGAGCAGCTCAAGCTGCACGAGGTGACCGGCCACTACACCGACCTCAACCTGCTCAACCCGGGCTGGACCGAGAACGCCCTGATCAACCCCAACACCTGGGAGCGCCTCGACGAGGAGCAGCAGCAGATCCTCACCGACGCCATCGACCAGTACCTGCTGGACGTGCATGAGTGGCTGGAAGAGGGCAACCAGCGCCTCATCGACGAAGGTGAGCTGTTCGAATTCGCCGTGCTGCCGCAGGAAGACTCCAACCGCCTGGCCGAAGCCGCCCTGCCGATCTGGGAAGCCGAAGCCGAGAAGGGCGAGCGTCACGCCCAGGCCATCGAGATCCTGATCAACAACGCCATCGAGCAAGGACGTTTGAGTGAGTAAAGTCACCCGCTATCTGAGGGTGCAGGATGGCCTTTCCGACTGGGTCGGAAGGGCCACTTCCTGGCTGACGCTGGGCATCATCGGCGTACTGCTCTACGAAGTCGTGGCGCGCTATATCCTCAATGCCCCCACCATCTGGGGGCATGAGCTATCGACCATGTTCTTCGGGGCGCTGAGTATCCTGGCGGGCAGCTACACCCTCCGTCACCACGGTCACGTCCGCAGCGACGTCATCTACGGCATGCTTCCGTATCGCGCCCAGGCCTTCTGCGACCTGGTGGTCTTCGCCCTGGGCATCCTGGTGCTGGCGATCTTCTTCCGCATGGCGCTGGACTTCGCCTACCACTCCTGGAGCATCGGCGAATTCTCCAACCGCAGCGTCTGGCGTCCGCCCCTCTGGCCGATCAAAGCCACCATTCCACTGGCCGTGGGCCTGCTGATCCTGCAGTGCCTGGCCGAACTGGTGCGCGCGGTGCTGCGTGTGGCCGGGGTGCGTTACGAAGATCCCCGGGATGACGCGACCGACGAAACGGCCTGAGGCCGGATTCGTCGAGACTCCCGCATCGCGACAGGGATAGAAACATATTCGACGGCCCCAACCGGGCCCGTCTTGCAAAGGGCTTTCCTATGGCTGGCTTCGAGCCCCTAACGATTACCGCCATCATGTTCTTCTCCATGCTGGTCCTGATGGCGATCGGCGCCCCCCTGGCATGGGCGCTGATGATCTCCGGCATGGGCAGTGCCTACCTGATGTTCGGGCCCGGCGGCCTGGACCTGCTGCTGGCTTCGGCCTTCAGCGCCATGGACAACTTCCTGCTGGTCTCACTGCCGCTGTTTATCTTCATGGGCCTGGTGCTGGAGCGCTCGGGCATCACCGATGATCTCTTCGAGATGATCCACAAGCTGATGGGTAGCCTGCCCGGCGGCCTGGGCGTGGGCACGGTGCTGATCTGCGCGCTGATCGCCGCCATGGCCGGCGTCTCCGGCGCCGCCACCGTCAGCCTGGGCATCATCGCCCTGCCCGCCATGCTCAAGCGCGGCTACCACAAGCGCCTGGTCACCGGCACCATCATGGCCGGCGGCGCCCTGGGCTTTCTGATTCCGCCCAGCGTGCTGATGATCGTCTATGCCTTCCTGGCCCGGGAATCGGTGGGCAAGCTGTTCGCCGCCGGCCTGATGCCGGGCCTGATGCTGGCGGGCATCTACATGGCCTATATCCTGATCCGCTGCCGGATCAATCCGGAACTGGGCCCGGCGGCGCCGGAGGAAGAGCGCTTCACGCCCCTGGAGAAGCTCAAGTCGCTGCGCCATGTGATCGCCCCAGGCCTGCTGGTCTTCGCCGTGCTGGGCTGCATCATCGGCGGCGTCACCTCCCCCTCCGAGGCCTCCGCCGTGGGTGCCGGTGGCGCCCTGCTGATCGCCGGCCTGCGCGGCAAGCTCAACTGGGGGCTGCTGCGCTATGTGATGCTCAATACCACCAAGATCACCGGCATGCTGCTGTGGATCGCCATCGCCGCGGTCTTCTTCAGCCGCATCTACATGGGCCTGGGCGCCGGGATGATCCTCAGCGAGATCATCGAGGACTTCGCCCTGTCGCCCTATACGGTGATCATCGTCATGGTGCTGAGCTTCTTCGTGCTGGGGATGTTCCTGGATGACTTCGCCATCCTCTTTATCACCATCCCCCTCTATGTGCCCATCGTGCGGGAACTGGGCTTCGACACCACCTGGTTCGCGGTGCTGTTTATCCTCAGCATGCAGTCCGCCTACCTGACGCCACCCTTCGGCTACAACCTCTTCTACATGCGCTCGGTGGCGCCCAAGTCGATCACCATTACCGATATCTATCGCTCGGCCCTGCCCTTCGTGGGCCTGCAGATCCTCGGTCTGGCGCTGATCATCCTCTTCCCGAGCATCGCCCTGTGGCTGCCGGAGCTGCTCTTCTAGCCCCGCCACGCCGCCCGGCACAAGCTGCTGCGCTTTCCGCCCCCTCCTCGGAGGGGGCTTTTTTGTCTGTTCGGGGCCACCCAAGGACCGCCATGCTAGGCTGGGCCTGAATTCGCAAAAGCCGATAAAGGAAAACGACGTGAATGCATCCCTGGAGTGCCTGGGCAGGCTCAGGGTCGGACACAACAAGGGAATGCCGGCCCCCAACAAGCCCTGCCTCTTGCTGGCGATCATCTGCGAGATCCAGGCGGGGCATATCACCTCGCCCCGGGTCGCCATCGATGGCCGGCTGATCGCCCGCTATCACGACCTTTATGAAGCAGCCACCGAGAACAGGTCGGCCGCCAACCCCCAGCTCCCCCTCTGGCACCTGAGAAATGATCGGGGCCCATCCGGCCCCCTCTGGTCGCCGGAGTTCACGGAAAACCTGAGCGCCCTGGAGGCACAGCTAGGCCAGCCTAAGTCCTTCGGGCAGCTTCGGAAACGCTTTACCATCGCCCGACTGGACGAAACACTCTTCGAGGCCCTCCGGGATGAACATGCCTCGCGCGAGGCTTGCGCCCTGCTGGTGTCTCGCTACTTCTCCGCCGACCCAAAAGCTTACGAGGCACTGCACACCTACCTGACCACGGCACTGGAGAGCGGCAACTATGAGCGGCATCCCGAGCAGCTGAAAGGCAGTGTGAAAGAAGAAAGCCAGAAATATGCCCGCTCCGCCGCCTTTCGCTCGCTGGTCCTGGAGGCCTACGATTACCGCTGTGCGGCGAGCCGCCTGCGCCATATCACCCCGGACTATCGCTACCTGGTGGAGGCGGCCCACCTGATCCCCTTCGCCGAGAGCCAGGACGATCGACCGGTCAACGGCATCGCCCTGACGCCTAACCTGCACTGGGCCATGGACAATCACCTGATCGCCCCGGGTCCGGATCTCCACTGGCATCTCAGCCCCGGCATCGACGGCCTGATCGCCGATAACCGCTGGCTTTGCGAACTGGACGGCCGGCCCCTGGTGCTGCCCCGGGATCCCGACCTCCGGCCCTGCCGCGAGGCGCTGGCCTGGCGCCTGGAACACCTGTGGCGCTGAGCCGAAACGACCAGCCCCCGGTATCTGGGGATACCGGGGGCTGGCGGGACTTCGGGGAGGTGATGCCGCTTAGGGCTTCATATCCTCGAAGAATTTCTTCACGCCGTCGAAGAAGCTCTTCTTGCGCGGCGAGTGGCTGTTGGACTCGCCGAGGCTCTCCTGGAAGCGGCGCAGCAGCTCCTTCTGCTCCTCGGAGAGGCTGATCGGGGTCTCCAACACCACCCGGCACAGCAGGTCGCCGGCGGGGCCGCCGCGCACCGGCTTGACGCCCTTGCCCTTGAGGCGGAACAACTTGCCGGTCTGGGTCTCGGCGGGGATCTTCAGCTTGACCCGGCCGTCCAGGGTCGGCACCTCCAGCTCGCCGCCCAGCGCCGCATCGACGAAGTTGATCGGCACCTCGCACTGCAGGTGGCGGCCGTCGCGCTGGAAGATCGGGTGCGGCTTGATGGCCACCTGGACGTAGAGGTCCCCGGGGGGGCCACCGTTGATGCCGCTCTCGCCTTCGCCGTTCAAGCGAATGCGGTCGCCGGTATCGACCCCGGCGGGAATCTTCACCGACAGGGTGCGGGTCTCGCGCACCCGGCCCTCGCCGTGGCACTTGTGGCAGGGCACCTTGATGTGCTGGCCACTGCCATGGCAGGTGGGGCAGGTCTGCTGCACGGCGAAGAAGCCCTGCTGCATGCGCACCTGGCCATGGCCGTTACAGGTCGGGCAGGTCTCCTTGCTGGAGCCGGGCTCGGCGCCCTCGCCATCGCAGCGCTCGCACTCCACATGGCGCGGCACGCGGATATCGACGCTGGTGCCGCTGACGGCATCCTCCAGGTCGAGCTCCAGGTTGTAGCGCAGGTCGCTGCCGCGCTGGGGGGCATTGGGGTTACGCCGGCCGCCACCTGCACCGCCGAAGATATCGCCGAACACGTCGCCGAAGATATCGCTGAAGCCCCCGGCCCCGGCGCCACCGAAGCCACCGCCGCCGAAGCCGCCGGCCTGGCCGTCGACGCCGGCATGACCGAACTGGTCATAGGCGGCGCGCTTCTCGCCGTCGGCGAGCACCTCGTAGGCCTCGGAGACCTCGCGGAACTTGGCCGCCGCCCCGTCGTCGTCCGGATTGCGGTCGGGGTGAAACTTCTGGGCCAGGCGTCGGTAGGCCTTCTTGATCTCTTTCTGGTCGGCACCGCGCTCTACGCCCAGTACCTCATAATAATCGCGTTTGGACATCGGTCTGTCCGCCTCCATCGCGGCACCGCGGAAACACCAACGCGGGAGTCAGGCCCCCGCGCTGGTGTCATCCTTGATGCCGATGTCGTGGTTTACTGCTTTTTCTGGTCGTCGTTGACTTCTTCGTACTCGGCGTCGACCACGTCATCGTCCTGCTTGGCAGCGGCCTCGTCGGCCTCGCCACCGGCCTGCTGGGCGGCCTCGGCCTGCTCGGCGTACATCTTCTGGGCGACCTGGCCGGAGGCTTCGGTGAGCTTGTCCAGCTTGGCCTGGATGGCGTCCTTGTCGTCGCCCTTCAGCGCCTCCTCGAGCTCGCCGATGGCGCCCTCGATGGCCTGCTTCTCCTCGTCGGAGACCTTGTCGCCGGCCTCCTCCAGGGTCTTCCTGGAAGCATGGATCATGCCGTCGGCCTGGTTGCGCAGGGCCACCAGCTCCTCGAACTTCTTGTCCTCGTCGGCATGCGCCTCGGCGTCGCGGACCATCTGCTCGATCTCGTCATCGGAGAGGCCACTGGAGGCCTTGATGACGATCGACTGCTCCTTGTTGGTGGCCTTGTCCTTGGCGGAGACGTGCAGGATGCCGTTGGCGTCCAGGTCGAAGGCGACCTCGATCTGCGGCACGCCGCGCGGCGCCGGCGGGATGTCGGCCAGGTCGAAGCGACCCAGGGACTTGTTGCCGCCCGCCTGCTTGCGCTCGCCCTGCAGCACGTGAATGGTCACGGCGGTCTGGTTGTCATCCGCGGTGGAGAAGGTCTGGGTCTTCTTGGTCGGGATGGTGGTGTTCTTCTCGATCAGCGGGGTCATCACGCCGCCCAGGGTCTCGATGCCCAGGGTCAGCGGGGTGACGTCGAGCAGCAGCACGTCCTTGACGTCGCCGCCCAGCACGCCGCCCTGGATCGCCGCACCCACGGCCACGGCTTCGTCCGGGTTGACGTCCTTGCGGGCGTCCTTGCCGAAGAAGTCGGCGACCTTCTTCTGCACCAGCGGCATGCGGGTCTGGCCGCCGACCAGGATGACGTCGTCGATCTCGGAAGCGGACAGGCCGGCGTCCTTGAGGGCGGTCTTGCAGGGCGCCAGGGAGCGCTGCACCAGGTCCTCCACCAGCGACTCCAGCTTGGCCCGGGTCACCTTGACGTTGAGGTGCTTGGGACCGGTGTTGTCGGCGGTGATATAGGGCAGGTTGACGTCGGTCTGCTGGGCGCTGGACAGCTCGATCTTGGCCTTCTCGGCGGCTTCCTTGAGGCGCTGCATGGCCAGGTTGTCGCCGGACAGGTCGATGCCGCTGTCGGTCTTGAACTGCGCGACCAGGTAGTTGATCAGGTACATGTCGAAGTCTTCGCCACCCAGGAAGGTGTCGCCGTTGGTGGCCAGCACCTCGAACTGGGTCTCGCCGTCGACGTCGGCCACTTCGATGATGGAGATATCGAAGGTGCCGCCACCCAGGTCATAGACCGCGATGGTCTTGTCGCCACGCGACTTGTCCATGCCGTAGGCCAGGGCCGCCGCGGTGGGCTCGTTGATGATGCGCTTGACCTCGAGACCGGCGATGCGGCCGGCGTCCTTGGTGGCCTGACGCTGGCTGTCGTTGAAGTAGGCCGGCACGGTGATGACCGCCTCGGTGACTTCCTCACCCAGGTAGTCTTCGGCGGTCTTCTTCATCTTCTTCAGCACTTCGGCGCTGACCTGCGGCGGAGCCAGCTTCTTGCCCTTCACTTCCACCCAGGCGTCGCCGTTGTCGGCCTCGGTGATGGCGTAGGGCACCATCTTGATGTCCTTCTGAACGACGTCGTCCTTGAAGCGGCGACCGATCAGGCGCTTGATGGCGTAGAGGGTGTTCTGCGGATTGGTGACCGCCTGGCGCTTGGCCGCCTGACCCACCAGGGTCTCGCCATCATCGGTGTAGGCGATGATGGACGGCGTGGTGCGGCCACCTTCGGCGTTCTCGATGACTTTGGCGCTGTCGCCGTCGAGTACGGCCACACAGGAGTTGGTGGTCCCCAGGTCAATACCGATGATGCGTCCCATAGGAAATCCTCGAAAATTCGTGATCTTGATTCGTGCGTTGCGGCCTTTGCCGCGGCGTTGTGCTGTATGTGGGGGAGGCCTCACGGCTTTTCAAGTCCCCCTGTGTCCCTCGCTCAGCCGGCGGCCTGACTGACCACCACCATGGCCGGGCGTACCAGGCGACCATTGAGCAGATACCCCTTCTGCATCACATCCATCACGGTGTTGGGGTCCAGCTCGGGATTGGGCACCATGGCCATGGCCTCGTGCACCTGCGGATCGAAGGGCTCGCCGGCGGGCTCCACCGCCTCGACGCCGAACTTGGCCAGCACATCGAGCTGCATCTTGAGGGTCATGGCGACGCCTTCGCGATGGGCCTCGGAGGCCTCCTCGCCCATGGTCTCCAGGGCCTTCTCCAGGCTGTCCACCACCGGCAGCAGTTCCTTGACGAACTTCTCCAGGGCGAACTTGCGCGCCTTCTCGGCCTCCTGCTCGGCGCGGCGGCGCACGTTCTGGGCCTCGGCGGCGGCACGCAGGGCCTGATCCTTGGCCTCGGCCAGGCCCTGCTCGAGCTCCTCGACCCGGGCCGCCAGCACCTCGGCCTCGGGGTTGTCGCTGACCTCGCCCTGATCCTCGGCCTGCTCGGCGGCCTCGGCGGCGGACTCCACCTCACCCTCCACGGGCTGCGGCTCGGCTTCCTGCTCCTGGCGCATCAGCTCCTCATCCAACGGGGTCTGCGGGTCTTTGGCCATGGGGTTCTCCTGACGTCGGCGGCGGCCCGGGGCCACCTCACTAAAGGGTTGAGCATGAGTTGCTCCCTGATATGGGGATGCCTGCGGCGATCTCAAGGCATGCGACGACTCGAGCATTGTCGTCGCCCCTGGGCTACTGTATAAAACACTGTATAAAAGAACAGACTCACTCGCCGGTCCCGCCGCACGACCCAGGGAGGAAATAGGCCATGCTGGTGCAGCTTGCGATCCACGATTACGCCATCGTCGATGACCTGGAACTGGACCTGGGCGGCGGCATGACCGCCATCACCGGGGAGACCGGGGCCGGCAAGTCGATCCTGCTGGGCGCCCTGGGGCTGTGCCTGGGCGAGCGCGCCGATGCCGGCAGCGTGCGCCACGGTGCCGAACGCGCCGACCTCAGCGCCCGCTTCGAGGTCGGCGAACTGCCCGAGGCGCGCGCCTGGCTCGAGGCCCGCGACCTGCCCGGCGACGACTGCCTGCTGCGCCGGGTAGTCACCGCCAACGGCCGCTCCAAGGCATGGATCAACGGCCAGCCCGCCACCGTGACCGACCTGCGCGGCCTCGGCGAGCACCTGATTCAGGTGCATGGCCAGCACGCCCACCAGGCGCTGCTGCGCGAAGAGACCCACCTCAACCTGCTGGACGACTTCGCCGGCCAGGCTACCGCCGCCGTCGAGCTGGCCGAGACCTTCCGTCAGTGGCAGGCCAGTCGTCGGCGCCTCAAGCGGCTGGCGGAGAGCGGCGAGGAGCTGGCCGCCCGCCGCCAACTGCTGCGCTACCAGGTGGATGAACTGGACGCCCTGGCCCTGGCCGACGGCGAGCTGGAGGCCCTGGAGCAGGAGCAGGAGAGCCTGGCTCATGCCGAAGAGAGCCTGCGCGAGGCGCAGTTCGCCGCCCAGTGCTGCGATAACGACGACGGCGGCGCCCTGACCCTGTTGCACCAGGCGGCCAGCCGCCTGGCCGCCCTGCCGGGCTGTGATCGCGGCGCCCTGGCCGAGGCCCTGGGACTGCTCGAGGAAGCGCAGATCCAGGTGAGCGAGGCCAGCCGCGAACTGCAGCGTTTCGCCGACACCACCGAGCTGGATCCGGAGCGCCTGGCCTGGGTGGATGGCCGCCTGGGCGAGGTGCATCGCATCGCCCGCAAGCATCACTGCCTGCCGGAGGAGCTGACCGAGCTGCATCAGCGCCTGGCGGCGGAACTGGCCGGCCTGGAGGGCGGCGAAGGGGACCTGGAGCAGCTCGCCGCCGAGGTGGAGACCCTCGGCGAGCGCTGGCGCCAGCAGGCCAAGGCGCTGTCGAAGGCACGCCGCGAGGCCGCCGGCCGGCTGGCCAAGGCGGTGCAGCAGCAGTTGACCTTCCTGGCCATGGGCAAGGCCCGCTTCGAGGTGCAAGTCGGCGAGCGGGAGGCCCCCGCCGCCGAGGGCCTGGATCGCGTCGCCTTCCTGATCGCCGCCAATCCGGGACAACCGCCCCGCCCCCTGGCCAAGGTGGCCTCCGGCGGCGAGCTGTCACGCATCAGCCTGGCCATTCAGGTGGTGGCGGCCAGCCACTCCACCATTCCCAGCCTGGTCTTCGACGAGGTGGACGTGGGCATCTCCGGCGCCACCGCGGAGATCGTCGGCCAACTGCTCAAGCGCCTGGGCGCCTCGGGCCAGGTGCTGACCGTGACCCACCTGCCCCAGGTGGCCGCCCAGGCCCATCAGCACCTGCATATCGAGAAGCAGGCCAAGCGCGACACCACCCTGACCCGTATGGCGCTGTTGGACGGGGCCGGCCGGGTGCGCGAACTGGCGCGGATGCTGGGCGGCGTCAACCTGTCCGACAGGACCCTGGCCCACGCCAGGGAGATGCTCGATGCCAGCCAGAGGGCTCATCACTGAGACCGAGAAAGCCCCTGTCCGACGACTCTCGATACCCCCGGCCCATGCCCGGGAAATGCTCGACGCCAGCCAGCGGGCCCATCACTGAGATAAACGACCGCATCCCAAAACGCACTCGGCCCCGATCGATGATCGGGGCCGAGTCATTGGCTAGGCAGGGTGTTGCCACTTACTTCTTCTGGATGCCTTCCTGGCGGGTCGCCTTGGAGCCCTTGGGGCGCACATAGAGCACCAGGGCATGGTCCACCAGCTCGAAGCCGTGCTCCTCGGCGATCTCCTGCTGGCGGCGCTCGATGGTCTCATCGAAGAACTCGATGATCTCGCCGCTCTCCAGGCACACCATATGATCATGGTGCTCATCGTGGGAAAGCTCGAAGACGGCGTGACCACCATCGAAATTATGGCGCATCACCAGGCCGGCGGACTCGAACTGGGTCAGCACCCGGTAGACGGTCGCGAGGCCAACGTCCTCACCGGCGTCCAACAGGGCTTTATAGACATCCTCGGCACTCAGGTGGCGGCCACTGGAGCTCTCGAGGATCTGCAGGATCTTGACGCGCGGCAGGGTTACCTTGAGCCCGGCCTTGCGCAATTCATGGTTCTGGTCGGCCATGGTTGCTCTTCGCAGTAAGGTGTAGGGTCGGGTATGATCGACCAAATCAACGATAGTGAAGAACAGGCGCAAATGCAAAAGCTGATTAAAACAGTCACCCTTTCCGTCGCCCTGACCCTGGTCAGCGGCTGCAGCTATTTCGGCGTCTACAAGCGCGACCTGCCCCAGGGCAACCTGGTGGAGCAGAGCGCCGTGGAGCAACTGCAACCCGGCATGAGCCGCAACCAGGTGCGCCAGCTGATGGGCAGCCCCCTGCTCGAGGCGCCCTTCGACGCCGACCAGTGGGACTATGTCTATCGTCTCGACAAGGCCTACGACGGCGTGGAGCAGCGCCGGGTCACCCTGACCTTCGCCGGCGACCGCCTGGTCGATGTGGCGATCCAGGGCGACCTCTCCGAGGAGATTCCGCTGCCCAACGTCGAGGAGGCCGGCCCCGCCAGCGAAAGTGCCCAGCCAGGGGCCACGCTCGCGCCCGTCGAGTAAACGGCTCAACCCCCGGCGGCTCGCCGGCGGCGGGCCGCCTTGGGATCGATCTGCAGGGGGCGATAGATCTCGACCCGATCGCCCTCGCGCAGGGCCTGCGCCTCGGGTTGCCGCAGCGCCTTGCCGAAGATCCCCAGGGGGGCCCGGTCGAAGGTGTCGGCGGGCAGCTCGGGAAACTGCTCGGCGATCCGCGACAGGCTCACCGCCTGTCGCGCGGTGGTGCCCGGCGCCACCGCCAGGGTGACGATGCGCTGCTTCTCCGGCAGGGCGAAGGCCACCTCCACCGCCAGGGTCTCAGTAGCGGCCATAGACGTCGTCGGCACGACGGGTGAAGGAGTCCACCAACTGGCCGGCCACCTGCTGGAAGAGGCGCCCGAAGGCCATGCCCAGCAAGCGACTGGCGAATTCGAACTCCAGCTCCAGGCTCACCTTGCAGGCATCCTCGCCCATGGGGGTGAACAGCCAGCGTCCCTGCAGGCGGCGAAAGGGCCCATGCACCAGGGAGAGCTCGATGCGCTCCGGGGCATGCAGGTCGTTGCGGGTGGTAAAACTCTGCTCGATGCCCGCCTTGGCCAGGGTCAGCTCCCCCACCAGATGGGCATCATCGTGCTCGAGCAGCCGGGCACGTCGGCAGCCGGGCAAGAACTCCGGATAGCGTTCGAAATCATTGACCAGATCGAACATGGCCTGGGGGGAGTGCCGCACGAGGGCGGACCGATTGACCGTTGGCATCTACCTCTCCGCTGACTTTACAGGGCCCTGGGCGTATCATGAGCGGTTGTTTTTCACGAATGGTATCACGCTTCCCCCCCTACCGGAGGGGCCAGCCAACGCTAGATCACGACACGAGGTTCCATGGCCAAGAAAGGCAAGGGCAAGGGCCCCGGCAGCAATGTCATCGCCCAAAACAAGAAGGCGCGCTTCGAATACCATATTGACGAGACCTTCGAGGCAGGCCTGGTGCTGGCCGGCTGGGAGGTGAAGAGCCTGCGCGCCGGCAAGGGCCAGCTCACCGACACCTATATCCTGGTGCGTCATGGCGAGGCCTACCTGCTGGGTAGCCATATCACGCCGCTGAACACCGCCAGCACCCACGAGATCGCCGACCCGACGCGCACCCGCAAGCTGCTGCTGCACAAGAAGGAGATCGCCAAGATCTTCTCGCGCACCCAGGACAAGGGGCATACCTGCGTGCCCCTCAAGCTCTACTGGAAGGGTAGCCGGGTGAAGTGCGAACTGGCCCTGGTGACCGGTAAGAAGCAGCACGACAAGCGGGCCACCGAGAAGGATCGCGACTGGAACCGTCAGAAGGGCCGCATCATGCGGGAACACGCCAAGGCCTAGGCTGTCATATCTTCGGGCAAGCTGATAGAATGCCTGGCTATGGGGGCGACATGGCTTCGACGCCGGTGGCAACCCTTGAGGTGCATGCCGAGAGCGTGATGTATCTCGTAAATCCAACATCACGATTAAATAGTCGCAAACGACGAAAACTACGCTCAGGGCGCGCTGGCAGCTTAAACGCTGTTAGCTTCTTGTCCGGCCCCAACGCGATGTGCCCATTTATCGCCGAGGGGATATGAGCCAAGACTGATGGGATCGCGTCCGGTGGCGTCTTCACGCCGGTCGTTAAACTCTTGAAGAATCGCGCGTCTGGATCCTGCTCGTCGGAGCCAGCCGGGTTAAATCAAAAGACGAAACTAAGCATGTAGAGCTGATAGGCGAGTGCCGGCGGACGCGGGTTCGATCCCCGCCGCCTCCACCACTTGAAGACAGGGCCACCCTCGCGGTGGCCCTTGTCGTTTCCGATGGTCTAGCGCTCCGGCAGGGCCCAGCGCGCCTTGAGGCGCTCGCCGAAGACGATGCCGCCCCAGGCGGCGGCCAGCCAGAGCGCCATCGACAGCCCCAGATACCCCAATGCCATGGAAGGCCGGCCGGCCTCCCAGAGCCGCAAGGTCTCCAGGCTAAATAGCGAGAAGGTGGTAAAGCCACCGCACACCCCGGCCAGCCAGAAGTGCTGGGCCACCGGCGAGAGCATCCAGCGTCCCGGCACCCGGGCCAGGGTGGCGATCAGCCCCATGACGAAGGCCCCCAGGCCATTGGCCAGCAGGGTCGCCCAGGGGAAGGCCGAGCCCCATAGTGCCAGGGAGAGCCCATAGCGCAGCACGGCCCCCAGGCCACTGCCCAGGCCCGCCGCCAGATAGAGCCGCCACCTCATGGCGTCCCGCCCCAACTCGCCATACCGCTACCCAGGGCATGCCCCAGCACCATGGCGGCGAGCCCCAGCCCCAGGGTCAAGACCAAGTTGAGCCATCCCAGGCCGGGATGGGGCCCACGCAGCAGGGTCAGGCTCTGGTAGGCGAAGGAGGAGACGGTGGTAAAGCTGCCCAGCAGGCCGACGGCCAGCAACGCCCAAAGCGCGCCGCCCGCCACTCCATGGGCCGCGATAACGCCCAACACCAGGGCGCCGCAGAGATTGACCGCCAGGGTCCCCCAGGGAAAGTCGCTGGGGGTACGACGCCCCACCCATTGACTCAGCCAGACGCGCCCCACCCCACCCAGGACGCCTCCCAGCGCCACCAGCACGATGCCCTGCCCGACTCCCATCTTGGCTCTCCCCTCCCTCGCGGTGGCCTCATGCTACCCGGGCCGCCATGGCAAGCGCCACCCGCAGGGGCGGCGAAGGAGCCCACTGGTTTTTCAGGAGGCCGGATATGGGATCGAGCATGGCCGCTCCGGATAAACCGTTAGCCATCACATGGCTTGTGCCCTCGGGGCCGGCACGCCAAGATAGGCGGACGCTCGTCCCGGCGAGCCCTACCGCCCCACCCACGCTTATACACGGAGGCAAGCGTGCCGAATATGCGTCGAGTGGGCCTACTGGCCTGGCTGATGGTCGTGCTGATGACCCTCGGCCTGCCGGCACTGGCCCAGCAAGAGCCCCCTACTCCCTATGCCACCCTGGCCGATCTGCTGGAAAATGAGCAGAGTCGCGCCGAACTGATCACTCGACTACGCGAACTGGCCAACGGCGAGACCACCGCGGCCACCGCCGAGGCCTCAGCCACGGCCGCCGAGCCCAGCCTGGCCCGGCGCGTCGCCGAGACCACCAGCCAGATCGCCGGCGACCTGGGCAATCAGTTCGGTCAGGTGGTGGAGACGCTGAGCGACCTCGCCACCGGCCAGCCCGATACCCCCGTCGATGTGGGGGCGGTGCTTTCCGCCACCCTTAACCTGGTGCTGGTGATCATCGCCACCCTGGTACTCTTCTTCGCCTTCCGGCGGCTGGCCCGGGGCGGCTTTACCCGCCTCGGCCAGTGGTCCCTGGCGAGCGGCGGACCGCCCCCGGTGCTGCGCCTGCTGACGGCCGTGGCCATCGCGGCGACCCTCGACGTGCTGGTGGTGGCCCTGGCCTACCTGGGCGGCAACCTGATCGCCACCTTCCTGATCGGCGAGGCCGGCGAGCTCTCCACCCGGGCCTCGCTGTTCCTCAACGCCTTCCTGGTGATCGAGCTGCTCAAGGCGGCCCTGCGCATGCTCTTCGCCTCCCACTACGAGGGGTTGCGCCTGCTGCCGATCTCCGCCGCCGAGGCTTCCTACTGGAATCGCTGGATCGCCCGGCTGATCGGCCTGGCCGGCTATGGCCTGCTGGTGGCGGTGCCCCTGATCAATGTCTACCTGGCGCCGGCCCTGGGCCAGGCCGCCGGCACCCTGATCATGCTGGGGGCCTTCATCTATGCGGTGACGGTGGTGCTCAAGAACCGCCCCAAGCTGCGCCATGCCCTCGAGGCGGCCGCCGAGAAAACCAGCTTTACCGCGACCCGGATCTCCCTGAGCCTGTTCGCCCGCACCTGGCATATCCTGGCGATCCTCTACTTCCTGGTGGTGCTGCTGCTGACCCTGCTGCGCCCCGAGGACGCCCTGCCCTTCGTGCTGATCGCCACCCTCAAGACCCTGGTGGTCGCGGGGTTCGGCATGCTGCTCTCCAGCCTGCTGACCCAGACCATCGGCCGCCATATCACCCTTTCGGAGGAGCTGCGTCATAAGCTGCCGCTGCTGGAGACGCGCCTCAATGCCTATGTGCCCAACGCCCTGCGGGCGATCCGCGCGGTGATCCTGGTCGCCGTGATCCTGCTGGTGCTGAATGCCTGGGGCGCCTTCGACCTGGCCGCCTGGTACGCCTCCGAGGCGGGCCGCGGCCTGGTCGGCAAGCTGGTCAGCGTGGCGGTGATCCTCACCGTGGCGGCCGGCGTCTGGCTGGCCCTGGCCAGCCTGATCGAGCATCGCCTCAACCCGGAAACCGGCGGCGGCGAGCCCTCGGCCCGCGCCAAGACTCTGCTGGCCCTGTTCCGCAACGCCCTGGCCATCGCCCTGATCACCATCACCGTGATGATCGTGCTGGCCGAGATCGGTATCAATATCGGCCCGCTGATCGCCGGCGCCGGGGTGCTGGGCCTGGCCATCGGCTTCGGTGCCCAGAAACTGGTGCAGGACATCATCACCGGCATCTTCATCCAGGTGGAAAATGCCATGAACACCGGCGACGTGGTCACGGTGGGCGGCATCACCGGTACCGCCGAACGCCTGAGCATCCGCTCGGTGGGCATCCGTGACCTCAACGGCACCTACCACCTGATCCCCTTCTCCAGCGTGGACACCGTATCGAACTATATGCGCGAGTTCGGCTATCACGTGGGCGAGTACGGCATCGCCTATCGCGAGAGCATCGACGAGGCCATCATCGCCCTGCGCGAGGCCTTCGACGAGCTGGCCAGCAGCGAGGAGCACCGCATGGATATCCTCGCCCCGCTGGAAGTGGCCGGTGTCACCGCCCTGGCCGACAGCTCGGTGAATATCCGCGTGCGCATCAAGGCCACGCCGGGCAATCAGTGGGCCGTGGGACGCGCCTATAACCGCCTGGTGAAACTGCACTTCGACGCCAAGGGCATCGAGATCCCCTTCCCGCACACCACCCTCTACTTCGGGGTGGGCAAGGAGGGCGAGGCCCCGCCGGCCAACCTGCGCCTGATGAAGCAGCCCTTCGATATCGACGGTCGCCCCGGCGGCCAGGCTGCTGCCGGCCCGGACCAGCACTTCGAGGAGGATCCTCGCGCCAGGCCCAACTCCACGGAGCATGACTAGCGAGGCGAATCACGCTAGGCCTGGAACGCACGGGGGCGGCTCATAAGAGCCGCCCCCGTGCGTTTACGTATCGACCGCGTTGTCAGTGGGTGGTCACCAGCATCACCACGCTGAGCGCCGCCGAGACCCACATGGCCGGCTTGATCTCCTCCAGGCGGCCGGTGGCCAGCTTGATCAGCACGAAGCTGAGGAAGCCGAAGGCGATGCCCAGGGTAATGGAGTAGGTGAGCGGCATCAGGATGATCGCCAGGAAGGCGGGGAAGGCCTGGTCATAGCGGGTCCAGTCGATCTTGGTAATCGGCGCCAGCATAAAGAGGCCCACCAGCACCAGGGCCGGGGCGGTGGCGATGCCCGGCACCAGGGAGAGCAGCGGCGAGAGGAACAGGAAGGGCAGGAACAGCAGGGCGATGGTCACCGCCACCAGGCCGGTGCGTCCGCCCTGGGCGACGCCGGCACCGGACTCGATAAAGGTCTGGGCGGCGCTGGTGCCCAGCGGCGCGGCGATCATCGAGGCGAAGGCATCCACGGTCATGGAACGCTTGAGGTTGCGCGGATTGCCATCCTTGTCCTTGAGATCGGCGGACTCGGAGAGCGCCATGAAGCAGGAGAGCGCATCGAAGAAGTTGGTGAACAGCATCACGAAGATAAACGGCAGGTAGGCCACCTTCAGGGCGCCCAGGATATCCACCTGCATCACCGCGCTGAAGTCGGGCCAGGCGGCCAGGCCGGCCCACTGCACGACCACCTCTTCACCCCACAGCCGCCCCATGGGCAGCGCCAGCAGGGTGGTCACGGCGATGCCCAGGATCAGGGCGCCGCTCATGCGCAGGATCACCAGGATCACGGTGGCCATCATGCCCAGGAAGAAGGTGATCAACATGGGATCCATGTTGCCCAGGGAGACCAGGGTCGCGGGGTTGGAGACGATGAAGCCGGCGTTCTTGAAGCCGATAAAGGTGATAAAGAGCCCGATACCGCAGGTAATGGCATAGCGCAGCGAAGCGGGAATCGCCTCGATGATCGCCTTGCGCACATTGAATACCGCCAGCAGGGCGAACAACACCCCGGACCAGAAGACGCAGCCCAGGGCCACCTCCCAGGAGAGGCCGGCGCCATGCACCAGGGTGTAGGTGAACAGCGCGTTCATGCCCATGCCCGGGGCCACCAGGATGGGATTGCGGGCATAGAGGCCCATGGCCAGGCTGCTCATGAAACTGATCAACACGGTGGCGGAGAGGGCCGCCGAGAAGGGAATACCGGCGTCACTGAGGATCGCCGGATTGACCACGATGATATACATGGACGCCAGGAAGGTGGCGATGCCGGCGAGGATCTCGGTGCGCAGCGTGGAGCCACGCCGAGTCACGCCGAAGTAGGTATCCAGCCAGGGGGCCGAGGCAGCGGCCGGGGAGGCCCCTTCGGTGGGCGCCTCGTCACGGACGGTGGAGCTCTGAGTCATTGTCATGGCCTCTTTGTTCTTGGGATGGCAGAGGAACTGACCAATCGGTCAACACGACCAGCCTAGCCAGTGTTGACCAAGCGGACAAGTCGACATCCTGATAGGGGCTATTTGTCATTGCCATATCGAGCGCCGATACCGACCGCCTGCCAGGGTGGCGAGGCAGAAAAAAGGTTCATCGCAGACTGGCGTGAATACCATGGTGGGACCGCGGCTAAAGCCTTCTCACTATTGTCCTTTCTGGGTCTCCTTCAAACATACAAGCCTGCTTCAGCAGGCGATGGGGAAGCGGGTGTAAATCAGCCGAGCCGGCCAAAATCGCCGGCTAAAGCCAGCTCCCACAACAGCAAGCCGGAGATCTGCCATGTCGTGGCTTCACGCTGTTCTGCGAATAACCATAAAAAAGGGCGCCCGCAGGCGCCCAGGAGAGCAAAGCGAATAGAGTGGGATCAGTCGTCCCGGTCGCTGGGCTGCGGCAGCGCCGGCAGCGACCTGTCAAGCAGCTCGACGCTCTGGCGGTAATAGAGCTGGCTCTTGTTATGCTCGCCCAGGTTGGCATAGAGCCGGGCCAGCTCGGCACAGACCACGCCGCTGGGGCGCTGGCGCTGGCTCGCCTCGAAATACTCCTGGGCCTTGCCCCAGTAGGCGTTACGCAGCGACAGGCGGCCCAGGGTCAGCAGCAGGTCCGGGTCATTGGGGCGCTCCTGCAGCCACTTCTCGGCATACACCAGTTGGCGGGCCGGATCGACGCTGAGCAGGCCGTAGCGCAACACCAGGCGCGGATCCCAGCAGACCTTGAGGGAGTGGCGCAGCAGGCGCTCGGCGATGCCCTCCTGCTTGCCGCGCACCAGCGCCTCGGCATAGAGCACCACCAGATCCACGTCGCCGCGCAGGCCGTCCGGCATATCGGCCCAGAGGTTGCGCACCCGCTCCACGTCCTCGGGGTGGCGGGCGGCCTGGGACAACAGTTCCCGGTAGGCGCGCTTCTCGAGCTCGTGACGCTCCTCATCGGCGATCAGCTGCTGGGCCGCGAGGCGCGGCATCAGCCGGCGCAGCCCGTCCCAGTCGCTGACGCTGAGGTAGGCCTGCTTGAGCTGCTTGAGCACCTGGGGATGATTCGGCAGCTGCTTGTCGAGGCGGGTCAGGGTGGCCAGAGCCTCCTCATACTGCTGGCGATCCAGCATCAGTTGGGCCTGCATCATGCCCACCGCGGTATCGGCCCCCTCGGTACTCAGGTGCGCCCGCTTGAGCAGGGTGTCGGCCTGTTCGAAGTTGCCCTGGTAATGGGCCGCCAGCGCCGCCGACAGGTAGTTGACCAGGGGCGTACTCGAGTCCTCGGCGGCCTTGACCAGCGACTTCTCGGCCTTCTTCCAGCGCCCCTCGGCCAGGGCCACCAGGCCGCGCACGGTGCGCTTCATGGCGTTACGGTTGCGAGTGCGGCTATTCCATAACTTGAGGCGGCTCACCGGACGCCGCAGCCGCACCAGGACGCGCAGCGCGAAGTGCAGCACCAGGAAGGCCGCCAGCAGCAGTACCAGGCCGAACCAGAAGGAGGTCTGCACCGAGGTGTCGCCGACCCGGATCAGCCAGTAGCCCGGAAAGGACTGCATCAGCTGACCGAAGAGGGCGCCGAGCGCCAGGCCGACGACGATAAGCAGGATCAGCTTTCTCATGACTCATCCGCCTCCCCGGCACCGCCGAAGCGGCTATCGATGAAACGGCTCAGGGCCTGCTGGGAAGCGCTGATATCGGGAAGCTCGGGGCGAACCTCCCGCTCACGCAGCTCCGCCAGCCGCGTCAGGGTCGATTGAACGCCCTCGCGATCGGTGGCGTAGTAGCCCTCCACCAGGGCGATCGCCTCGTCGAGGCTGGCCCGATAGAGGGCCTCCTCCTCCTTGAGCAGGGCCAGTTGGGCCTGTTCGATCAGCAGCCGCACGTTCTGGCGCAGGTAGGCCTCCTGATCGGGGGCGATCAGGGCCTCCAGGGCCTCGTCATGCTGGCGCACCGTCACCAGGGAGCTCAACTCGCCGGCGAAGCGCCCCAGTTGCTCGCGCCAGCCACCGCTGGGCGCCTCGCTATTGCCGATCTCCAGCGCCAGCTCTTCCACGTCCTGGGAGAGCGGCAGGGTCGCCAATTGCTGCTGCTGGGCATCCAGCGCCAGGTAGAGCCCGGTGCGATCGACCCTCGGCACCGCCTCCAGGGCGGCCAGCTCGCTGGCCAGGGCGCGCCGCACCGGCAACAGGGCCGGGTTGTCGGCCTCGTTCAGGCGCGCATCGGCGGTGCGCAGCAGGGCCGCGGCGCCCTCCGGGTCACGCTCCAGTTGCACTCGCTGATTGGCCAGGCGCAGCAGATAGGCCGCCTCGGCGTGCAGCCACTCCCGCTCGTCGGCGCTCTGCTCCCGGGCCAGTTCCGCCAGCACCCGATCCAGGGCCTCGTTCACCTCGCCACGGTAGGCCTCGAACTCGCCTTCCAGGGTCGCCACCTCGCCGGTCAGGGCGGCACGGTTGTCCTCGGCCTGCTCGCTCAGCCGCGCCTCCAGGCCTCCCAGGGAGCGCAGTTCGGCCAGCTCCGTCTCGGCGGCGGCCAGGCGCTCGCGCTGCTCGTTCAGGGCCTGCCAGCCCATCCAACCCAGCCATAGGCCGACCAGCGCCAGCAACACCACCAGCACCAGGGCCACCGGGCCGGTCTTGCCACCGCTCCCCTGAGAGGCGCCGGGAGGCGTGCCGCCCTGACCGCCTCCGGAAGCCTTGCCGGAAGCGGCCTTACCGGTGCCGCCCTTACCGGTGCCGCCCTTGGCGGCGCCGGGCTTGGCCGGTGTCGACTTGCCGGGTGCCCCACCACCGGACGCCGCGGCGCCGGAAGTCGGCGTGTCGCTGGCCTTGTCCGCCGTCGACGATTCGGCCGCCTTGGCGGCCTGCCCCTGGGCGGCGCCACCGGCCCGGGATTGACTCCCCTGGCCGCCGCGCCGCCGTCGCCCACCACTGCGCCCCTTGCCTGACTCCGCCTGGGAGGCCTCGCCCGCCTGGTCGTCGGCATCTTGGGAGGCGGCGCCGGGCGCCGGCCGTTCGTCCTGATCGTGTGGTTGCTTGCTCATCTATCGCTAGCCCTTGTCGAGATCGTCATGATCGGGTTCGGCGCCATCCAGGTTGCAGGCCCCGGCCACGGCGGCCGCCAAGGCGGCCGGGGTGGCTCCCGTAGCCGTATGAAGCTTGGTGAACCCCAGGCTACCGGCCAGTGTAGCCAGGCGGGGGCTCGAAACGATTAGCGGCTGGTTCAACGCCGCCTCGCCGCACCAGGGGGCGAGATGCTCGAGCAGCTCGCCACTGGTGACCACCAGGGCCCGGTACTCCCCCCGGGCCAGCCAGACCGCCGCTTCGGGCGCGGGCGGCAGGCACTGTCGTCGATAGAGTGCCAGACGCGTGACCCGGGCGCCACGGGCACCCAGCGTCTCGGCCAGCAGGGGACGCCCCCCCTCACCGGCCACCAACAGCACCTTCTGCTCGCTCAACGAGCGCAACCCGGCCAGGGTCAGCAGCGCCTCGCTGGTATCGCCCTGCCCCGGCGGCGGCACCCGTACCCGCACCCCCAGGTGCCGGTGCAGTCGTTCGGCGGTGGCGGCGCCCACCGCATAAAAGCGTGGCCCCAGCGGCAGCTGGGGCCAGTAGCGATCGAGGGCCTCTGCCAGGCAGTCGGCGGCGAAGGGGCTGACCACGATCACATGCCGATACGCATCGAAGTCGAGCCAGGCGCTGCGCTGCGCCTGAGTTTCCGGCAGGGCCTCCAGGCGCATCACCTCCAGGGCGACGCTCTCCGCCCCGAGGGCGTCCAGGGCCTCTCGCAGGGGCCGGGCCCGCTCTCCCGGCCGAGTGATCAGCACCCGCGATGCCTGACTCATCAGGCGTCGCCGTAGACCTCGGCGAGGATCTCGCCGGCGCCCTGGGCGAGCAGGTCCTCGGCGACCCGGATGCCCAGGGTCTCCGGTTCGAAGGCGGAGCCACGGCCCTCGGCACGCAGCACCCGGGTACCGTCGGGGCTGCCCACCAGGGCCCGCAGCCAGAGGGTACGACCATCGTCCTCGAGGACCGCATGGCCGCCGATGGGCACCTGACAGCCCCCCTCCAGGCGGGTGTTCATGGCGCGCTCGGCGCGCACCCGAGTGGCGGTCTCGGCATCGTCCAGGGGCGCCAGCAGCGCCACCAGATCGGCATCATGGGTCCGGCACTCGATGCCCAGGGCCCCCTGGCCGCAGGCCGGCAGGCACACCTCGGGGGGCAGCTCCATGGCGATGCGCTCGCCCAGGCCCAGGCGGCGCAGCCCGGAGGTGGCGAGGATGATGGCATCGAAGTCGCCGGCGTCCAGCTTGCCCAATCGGGTCTGCACATTGCCCCGCAGGTTGAGAATCTCCAGGTCGGGACGTGCCTCCTTCATCTGCAGGCCGCGACGCAGGCTGGAGGTGCCGATGCGTGCCCCCTCGGGCAGCTCGTCGAGGCTGGCGTACCGGTTGGAGACGAAGGCGTCGGTGGGTTCGGCGCCCTCGAGGATCACCGACAGCCCCAGCCCTTCGGGAAACTGCATGGGCACGTCCTTCATGGAGTGCACGGCGATATCGGCCCGCCCATCCAGCATCGCCTCTTCCAGCTCCTTGACGAAGAGCCCCTTGCCGCCGACCTTGGCCAGGGGCGCATCGAGGATCTGGTCGCCGCGGGTGGACATGGCCACCAGCTCCACCTCGAGGCCGGGATGAATCGCCTGGAGGCGGTCGCGGACATGCTCGGCCTGCCACAGGGCCAGCAGGCTCTTGCGGGTGGCGATGCGCAGGGTAGTGATGGCGGACACGTGGATCTCCCGTCGCTGGGGCCTGCGGCTGGCAGGCGTTCCCATGAATCGTTGGCACGGGGGCGAGCCCCGCTTTTATTACTCCATCATAAAGCAGTCGCCAGATAAGGAAAAACGCCCCCGGCGTCGTGCCTACGGCGAGCGACGCTGGCATGGCCTGCCCCGTCGACTCTGGTACACTGCCAGGCAATACCTTGTCAGCCAACTTGCAGGATTTTTCCTCCGATGACGAAGTCGACCAACCAGTCCTGGGGCGGCCGTTTCAGCGAGCCCACCGATGCCTTCGTCGAACGCTTCACCGCCTCGGTGGACTTCGACCAACGCCTGGCCCACCACGATATCCAGGGCTCCATCGCCCATGCCACCATGCTGGCCCGGGTCGGCGTGCTGACCGATGCCGAGCGCGACGCCATCGTCGCCGGCCTGGACGAGATCGACGACGAGATTCGTCGCGGCGAATTCCCCTGGTCGGTGAAGCTCGAAGACGTGCATATGAATATCGAGGCACGCCTGACCGACAAGATCGGCATCACCGGCAAGAAACTGCATACCGGCCGTTCCCGTAACGACCAGGTGGCCACCGATATCCGCCTCTTCCTGCGCGACGAGATCGATATCGTCGCCGCCGAGCTGGCCCGCCTGCGCGAGGGCCTGATCGAGCTGGCCGACCGCGAGGCCGAGACCATCATGCCCGGCTTCACCCACCTGCAGACCGCCCAGCCGGTGACCTTCGGCCACCACCTGCTGGCCTGGCAGGAGATGCTGGCCCGGGACCACGAGCGCCTGCTCGACTGCCGCAAGCGGGTCAATGTGATGCCCCTGGGCGCGGCGGCACTCGCCGGCACCACCTACCCCATCGATCGCCACGTCACCGCCGAGCTGCTGGGCTTCGAGCGCCCGGCGGAGAACAGCCTCGACGCGGTCAGCGATCGCGACTTCGCCATCGAATTCACCAGCTTCGCCAGCCTGCTGCTGATGCATATGTCGCGGATGAGCGAGGAACTGGTGCTGTGGACCAGCGCCCAGTTCGATTTCATCGACCTGCCCGACCGCTTCTGCACCGGCTCCTCGATCATGCCGCAGAAGAAGAACCCGGACGTGCCGGAGCTGGTGCGCGGCAAGTCGGGCCGCGTCTATGGTCACCTGATGGGCCTGCTGACCCTGATGAAGTCCCAGCCGCTGGCCTACAACAAGGACAATCAGGAAGACAAGGAGCCGCTGTTCGACACCCTGGACACCGTCAAGGACTGCCTCAAGGCCTTCGCCGACATGGTGCCGGCCATCGAGGCCAAGGCCGACAGCATGCGTGAGGCGGCCCGCAAGGGCTTCTCCACCGCCACCGACCTGGCGGACTACCTGGTGCGCAAGGGCGTGGCCTTCCGCGACGCTCACGAGATCGTCGGCGAGTCGGTGGCCTTCGGCATCCGCGAGACCAAGGACCTCTCCGAGATGACCCTCGACGAGCTGCGCCAGTTCTCCGAGGTGATCGAGGCCGATGTCTTCGAGGTACTGACCCTGGAAGGCTCGGTGGCGGCCCGTAACCATATCGGCGGCACCGCCCCCGATCAGGTCCGCGCCGCGGCCAGCCGGGCCCGCGACGCCCTGAAGGCGCTGCGCTGATGGCCCGGCTGGCCCTGGGGCTCCTGCTGCTGATGCTGCTGACCGCCTGCGGCCAGCAGGGCCCGCTGTACCTGCCGGAGACGCCGCCCCCCGAGGCGGCGACCCCCACCGACGACGAGGCCTAAGATGGATCATTTCGAATATCGCGACGGCGCCCTCTATGCCGAAGAGGTGCCCCTGGCGGAGATCGCCGAGCGCTTCGGCACCCCCTGCTATGTCTATTCCCGGGCCACCCTGGAGCGTCACTTCCGCGCCTACACCGAGGCGCTGGGCAGCCACCCCCACCTGATCTGCTATGCGGTCAAGGCCAACTCCAACCTCGCGGTGCTGGGCCTGCTGGCGCGCCTCGGCGCCGGCTTCGATATCGTTTCGGAGGGCGAGCTGGAGCGGGTGCTGGCCGCCGGCGGCGACCCGGCCAAGGTGGTCTTCTCCGGGGTCGCCAAGCAGGAGGCGGAGATGGCCCGTGCCCTGGAGGCGGGCATCAAGTGCTTCAACGTCGAATCGCGCCCGGAGCTCGAGCGCCTCGACGCCGTGGCCGGGCGCCTCGGCAAGGTGGCGCCGGTCTCGCTGCGGGTCAATCCCGACGTGGATGCCGGCACCCACCCCTATATCTCCACCGGCCTCAAGGACAACAAGTTCGGCATCCCGGTGGACGAGGCCCTGGGCGTCTACGAGCTCGCCGCGCGCCTGCCGAATATCCGCATCAGCGGCCTGGATTGCCATATCGGCTCCCAGCTCACCGAGCTCTCGCCCTTCCTGGACGCCCTGGATCGCCTGCTGGTGCTGCTCGAGCGGCTGCGCGAGGCGGGCATCGAGATCGCCCACCTGGATCTCGGCGGCGGCCTCGGCGTGCCCTACCAGGACGAGCGCCCGCCGGCGCCCTTCGACTACGCCCGCGCCCTGCTCGAGCGCCTGGCCGCCTGGCCCGGCGGCGAGCGCCTGACCCTGCTGTTCGAGCCGGGCCGTTCCATCGCCGCCAATGCCGGGGTGCTGTTGACCCGGGTCGAGTACCTCAAGCCCGGCGAGACCAAGAACTTCGCCATCGTCGACGCCGGCATGAACGACCTGATCCGCCCCTCCCTCTACCAGGCCTGGCAACGCATCCTGCCGGTGGATACCCGGGCGCCCCGGGAGAGCGCCACCTATGACGTGGTGGGCCCGGTGTGCGAGACCGGCGACTTCCTCGGCAAGGATCGCGAACTGGCCATCGCCGCGGGCGACCTGCTGGCGGTGCGCTCCGCCGGGGCCTACGGCTTCGTGATGGCCTCCACCTACAACAGCCGCCCGCGTCCCGCCGAGGTGATGGTGGATGGCGACCGGGCCCACCTGGTGCGCCGCCGCGAGCGCCTGGAGGCGCTGTGGGAAGGCGAGGCCCTGCTGCCGGAGGCCGCGGACTGATGCTGCTGCACTTCACCAAGATGCATGGCCTGGGCAACGACTTCATGGTGGTCGACCTGGTCACCCAACGGGCGCGGCTGCGCGACGAGCAGATCCGCCAGCTCGCCGATCGTCACTTCGGCATCGGCTTCGATCAGCTGCTGATCGTCGAGCCACCCCGGGACCCGGACCTGGACTTCCGCTACCGCATCTTCAACGCCGACGGCAGCGAGGTGGAGAACTGCGGCAACGGGGCGCGCTGCTTCGCCCGCTTCGTGCGCGACCAGCGCCTGACCCACAAGCACGAGATCCGCGTCGAGACCGCCGGCGGCCCCCTGACCCTGGTGATCCAGGAGGACGGCCGGGTCAGCGTCGATATGGGGGCGCCGCGTTTCGCCCCCGAGTCGCTGCCCTTCGAGGCCGCCCAGGACCTGCCGCGTCACGCCCTGGAGGTCGACGGCGAGCGCCTCGAGATCGGCGTGGTCTCCATGGGCAACCCCCATGCGGTGCTGCGTGTCGATGACGTGGACAGCGCCCCGGTGGCCCGGCTGGGCCCGGCCATCGAGTCCCACCCGCGCTTCCCCAAGCGGGTCAACGCCGGCTTTATGCAGGTGGTCTCGCCCCACGAGATTCGCCTGCGGGTCTACGAGCGGGGCAGCGGCGAGACCCTGGCCTGCGGCACCGGCGCCTGCGCCGCGGTGGCCAGCGGCATCCGCCAGGGGCTGCTGGAGAGCCCGGTGAAGGTGCACCTGCCCGGCGGCGAGCTGACCATCGAGTGGGCCGGCGACGGCGCCCCCCTGACCATGACCGGCCCCGCGGAGCGGGTCTTCGAGGGCCGGGTCCCCCTGAACTGAACCTCACGACCACGACGAGGAATTACCCCATGACGCGAGCCCAGGCCCCCGAGCCCCGCCAGACCCTCGACCCGGAACGGGTCGCCCACTGGCTGGCCCGTCATCCCGACTTCTTCGTCGGCCGCGAGGGGTTGCTGCAGCAACTCAAGGTGCCCCATCCGGAGGGGCGCGGCGCCATCTCGCTGCTGGAGCGCCTGGTTCATGACCTGCGCGAGCGGGCCGAGACCGCCGAATGGCGCCTGGAGCAGCTGCTCGACTCGGCCCGCCATAACGAGGGCCAGTATCGCCGCACCCGCGGCCTGGTACTGGCCCTGCTGGAAGCCGAGGACGGCGATGCCCTGGGTCAGACCCTGGCCACCCAGCTCGCCGAGCAGTTCCAGACCAGCGCCGTGGCCCTGTGGTGTCCGGCCAGCCTCACCGACCGGGAACCGCACCCGCCCCAGGCGCCCCGCCAGGTGCTGGACGACACCGCCGGCCAGCGCCTGGGCGCCCTGCTGGAGGGCCGCAACAGCCGCTGCTCCCGGCTCTCCGCCACCGACTGGAAGCTGCTGCTGCCCCACGCCAAGGCGCCGGCCCAGGCCGGCTCCTGCGTCATCACCCGGCTGACCCTGGGCGAGCCGCTGGGCTACCTGGTGCTGGCCAGCCACGACACCGAGCACTTCCGCGCCAGCCTCGACACCCTCTTCACCGAGTACCTCGGCGAGGTGGTGGCGCGGCTGCTGGTGCATCACGGGAGGATCGGGGATGCCTCCCGCTGAGGCCCTCGCCGACGCCCTCGAGGCCTTCCTCGGCGCCCTGGCGCGGGAGGCGAGCCCGGCCACCCTGGCCGCCTATCGCCGCGACCTGAGCGCCTTCCTGGCCTTCGCCGAGGCTTCCGGGCTCGCCGACTGGAGCGAGCTCGACGCCGCCCTGGTGCGACGCTTCCTGGGCCAGGAGCGGGCCCGGGGCCTGGCGCCGCGCAGCCTGGCCCGGCGCCGCGCCGCCCTGTCGCGCTTCGCGGCGTACCTGGTGGAGGGCGGCCGCCTCGATCACGACCCGGTGCGCCTCTCCCAGGCGCCCCGCCAGCCCCGCCACCTGCCCAAGCCGGTGGACGTGGACCAGTTGGCGCGCTTCCTCGACGCCCCCCATGACGATTCGCCCCTGGCGCGCCGCGACCAGGCCATGCTGGAGCTCTTCTACTCCTGCGGCCTGCGCCTGGCGGAGCTGGCCGGCCTCGACCTGCACGACCTCCAGCCACGCCGCCTGCGGGTGCTGGGCAAGGGCGCCAAGCCGCGGCAACTGCCCATCGGCCGGCGGGCCCGCCAGGCCCTGGACGCCTGGCTGCTGGTACGCGGCCAGCTGGCCGGCGAGCAGGAAGCGGCGCTGTTCGTCGGCCGGCGGGGCAGCCGCCTGGGCCATCGCGCCATCCAGCTACGCCTGGCCAAGCTGGCCCGGGAGCGCGGCCTCGCCGAGCACCTGCACCCCCACCGCCTGCGTCACTCCTTCGCCAGCCACCTGCTGGAGTCGAGCCAGGACCTGCGCGCGGTGCAGGAGCTGCTGGGGCATGCCAACCTGAGCACCACCCAGGTCTATACCCGCCTCGACTGGCAGCACCTGGCCGCCAGCTACGATGCCGCCCACCCACGCGCACGCCGCCGCCCCGAGGGCGGCCAGGATGACCCATGACGCGCCTCGATACCCTGACCTTCGATCTGGACGACACCCTGTGGGACAACGGCCCGGTGATGGAGCACGCCGAGCAGGGCCACTACCACTGGCTGGACAACGCCCTGAGCACCTGGCTGGAGGCCCGGCTGGCCGAGCTGGGCCGCTACGGCGAGCGCTTCCCGCTGCCCACCTACGTGCAGCACCGTGGCGAGGTGGCGCGGCGCTTCCCGCTGCGCCGCGGCGACTTCACCTGGGTCCGCCGGCGCAGCCTCTATGAACTGCTGGAGGCCTATGGCCTCGCCTCACAGGAGGCGGAGATGTGGGCCACCGCCGCCATGGAGCGCTTCCTGGAGCTGCGTCACCGCCTCGATCCCTACCCGGAGGTGGACGCCCTGCTGGAGGGGCTGGCGGGGGACTACCGCCTGGCCACGATCACCAATGGCAACGTGGACCTCAATCGGCTGCCCCTGGTGCGCCACTTCCCGGTGTCGATCATCGCCGGCGAGCTGCTCGCCCCCAAGCCCGATGCGCGGCCCTTCCTGGCCGCCCTGGCACGACTCAACAGCGCGCCGTCGCGGGCCCTGCACGTGGGGGACTCCTGGAAGGAGGACGTGCTACCGGCCCGGCGCCTGGGCATGCGGGTGGCCTGGATCGATCGTCACGACCAGGCGGCGGGCGAGGCGCTGCCGGAGGGCATCCATCGCCTCAGCCATGTCCGCGAGCTGCCGGCGTTGCTGGCGCGCCTTCAGCAACGGGACTGACGTCCCGGGGCGCCGCAAGCCTACGGGGTGACCGACGCGGCCAGCCAAGCATCCAGCCGCGCCCGGGCCTCCTCGACGCCCTCGCGCTTGAGGGCCGAGAAGAGCTGCACGCTGACCAGGTCCTCCCACTCCTGCAGGCGCTGGCGCACCTGCAGCAGGGCCGCCTTGGCGGCGCCGCTCTTCAGCTTGTCGGCCTTGGTCAGCAGGATATGTACCGGCATCGACTGCTCGTCGGCCCAGCCCAGCATCATCTGGTCGAACTCGGTGAGCGGGTGACGCACGTCCATCACCAGCACCAGGCCGGCCAGGCAGGCCCGTCCGCGCAGGTACTCGCCCAGGTGGCGCTGCCACTCCAGCTTGACCTTCTCCGGCACCTTGGCGAAGCCATAGCCGGGCAGGTCCACCAGGCGCCGCCCGGTCTCCTCCCCCAGGGAGAAGAAGTTGATCAACTGGGTGCGCCCGGGGGTCTTGGAGGTCCGCGCCAGGGCCTTCTGCTGGGTCAGGGTATTGATCGCGCTGGACTTGCCGGCGTTGGAGCGGCCGGCGAAGGCCACCTCGCGCCCCTCGTCCGGCGGGCACTGGGCCAGGGTCGGCGCACTGGTAAGGAAGCGGGCGGTCTGGTAGTTGAGAGACGGCATGGATGGGATCCTGGCGAAAGTTCGGCTTAGGTGGCAGGTCGGGCAGATTCACCTCACCCTGGCGAGTCGTTATAATGCCCTGTATTTTTCAGCGACCTGGGGCAGGTTAGTGTACCACCCTGCTCTCGCCGACAACGAACCGCGCCCGATAGAGGCGCAGCATGGACAGCGGGCGGCGCCCAGGATACGTTCCGGTCAACAATCAATGGCATAGTGGATTAGCGATGAGAAAGTTACTGGCAAGCCTGGCCCTGACCATGGGCGCAGTGGGCGTGGCCCACGCCGACCTCCAGGGCGACCCCGCCGCGGGGCGCGAGAAGGCGCAGACCTGCGCCGCCTGTCACGGCCAGGAAGGCATCAGCGCCTCCCCGGCCTTCCCCAACCTGGCCGGCCAGCAGGCCTCCTACCTGGCCAAGCAGATCATGGATATCCGCGACGGCGAGCGCCTGGTACCGCAGATGGCCGGCCAGGTGGACGGCTTCAGTGACCAGGACGCCTGGGACGTGGCGGCCTTCTTCGCCCAGCAGCAGGCCAACCTGGGCCAGGCCGATCCGGACGCCGAGCTGGTGGCCCGTGGCCAGGAACTCTATCGCGCCGGCGACATGGGCAAGGGCATCCCGGCCTGCGCCGCCTGCCACAGCCCCACCGGGGTGGGCATCGGCTCCGCGGCCTATCCGGCCCTGAGCGGTCAGCATCCCGACTATATCGTTTCCACCCTGCAGAATTTCGCCGATGGCGAGCGGGCCAATGATCCCAACGCCATCATGCGCGATATCGCCACCAAGATGAGCGATCGTGACATGGAAGCCGTGGCCAACTATGTGCTGGGCCTTCACTGAGGCCGGCATCGCTTAGCCAGCGCAACGTTCGGGGGCGGCCAACTTGGCCGCCCCCGAACGTTGGGAACCCCGTCGCCCGATCGCGCTCAAAGCCTGCGACCGTCGCCCCGGCAAGGGGCAACGAATCCTGTTACCTTTATCCCTATTCATGCTCCAAGGAGAGTTCACGCATGCTCAAGCCCCTGATGGCGTCCCTGGCGATCTTCGCCCTGGCCGGCCTGGCCCAGGCCCAATCCACCCCCCTGGTGGAGGGCCAACACTACGAACTGCTGCCCAACCCGGTGGAAACGGTGGTGGATGAAGGACAGATCGAAGTCACCGAGGCCTTCTGGTACGGCTGCCCCCACTGCTATCGCCTGCAATCGAGCGTCACCGAGTGGTATCCCACCCTGGAGGACGACGTCAGCGTGGTGCATATGCCCGCCACCATGGGCGGCGACTGGAATACCCATGCCGGCGTCTTCTATGCCGCCGAGTCCCTGGGCATCCTGGACGAGGCCCATGCGGCCATCTTCGACGCCATTCACCAGCAGGGTAAGCGCCTTACCGATACCGACGAGGTGGCCGCCTTCTTCGGTGACTTCGGCGTCGACGAGGCCGAGGCCCGGGAGGCCCTGACCTCCTTCGGCGTGCGTTCCCAGGTCAACCAGGCCCATAGCCGCATGCGTGCCATGCGCCTGATGGGCGTCCCGGCCATGGTGATCGACGGCCGCTACCTGGTCAGCCCCTCCAGCGCCGGCAGCCTGGAAAACATGCCGCTGATCGCCGAGGCACTGATCGACAAGGTCCGTCAGGAACGAGGCGAGTAGGCCCATGACCCAGGCCGAGGCCATGAGACCCTTCCACGCACCAGGTCATCTCCGCCTGCTCACCTTCAATCTGCAGGTGGGCATTCATACCTCGGCCTATCACCACTACCTGACCCGTAGCTGGCAGCACCTGCTGCCCCACCCCAAGCGCCGCGGCCGCCTGGACATGGTCGGCGAGGTGCTGGGGCAGTTCGATATCGTCGGCCTCCAGGAGGTCGACGGTGGAAGCTTCCGCTCCAGCCAGATCAATCAGGTGGAGTACCTGGCACAGCGGGCCGGCTTCCCCCACCATTTCCAGCAGCTCAATCGCAACCTGGGGCGCTTCGCCCAGCACAGCAATGGCCTCTTGTCGCGGCTGTCGCCGGCGCATATCGAGGAGCACCGCCTGCCCGGCACCCTGCCCGGTCGCGGCGCCATCCATGCCCGCTACGGCGAGGGCCCCGATGCCCTGCACCTCTTCGTCGCCCACCTGGCCCTGAGTCACCGCGGCCGCATGCGCCAGCTCGACTACCTCAGCGAGCTGATCACGCCGCTGCGCCATGTGGTGGTGATGGGCGACCTCAACTGCACCCCGGACCAGATCCACGCCCACCCCAACTTCTGTGCGGCCCTGCCCCTGCATCCGGTCAAGCCGCTGCTCAGCTACCCCTCCTGGCAACCCCGCCGGGCCCTGGACCATATCCTGCTATCCGACTCCCTGGTCGCGGAAGAGGTACGCGTCCTGGATCACCTCTTCTCGGATCACCTGCCGGTGGCGGTGGATGTCCATCTTCCAGACGCCTGCCAACTGGCCCTCTACCGGCATATCCAGGCCACCAGGAACTGATACCCCGTTGAGGGTGGTGGGTGACCTCTGGCGTCGAATCGGCGATGATGCCGCCTTCTGCCGGACACTAACGAGACTTTCCCATGACAACGACTCGCGAACCGACGGGCCGCGAACCGGCGTTGCTCGGGTGGATCGAGGGCGTGATCGAGACCCTCGGCCGGGCCATCGCCTGGCTTACCCTGGCGATGATGCTGGTGCAGTTCGTGCTGGTGGTGATGCGCTACGCCCTGGGCATCCACAGCATGGCCATGCAGGAGTCGGTGATGGCCATGCATGCCGTGGTCTTTATGCTGGGGGCCGCCTACACCCTCAAGCATGACGGCCATGTGCGGGTGGATATCTTCTATCGCCGCCTCTCCGCCAAGGGCCGCGCCTGGATCGACCTGGCCGGCACCCTCTTCCTGCTGCTCCCGGTGGTGCTGTTTATCGGCCTCGGCAGCCTCGAGTACGTGGCCAGCAGTTGGGCCATCCTGGAGCGCTCCTCGGATGCCAACCTGCCGGTGACCTACCTGGTCAAGACCCTGATTCCCCTGATGGCCCTGCTGCTGCTGCTCCAGGGCATCGCCCTGCTGATCCGCCAGGTGCTGATCCTGCGCGGCCGCCTGGCGGCCCCGGAACCCGAGCACGAGGAGGTGCTCTAGTGCTCGACTATATGCCGCTCTTCCTGTTCGCCACCATCTGTGTCGTGCTGATGCTGGGCTATCCGGTGGCCCTGTCGCTGGCCGGCACCGCCCTGGCCTTCGCCGGCCTCGGCCTGGGCCTGGAGGCCCTGGGCGTGGCCCTGCACTTCGAGGCCAACTTCCTTTCCGCCATGCCCAACCGGGTCTACGGCATCATGACCAACCAGACCCTGCTGGCGGTGCCGCTCTTCGTGTTGATGGGGGTGCTGCTGGAGAAGTCGCGGGTCGCCGAGACCCTGCTCGACGCCATGGCCCTGGCCTTCGGCGGCCTGCGCGGCGGCCTGGGCATCGCGGTGATCCTGGTCGGCATGCTGCTGGCCGCCTCCACCGGCATCGTCGGCGCCACCGTGGTGACCATGGGCCTGCTGTCGCTGCCGACCATGCTCAAGCGGGGCTACTCGGCCTCGCTCGCCACCGGCACCATCTGCGCCACCGGCACCCTGGGCCAGATCATCCCCCCCTCCATCGCCCTGGTGCTGCTCGGCGACGTGCTCTCCAACGCCTACCAGCAGGCGCAACTGGCCATGGGGGTGTGGAGCCCCAAGACGGTGTCGGTGGGCGACCTCTTCGTCGGCGCCCTGGTCCCCGGGCTGATCCTGGTGGTGGCCTATATCGCCTATGTGGCGATCACCGCCTGGCTCAGGCCACGGCTGGCGCCCCCCGCCGACCGCCAGGCGCTGATGCAGGAGCTCGGTCATCACGGCAGCCTCTGGCCACTGCTGCTCAAGGGGCTGGTGCCACCGGTGGTGCTGATCGTCGCCGTGCTGGGCTCGATCCTCGGCGGCTTCGCCACCCCCACCGAGGCCTCCGCGGTGGGTGCCTTCGGCGCCCTGGTGCTGGCCCTGGCCAAGGGGCGGGTGAGCCTGACCATGCTCAAGGAGGTGGCCCGCACCACCACCCAGGTCACCAGCATGGTGTTCCTGATCCTGATCGGCGCCACCCTCTTCTCCCTGGTATTCCGCGCCTATGGCGGCGAGGAGCTGGTCACCGGGCTGTTCGAGGCGATGCCCGGCGGCGTGGTGGGCGCCATGCTGATCGTGATGCTGGTGATGTTCCTGCTGGGCTTTATCCTCGACTTTATCGAGATCACCTTCGTGGTGGTGCCCATCGTCGGCCCGGTACTGCTGGCCATGGGCATCGACCCCATCTGGCTGGGGGTGATGATCGCCATCAACCTGCAGACCTCCTTCCTCACCCCGCCCTTCGGCTTCGCGCTCTTCTATCTGCGCGGGGTGACCCCGGACTCGGTGCCCACCTCGGCCATTTACCGGGGGGTCATCCCCTTTATCCTGCTGCAGCTGAGTATGCTGCTGGCTCTGGCCGCCTTCCCGGGACTAGCCACCTGGCTGCCCTCCATTCTGTAAGCCTCGGGGCCGGCCACGCCGACCCCGCGCCTGCCAGGCACCGCTGCAAAGCGGTGCCCGCCACTGCCGGGCCATCTACCGGGGGGCATCCCCTTTATCCTGCTGCAGCTGAGTATGCTGCTGGCCCTGGCCGTTTTCCCGGGGCTAGCCACCTGGCTGCCCTCCACTCTGTAAGCCTCGGGGCCGGCCACGCCGACCCCGCGCCTGCCAGGCACCGCTGCAAAGCGGTGCCCGCCACTGCCGGGCCATCTACCGGGGGGCATCCCCTTTATCCTGCTGCAGCTGAGTATGCTGCTGGCTCTGGCCGCCTTCCCGGGGCTAGCCACCTGGCTGCCCTCCATTCTGTAAGCCTCGGGGCCGGCCACGCCGACCCCGCGCCTGCCAGGCACCGCTGCAAAGCGGTGCCCGCCACTGCCGGGCCATCTACCGGGGGGGCATCCCCGTTATCCTGCTGCAGCTGAGCATGCTGCTGGCCCTGGCCGCCTTCCCAGGGCTGGCCACCTGGCTGCCCGCAATACTTTAATCCCCAGTCATCCCCCCGGCATCTCAGGCGCCGCCGCACAGCGGCGCCAGCCACTGCCGGGCCAGCAGCAGGACCAGCGCATAGCGGGTCCCCTTGGCCAGGGTGATCAGCAGCAGGGCGCGCCACCAGGGCAGGCGGAAGACCCCGGCCAGCACCGTCAGGGGATCGCCGATCAGCGGTGCCCAGGAGAGCAGCAGGCTCCACTCGCCGAAGCGGTGGTACCAGCGCTCGGCCCGGGCCAGCCCCGCCGGCGAGGCGGGAAACCAGCGGTGATCCTGGAAACGCCGCGCATAGCGGCCCAGCCAGACATTGATCAGGCTGCCCAGGGTGTTGCCGGCGGTGGCCACCGCCCACAGCAGCGCCGCCGGCTCCCCCAGGCACCAGAGCCGGGCCAGCCACAGCTCGGAGCCGCCGGGCAGCAGCGTCGCGCTGACCAGGGCCACCAGGAACAGGCTCAGCATGGCGAGCCCCCGACCTCTCCTCGCAACAGCGTCGCGCTAACCAGAGCCACCAGGAACAGGCTCAGCATGGCGAGCCCCCGGCCTCTCCTCGCAACAGCGTCGCGCTAACCAGAGCCACCAGGAACAGGCTCAGCATGGCGAGCCCCCGGCCTCTCCTCGCAACAGCGTCGCGCCGGCCAGGGCCACCAGGAACAGGCTCAGCATGGCGGCCCCCCTGTCCCTTGCAGTAGGCTAGGCGACGACATCAACGACAAGACCTCCCCATGAACGACACTCCCCCGATTCCCAAACTGTTGACCATCGCCGGCTCCGACCCCAGCGGCGGCGCCGGCATCCAGGCCGACCTCAAGACCTTCTCGGCGCTGGGCGCCTATGGTACCAGCGTGATCACCGCCCTGACCGCGCAGAACACTCAGGGGGTGACCGGGGTGCACCCGGTGCCGGCAGACTTTATCGCCGCCCAGTTGGAGACCCTGCTCGACGATATCGCCATCGATGCCGTCAAGATCGGCATGGTGGCCAGCCGCGAGGTGGCCGAGGCGATCCGCGAGGCCCTGACCAAGCGTCGCCCGCGCTGGATCGTGCTGGACCCGGTGATGGTGGCCAAGAGCGGCGATGTGCTGGTGGATGACGCCGGCATCCGCGCCGTGCGCGAGTTGCTGGTGCCCCTGGCCGACCTGATCACTCCCAATCTGCCGGAGGCGGCGGTGCTGCTGAATGCTCCCGTCCCCGGCGATGCCGAGGCCATGGAGGCGCTGCTGCCTCGACTCCAGGCCCTGGGCGCCCCCCGGGCCCTGCTCAAGGGCGGCCACCTGCGCGGCGAGCGCTGCCCCGACCTGCTGGTGGACGAGCACGGCGCCCAGTGGCTCGATGGGCCGCGCATCGCCACCCCCAACCTTCACGGCACCGGCTGCTCGCTCTCCTCGGCCATCGCCACCTGCCTGGCCCATCGCGATGCCCCCCTGGCCGCGGTGACCGAGGCCAAGGCCTGGCTGGAGACGGCCCTGGCCGAGAGCCATCGGCTGGGCGTGGGTCGCGGCCAGGGCCCGGTGCATCACTTCCATGCCTGGTGGTAGCGCCTTGCGGGGGAGCGGTTAAGCCACCATCCTGAGGTGAGGCTTCGCCATCACCCGAGGGAGGGAGAGACCATGACCCGCACCCTGCTGTTCGCCTGCGACCTTTCGGCGGAGAATCGCGCCGCCTTCGGCCGAGCCATCCAACTGGCGGTGGACAGCGGGGTCCGCCTCGATGCCCTGCATGTGCTCGATCCCCATCTGCCGCGCCAGGCACTGCACGACCTGGAGCAGGCGGTGGTCGCGGAGATGGAGCGCCTGCTCACCGATATCCGCGAGGACTATGCGCTGCCCGCCCCCCAGGCGCTACTGCAGACCGTGGCCGGCGCCCCCTTCGAGGAGATCATCCGCGAGGCCCATGAGCGCCGGGCCGACCTGATCCTGCTCGGCGGGCACCGCAAGCGCGGCGAGCCGGAACTGGTGGCCGGCACCACCCTGGCCCGGGTGATCCGCGGCGCCCCCTGCCCGGTGATCTCCGCCATCCACCCGGTCACCCAGGAATGGCGGGATATCCTGGTACCGGTGGACTTCTCGCTGACCTGCCGCCATACCCTGCGCGAGACCCTCAAGCGCTTCCCCGAGGCGCGGCTGACCCTGCTGCACGCCTGGGATATCCCCGGCGAGCGGGAGCTGGGCTCCAGCGGCGACTTCGCCCGCTGGCGGGATGGCGAGCTGGCCCGGCTGCGGGAGCAACTGGAGCGGGAGGTGGATCAGTTGATGAGCGAGGTGGAGTCGGTCCCGGAGCTGAGCCTGGAGCTGGAGCAGGGCGACCCCCTGGAGGTGCTGCTGACCCGATTGCGCCGTCAGCCCCCGGACCTGCTGGCACTGAGCTATCGCGGTCGACGCGGCCAGCAGAGCCGTCTGACCGCCCGACTGCTCGCCGAGCCCCACTGCGATATCATGGTCTGCCGCGCCTGGTAGGCCGCCATGCTACCCTGACGCGGTTCACGACGGCGGAAGGAAGCAACCAATGAAGGCGCTGATTCAGCGGGTACGCCACGCCCGGGTGGTGGTGGCGGGCCAGGAAGTGGGTGCCATCGACCAGGGGCTCTTGGCCCTGGTGGGAGTGGAGAAGGGCGATGATCGGGGCCGGGCCGACAAGCTGCTGCACAAGCTGCTGCACTACCGGGTGTTCTCGGATGAGGCCGGCAAGATGAATCTCGACCTGCGCCAGGTGGAGGGCGGGCTACTCCTGGTCTCCCAGTTCACCCTGGCCGCGGATACCCGCAAGGGGCTGCGCCCCGGCTTCTCCAGCGCCGCTCCTCCCGCCGAGGGAGAGGCGCTGTTCGACTATCTGGTGGGCCGGGCCCGGGCCGCCTGGCCGCGCACGGCCACCGGCGAGTTCGGCGCCGATATGCAGGTGGAGCTGATCAACGACGGCCCGGTCACCTTCCTGCTCGAGAGTTGAACCGCGGTGACCGGTCAGTGGAGCCCTTGATACTGGAAGGCCAGGGCCTCGCCGCCCAGGAACTGGGCATGGATGGCGCGCGAGCCCGATCCCCAGGTACAGAGGTCCACCATCAGGGCGCCGTGGCACTCCCTGGGCGAACCGAGGATCGCCTCCACCTGGGCCCGACTCATGCCGACCTCCAGCCGCTGATAGTTATCCAGGGTCAGGCGCGGATTGGCGCAGCCAACCAGGCCGGCCAACAGCAGCGCGACCGGCACGAATCGCAGGATCATGGGGTGCCTCCTCGGGACTTATTCCGCCGCCAGCAACTCGGCTTCCATGGCTTCCAGGGCCTCTTCGGCGGCCAGCCACTCCGCTTCCAGCGCGTCGAGGCGTGACTTGAGCTCGCCCTGGCGACCCAGCAGTTCGGTCAGTTCCGCCTTGCGGCTCGCCTCCGTATAGAGTGCGGCATCCGCCAGGCGTTCCTCCACCTCGCCCAGGGTGGCCTGGGTCTTCTCCATGCTCTGTTCCGCCTTGTCGCGCTGGCGCTTCAGCGGGCGCAGTTTCTCGCGCAGCTCCGCCGCGGCGCGGCGTGCCGCCTTGCGATCCTCCTTCGGCGCCGCGGCCTCCGCCTGGCGCTCGCCCTTCTCGGCGCGTGCCTCACGGCGCTCGCCCTCCAGGCGCGCCTTGAGCCAGGCGCGATAATCCTCCAGATCGCCGTCGAAGGGCTCGAGGCGGTGATCGGCCACCCGCCAGAACTCGTCCACGGTGGCGCGCAGCAGGTGGCGATCGTGGGAGACCAGGATCACCGCCCCCTCGAAACCGGCCAGGGCCTCGGTGAGGGCCTCGCGCATCTCCAGATCCAGGTGGTTGGTCGGCTCGTCCAGCAGCAGCAGGTTGGGGCGTCGCCAGGCCACCAGGGCCAGGGCCAGACGCGCCTTCTCGCCGCCGGAGAAATTGCCCACCTCGGCGAAGGCATCGTCGCCCTGGAAGCCGAAGCCGCCCAGGAAGTTACGGATCTCCTGATCGCTGGCCCGGGGCGACAGGCGCTGCACATGCAGGAAGGGCGACGCGGAGAGGTCCAGCCCCTCCAACTGATGCTGGGCGAAATAGCCCACCGCCAGGTGCTCGCCCTCGATGCGCTTGCCCGCCAGCAGCGGCAGCTCGCCGGTCAGCGACTTGATCAGGGTCGACTTGCCGGCGCCGTTGGGTCCCAGCAGGCCGATACGCTGGCCCGGCTGCAGGCTCAGCTTGACCTGGTCCAGCTGCACCGTCTCGCCCCCTTCTTCGCCACGATAGCCCAGGCGCGCCTCGTCCAGCACCAGCAGCGGGTGAGAGGTCTTCTCGGCGGCGGGCAGGGTGAAGTGAAAGGGAGAATCCACATGGGCCACGGCGATGGTCTCCATGCGCTCCAGCATCTTCAGGCGGCTCTGGGCCTGGCGCGCCTTGGTGGCCTTGGCCCGGAAGCGCGCCACGAACTGCTCGATCTCCTCGCGACGGGCCTGTTGCTTGGCGGCCTCGGCCTGCTGCTGGGCCAGTTTCTCGGCGCGACTGCGCTCGAAGGCGGTGTAGTTGCCCCGATAGAGCACCAGGCGGCGCCGGTCGAAGTGGACGACATGATCACAGACCGCATCCAGGAAGTCGCGATCGTGGGAGATCAGCAGCAGGGTGCCGGGGTAGCGGGTCAGCCACTGCTCCAGCCACAACAGGGCATCCAGGTCCAGGTGGTTGGTGGGCTCGTCCAGCAGCAGCAGGTCGGAGGGCATGAAGAGGGTGCGGGCCAGGTTGACGCGCATCCGCCAGCCTCCGGAGAAGTCCGACAGGGGGCGCGACAGATCGGCCTGGGCGAAGCCCAGCCCCACCAGCAGCTGGGCGGCCCGGGCCGGCGCGCTGTAACCGTCCAGGGCCTCGATCTGCCCATGCAGCTCCGCCTCCCGGTGGGCCTCCCCGGCGGCCTGGGCCTTGGCCAGGGCCGCCTCGGTGGCGCGCAACGCCCGGTCGCCATCCAGCACATAGTCGACGATGGGGCGCTCCAGCGCCTCCACTTCCTGGGCCATATGGGCGATGCGTACCCCGCCGGCGAGTTCCACTTCCCCCTTGTCGGGGGCCAGCTCCCCCAGCAAGAGCTTGAACAGGCTCGACTTGCCGGCGCCATTGGGCCCCACGATGCCGGCCTTGTGGCCGGCGTGCAGGGTCAGGTCGGCGTCTTCGATCAGGGGCTGGGTGCCGCGTTGCAGGGCGAGTTGGCGGAATGCGATCATGCCGGCTCCGATAACGGGAATGGCGGGCCACCGCACCCAGGACCGCCGCAGGGGGCGGCACCGGAGGAGCAGCCTTCGATGAGCATGCATTCTACCCAATTGCGCCGTCATTTGCGGGCCTGGTTGGCCCACCTGGGCGTGACCGCCCGGGCCGCGCCCTGGGCGCTAGCGCTATGGGACCAGGCCCTCGACCTCTATGCGCGGCCCGGCGTCGAGACCGCCTGCCTGGCCCTGCAGGATCAGACCAAGGTCGATGTCTGCGAACTGCTCTGGGCCTGTTGGCTTTATCGCCATGGGCTGACCCCGGATAGTGACGCCCCCTCGCACCTGACCCCGATTCGTGCCTGGCAGGCCGAGATGACCCGGCCGCTGCGGGCCCAGCGTCGCGCCCTCAAGCAGTTAGCCCTTACCGACCCGGCACTCGCCGAGCTGCGCGCCACCCTGAAACGGGCGGAGCTGCTGGCCGAGCGAGAAACCCTGCGCCGATTGGCCGATCTGGCCACCACCGGCGCCGCCATTCGCCCCCGCCAAGCGCAGGAGACATCCCTGGCGGAGCGGCTGATCGATGCCGGGCTTATGCAGAAAAAATCACAACTCTGGGCGCTGCAAACCCTAGAAACCCAACTTGACCCCCTATCCGCCGACGGCTAGCCTCAAAGGAGTGGAGCGTCTTGATTTATCTCGATTTCATCCGCTCATCATGGCCGAGTGACCGGCCAGAAACTGCCAAGGGGAATAAGAATGAAGGCCACCAAACTGCTGACATCCGCGAGCATTGGCGCCCTGCTGCTGGGCATGTCCGCCGCGGCTCACTCTGCAAACTGGCGCTACGCCCACGAGGAGTTCGAGGGTGACGTTCAGGACGTCTTCGCCGTCGCCTTCAAGGACTATATCGAAGAGAACTCCGACCATACCCTGCAGGTCTATCGCTTCGGCGAACTGGGCGAATCCGACGACATCATGGAGCAGACGCAGAACGGCATCCTGCAGTTCGTCAACCAGTCGCCCGGTTTTACCGGCTCGCTGATTCCCGAAGCCCAGATCTTCTTCGTTCCCTACCTGCTGCCCACCGATGAAGAGACGGTGCTGGAGTTCTTCGACGAGAGCGTGGCCCTCAACGAGATGTTCCCGGAGCTCTACGCCGAACAGGGCCTGGAACTGCTGAAGATGTACCCGGAAGGCGAGATGGTGGTCACCGCCGACGAGCCCATCACCGAGCCGGCCGGCTTCCGCAACAAGAAGATTCGGGTGATGACCAACCCGCTGCTCTCCGAGACCTATAACGCCTTCGGCGCCACTCCCACGCCGCTGCCCTGGGGCGAGGTCTATGGTGGCCTGCAGACCGGCATCATCGACGGCCAGGAGAACCCCATCTTCTGGATCGAGTCCGGTGGCCTCTACGAGGTCTCCCCCAACCTGATCTTCACCGGCCACGGCTGGTTCACTACCGCCATGATGGCCAACCAGGACTTCTTCGAGGGCCTCTCCGAGGAGGATCAGCAGTTGGTCCGCGATGCCGCCGATCATGCCTATGACGTGACCATCGAGCATATCCAGGGGCTGTCCGAGGAGTCGCTGGCGCTGATCCAGGAAGCCTCCGACGAGGTTACCGTGACCCGCCTGACCGAGGAGCAGATCCAGGCCTTCCGCGAGCGGGCGCCGCAGGTGGAAGAGGCCTTCCTGGAGATGACCGGTGAGCGTGGTGAGGAGCTGCTCAACCAGTTCAAGGCCGACCTGGAGGCCGTGACCTCCGACGACGAGTAAGCCGTCGACGTCATGCGTGCAAGGCAGGGGTGGCCCAGGAGGGCCACCCCTGTTCGTTTGATGGCAGCTAGCGTGCAAGCAGCGTTGACCTCGAGCCGGACCGAGCCCCCCCGCCAAGCCTATGGTGACGGATAGCGGGCCCCTGCCGAGATGCGCATGCTGATAAGGAATGTCTTATGACCGAAGAAGAGTCCGAAAAGAATTACCGCTCCGGCCTGCCGGGCTTCCTGGGGACCATCGACACCTTTATCAGCAAGGTGGAGGCGGTGATCCTGGCCCTGGGGGTGCTGCTGATGGCCACCAACACCGTGGCCAATGTGATCGCCCGATTCGTGTTCGGCGACAGCATCTTCTTTTCCGGCGAGATCAACCGCATCCTGATCATCATGATCACCTTCGCCGGCATCGGCTACGCGGCTCGCCATGGTCGCCATATCCGCATGTCGGCCATCTACGATGCCCTGCCGGTGGGCGGGCGCAAGGTGCTGATGATCACCATCGCCTTCTTTACCTCCCTGGCAATGTTCTTTCTCTGCTACTACTCCATCGTCTATATCCTCGACCTGCAGTCCAAGGGGCGAGTCCTGCCGGCCCTGGGGTTCCCGATCTGGACCATCTATGTCTGGGTGCCACTGGGGTTTCTGATCACGGGTATCCAATACCTGCTGACCGCCATCAAGAACCTGGTCTCCCGGGACGTCTATCTCTCGACGGGCGTGGTTGACGGGTACAAGGATACGGAAAAGGAAGTCTGACACCGGGCGAGTCACCCAGGGGAATAAACGATGACGACAATAATGGTAGTAACCATGATCGCCCTGCTGCTGCTGGGCTTTCCGATGATGATTCCGCTGATTACCGCGGCGGTCATCGGCTTCTTCATGATGTTCAACGGCCTCGGCCAGATGGATACCCTGATTCAGCAGATCATGGCGGGTATCCGCCCGGCCTCGCTGATCGCGGTCCCCATGTTTATCCTGGCCGCCGATATCATGACCCGCGGCCAGTCCGCCGAGCGCCTGATCAATATGGTGATGGCCTTTATCGGCCACGTTAAGGGCGGCCTGGCGGTCTCCACCGCCGCCTCCTGCACCCTCTTCGGGGCGGTCTCCGGGTCGACCCAGGCCACGGTGGTGGCGGTAGGCTCGCCGCTGCGCCCGCGCATGCTCAAGGCGGGTTACACCGACTCCTTCACCCTGGCGCTGATCATCAACTCCAGTGATATCGCCTTCCTGATCCCGCCGAGTATCGGCATGATCATCTACGGGGTCATCTCCGGCACCTCCATCGGTGAACTGTTTATCGCCGGCATCGGCCCGGGGCTGCTGATCCTGGTCATGTTCTCGGCCTACTGCATCGCCTACGCCTATATCAACAAGGTACCCACCGAACCCAGGAGTAGCTGGAAGGAACGCGCTCAAGCGGTCCAGGGCGCCCTCTGGCCCCTGGGCTTCCCGGTGATCATCGTCGGCGGTATCTATGGCGGCATCTTCAGTCCCACCGAAGCCGCGGCGGCCTGCGTGCTCTATGCCGTGCTGCTGGAGTTCGTCATCTTCCGCTCCCTGAAAATGGCGGACATCTACGCCATCGCCAAGTCCACCGGCCTGATCACCGCCGTGGTCTTTATCCTGGTCGGGGTCGGTAACGGCTTCTCCTGGATCATCTCCTTCGCGCAGATTCCCCAGGCCATTCTCGAGGCGGTGGGCATCAACGAGGCGGGGCCCACCGGGGTGCTGATCGCGATCTGCGTGGCCTTCTTCGTGGCCTGCATGTTCGTCGACCCCATCGTGGTGATCCTGGTGCTGACGCCGATCTTTGCCCCGGCCATCGAGGCCACCGGCCTCGACCCGGTGCTGGTGGGGATCCTGATTACCCTGCAGGTGGCCATCGGCTCGGCGACGCCACCCTTCGGCTGCGATATCTTCACCGCCATCGCCATCTTCAAGCGCCCCTACCTGGACGTGATCAAGGGGACGCCGCCCTTCGTCTTTATGCTGGTGCTGGCGGCGGCGCTGTTGATCATCTTCCCGCAGATCGCCCTGTTCCTCCGGGATCTGGCCTTCCGCTGATCCTGGCTCAAGGAGGAGACGACGATGTTCGAAAAGATTCTGCTACCGGTAGACGGTTCCAAGGGAGCCCTCAAGGCCCTGGAGAAGGCCGTGGACCTGGCCAAGCTGACCGGCGCCGAGCTCTATATTCTCTGCGTCTTCAAGCACCACAGCCTGCTCGAGGCGTCGCTGTCCATGGTACGCCCCAGCAAGCTGGATATTCCCGATGACGCCCTCAAGGAGTACGCCACCGAGATCGCCGTCCAGGCCAAGCACGACGCCCTGGAACGAGGCGCCCCCAAGGTGCGCGCCTTCGTCAAAGGCGGGCGCCCCTCCAGCACCATCGTGCGCTTCGCCCGCAAGCGCGATATCGACCTGATCGTGATCGGCTCCCAGGGCACCAACGGCGACAAGACCTCCTACCTGCTGGGCAGCGTCTCCCAGCGGGTGGCGAGCATGGCCAAGTGCCCCACCCTGGTGGTCTGATCCCCGCCTCCTGCCAACCACACTCATAACAACGGGCCGGGTATTCCCCGGCCCGTAACCTTTTTGCTGCCCCGCCAGTCCGGATGCGGAACCCGGCCACTCCTGATAGCGTCCGCCGCCGGATAGCGCCAATATCCCTCGGAGTCCCCTTAAAGCCAGCCGGATGCGGAACCCGGCCACTCCTGATAGCGTCCGCCGCCGGATAGCGCCAATATCCCTCGGAGCCCCCTTAAAGCCAGCCGGATGCGGAACCCGGCCACTCCTGATAGAGTCCGAGGGGTGCTAAATGACCCATTCCATCGAGGACTCTGCATGAAGACATTGGTTCGCGCCGCCGCCCTGGGCTCACTGCTGTGCGCCGCCCCCTTCGCCCTGGCCGACCTGGAGAGCGAGGAAGCCCGGCTCGGCTACAGCCTGGGCGTGACCCTGGGCCAGAGCCTGGTGCAGGACGTCGACGACCTGGATATCGAGGCCTTCACCCAGGCCATCCGCGATGTCTACGCCGATGCGGAGCTGGCCCTGAGCGAAGAAGAGATGGCCGAGACCCTGATGCAATTCCAGCAGCAGGCCATGGCCGAGCGCCAGGCCGAGGCCCAGCGTCAGACCGAGGCGGCCCGCGAGGCCGGCGCGGCCTTCCTGGCCGAAAACGCCGAGGCCGATGGCGTGGTAGTCACCGACTCCGGCCTGCAGTACAAGGTGATCGAATCCGGTGACGGCGCCACCCCCGGCCCGGACTCCCAGGTCGAGGTGCACTACGAGGGCACCCTGCTGGATGGCAGCGTCTTCGACAGCTCCTATGAGCGCGGCGAGCCGATCAGCTTCCGCGTCAACCAGGTCATCGAAGGCTGGCAGGAGGCCCTGCAGCTGATGAGCGTGGGCGACACCTGGATGCTCTACCTGCCCTACGATCTCGCCTACGGCGAGGCCGGCACCGGTGGCCCCATCGGCCCCTACGAGACCCTGACCTTCAAGGTGGAACTGCTGGGTGTCGATGAAGAGCCCGATGCCGAGTAAACACGCCCTCTTGGCGGCGCTGGCGCTTTCCGGCGCCGCCCTCGCCGATAGTGATGCGCCCTCCCTGCCGGCCCTGGGCCTCGATGCCGAGCGCCTCGGTGTGCTGGGCGTCTCTTCCGGGGGCTATATGGCCACTCAACTGGCGGTGGCCTATCCCCGACGCTATACGCGCCTGGGGGTCTTCGCCGCCGGCCCCTGGGGCTGCGCCCAGGGCAGCCTGGGGCGAGCCCTGGGCCAGTGCATGCTGACCCACCGCGGTCCTCCCGACCCGGACGAGCTGGAGGCCCGTCACGCCGCCTACCTGGCCGAGGGCCGGGTGGGCGCCAGCGAGGAGCTGGCCCGCCAGCGGGTCTTCCTGTGGCATGGCGGGCACGATGGCACCGTGCTCCCCGAGGTGGGGGAACGACTCGTCGAGCAGTATCGCGGCTGGCTGACGGATGCCGACACCCAGCTGCGCCGGGTCGTCACGGCGGAGGCCGGCCATGGCTGGCCGGTGGCCGGCGAGCGGGTCGCATCGCAGGCCCCCCTGGTGGATTGTGAAGCGGGGGGCAGCCCCTACCTGCTGGACTGTGGCTACGACGGTGCCGGCGAGGCCCTGGCCTGGCTCTATGGCGAGGCCGAGTCGTCACCACCCGCCGCGCCCTCGGGAGAACTCTTGCGCTTTTCTCAGGAGGCCGACAGCGGGGCACGCCAACTGGGCGAGAACGGCTATCTCTACCTGCCGGCGGAGTGCACCGACGGCGAGGCCTGCGGCCTGGTGGTGGCCCTGCACGGCTGCGCCATGGGCGCCGAGCAGGTCGATGACACCTTCGCCCGCCACTCCGGCCTCAATGCCTGGGCCGATGCGCATCGCCTGGCCGTGCTTTACCCTCAGGTCGCTCTCAGCCTGGGCAACCCCCAGGGCTGCTGGGACTGGTGGGGCTACGATGAGAACAGCTGGCGCCCCCATCCCGACCATGACAACCGCGACGGCCGTCAGCTACGGGCCCTGGACGCCATGGTGGAACGCCTGCTTAGCTCGCCGGAGGCGGATCAGGAGCCCAACTCCTGACGCAGCGCCTCGATCAGGGCATGGGGCGTCGGGGGATATTGGGTCGGGAGCACTCGCCGACGGCGAGTCTATCCGCTTACGTATCGCCCAGTTCCTGGCGCAGCGCCTCAATCAGGGCATGGGGCGTCGGGGGATATTGGGTCGGGAGCACTCGCCTGCGGCGAGTCTATCCGCTTATGTATCGCCCAGTTCCTGGCGCAGCGCCTCGATCAGGGCATGAGGCGCGGGCGAATAGAGCACTCGCCGACGAATCTCTCCATGGCGGTCGACCAGATAGAGCGAGGCGCTGTGGTCCACGGTATAGTCCATGGCGGACTCCTCCATCTCGACCCGGCGCCAGAAGATGCCGTAGCGTTCGGCGATATCCTCGAGCTGCGCCTCGCCGCCCCGGGCGCCGATGAATTCATCGCCGAAGTACCCCATGTACTCCTCGAGCCGCTCCAGGGTATCCCGCTCGGGGTCGACGCTGATCATCACCGGCACCACCCGCTCGGCCAGCGCCGGCTCCAGTTGGCCCAGGGCCTGACGCACCACCGCCAGGGTCATGGGACAGACATCCGGGCAGTAGGTGTAGCCGAAATAGATGGCCGCCAGCTGCTCCTCGCCCAGCGCCGACAGGGTGAAATCGCCATGGGTGGAAGGCAGGGCGATCTCGCCGCCCCGGGGCGCCCCCTCATCCTCGCGCCCCTGCTGCCAGAACCAGCCCCCCAGGGCCAATAACAGCAGCCCCAGGATCCCCACACTCAACCAGCGAACCTTCGCCGTCATCGTCTCCCCCTCGTCGTCTCGGGTCGCGACCATCGCGGGCCGCCTCTCTATCAGGGTAAGCTTATCAGCACTCGCCAACGACCGTGACCTGGAGCCATGTCGCACCATGCAGATTCTCGACGCCCTGGGCCCGCTCTTTCTGCTGATCCTGCTGGGGGCCCTGCTGGGACGCCTGGGCCTGCCCGGCGGCGACTTCTGGCCCCGCCTGGAGCGGCTGATCTACTACCTGCTGTTTCCAGCCATGCTGGTGGGCACCCTGGCCGAGGCGGAGATCGCTCGGGTCCCGGTGGCCCGGCTGGCCCTGGTATTGCTGGGCGGCATGCTGCTCTTCGCCGTCCTGCTGTGGTGGTGGCGCCCCCGCCTCACGCCGGAGGCGGCCACCTTCACTTCGCTCTTCCAGGGCAGCCTGCGTTTCAATACCTATGTGGGCGTGGCCGGCGCCGCGGCGCTGCACGGCGGCCTCGGCGCCACCACGGCGGCGGTAGCCGTGGCGCTGATGGTACCGACCGTCAACCTGCTCTGCGTGCTCTGCTTTATCGGCGTTGGCACCCTGGGCCCCGGCAGCCTGGGCCGCAGCCTGCGTGCCCTGATCACCAACCCGCTGATCCTCGCCTGCCTGGGCGGTATCGCCCTGAACCTCTCGGGCCGGGGCCTGCCCGGTTGGAGCGCTCCCACCCTGGAGTTGCTGGGCCGCACCGCCCTGCCCCTGGGCCTGGTGGCGGTGGGCGTGGCCCTACGTCCCCAGGCGCTGCTGCGCCGTGACCGCGCCGTCTGGACGACCCATGGCATCAAGTTGCTGCTGATGCCGGCCCTGGTGCTGGGCCTGGCCTGGGCGCTGGGGCTGGATAGGGTGAGCCGCGATGTGGCCCTGCTCTTCGCCGCCCTGCCCACCGCCACCTCGGCCTATATCCTGGCGCGCCAGTTGGGTGGCGACGCCGAACTGATGGCGGCGCTGATCACCGGGCAGACGCTGCTGGCGATGCTGAGCCTGCCCCTATGGCTAAGCCTGGCGGCCTGATGCGGCCAAATGAAAAATAGTCGCATTTTCTGTTGACCCGACAGATGAGAATGATTATCTTGTCTGCATGGCGTCGGCCAGACGCCATACCCATCGCAGAGAATGTCAGGTTCCCTGCCATGGTTTCTCCTCATCAAGCTAGTCACGGTCCTTGTCGGCGACTCCTCGGAGTCGCCGCTTTTTTATGCGTGGCGAATGGCACAGGGAGACAAACGAAAAAGATTCTCGTTTTCTGTTGACGCGACAAATGAGAATGATTACCTTGTCTACATGGCGTCGGCCAGACGCCATACCCATCGCAGAGAATGTCAGGTTCCCTGCCATGGTTTCTCCTCATCAAGCTAGTCACGGTCCTTGTCGGCGACTCCCCTGGAGTCGCCGCTTTTTTATGGCGGGGCCTCGCTGGCGAAGGGTCCCCCGCAGCCCTCCCTCTTCTTCTCTTACTCGCTACGCGCGAAGATCAGGCCCCAGACGCCGTGGCCCAGGCGTTCGCCGCGGGCCTCGAACTGGGTCAGGGGGCAGGGTGCTGGAGAGCCGGGGCGCGGCACAGGGCCGCGCCCGACCCCATCGGCTGTTGCTTACTCGCTACGCGCGAAGATCAGGTCCCAGACGCCGTGGCCCAGGCGCTCGCCGCGGGCCTCGAACTGGGTCAGGGGGCAGGGTGCTGGAGAGCCGGGGCGCGGCACAGGGCCGCGCCCACCCCCATCGGCTGTTGCTTACTCGCTACTTATTACTCGCTACGCGCGAAGATCAGGTCCCAGACGCCGTGGCCCAGGCGCTCGCCGCGGGCCTCGAACTTGGTCAGGGGTCGGAACTCGGGACGCGGCACATAGGGCGCGGTCTCCGCGGTGGCGGTATTGCGATACCCCGGCGCCGCCGCCATCACCTCGGCCATATGCTCGGCATAGTTCTCCCAGTCGGTGGCCATATGCAGGGTGCCCCCCACCTTGAGGCGGTGGCGAATCAGCTCCACGAAGGCGGGCTGCACGATGCGCCGCTTGTGGTGCTTCTTCTTCGGCCAGGGATCGGGGAAGAACAGCTGCAGGGTATCGATGCTGTCCGCCGGGAGGCACTCGTCAAGCACCCGCACCGCATCCTCGCGGAACACCCGCAGGTTGGTGAGGCCGCGCTTGTCGGCCTCGTCGAGCAGCTTGCCGACGCCGGGGGCATGCACCTCGATGCCGATAAAATCGGTATCCGGGTGGGTCTCGGCCTGCTCGATCAGGGAGGCGCCCATGCCGAAGCCGACCTCCACCACCCGCCGGGCCTGACGACCGAAGAGGGCGTCCAGGTCCAGGCGCCCGCCCTCCAGGGTCAGGCCCAGCCGCGGCCAGACCTCCTCCAGGCCGCGGGTCTGGGCCCCGGTCATGCGACCGGCGCGCAGCACATAGCTCTTGATTCCACGCTTGTAGAGCGTGTCCTGATTGGCCTCGCCGGTGGCCTGGGCCTCCGGCTCGGGAGTACGTTCGTCGTTCATACGCCTCGTTCGATTCCTGGGTCGGGCTCAGCCGTTGATGCGGCCGGCGAAGGGCGAGGAGGGATCGGCGCTCTGGCGACGCGGCATACGCCCGGCCAGATAGGCCTGGCGCCCGGCTTCCACCGCCTGCTTCATGGCCTGGGCCATCAGCACCGGCTGGCGGGCATGGGCGATGGCGGTGTTCATCAGCACCGCATCGCAGCCCAGCTCCATGGCCATGGCGGCGTCGGAGGCGGTACCGATCCCCGCGTCCACCAGCACCGGCACCTCGGCCTGCTCCACGATCAGGCGGGTATTGTGCGGGTTCTGCAGGCCATGACCGGAGCCGATCAACGAGCCCAGGGGCATGATGGCGCAGCAGCCCAGGCGCTCCAGTTCCTTGGCCACGATGGGATCATCGCTGGTATAGACCATCACATCGAAGCCGTCGGCCAGCAGCGCCTCGGCGGCCTTCAGGGTCTCCACCACATTGGGGTAGAGGGTGGTGTCGTCGCCCAGCACCTCGAGCTTGACCAGGTTGTGGCCGTCGAGCAGCTCCCGGGCCAGCTTGCAGGTGCGCACCGCGTCCTTGGCGGTGTAGCAGCCGGCGGTATTGGGCAGCAGGGTGTAGCGCTGCGGGGAGATCACGTCGAGCAGGTTCGGCGCCGAGGCATCCTGCCCCAGGTTGGTGCGCCGCACCGCGAAGGTGACGATCTCGGCGCCGCTGGCGTCGATGGCCGCCGCGGTCTCGTCGAAATCCTTGTACTTGCCGGTCCCCACCAGCAGGCGGGAGCTAAACGGACGGCCGGCCACCACGAAGGGCTGGTCGCTGAGTGTTTGAGTCATCTGTTTGGTTTCCTCGATTGGCCGCGGGATCGCAGGGCGTCGGGTCGTCGAATGCGGGCGCCGCGGGCTTAGCCGCCGCCGATGGCGTGCACGATCTCGACTCGATCGCCCTCGACGAGGCGAGTCTCGGCATGAATGCTGCGGGGGACGATCTCTTCGTTGACCTCGACGGCGATACGCCGCCCGGCGAGCCCCAGGGACTCGAGCAGTTGCTGGATCGTCACCTCGCCATCGAGCGGCTTGGATTCTCCATTGAGCTGGATCTGCATGGCGTCCTCTCGATAGCTGGATGGCAGGGGCCATATTGTAGCCTGTTCGCCCTTGCCAGGGTACGGTAGCGCCTGCCTCGACGAATACGGAGACAAGCGATGCGTGATCGCAACTGGTGGTTGCTGGTGGCCGCCTCGGGGACCCTGATGGTCGCCGCCGGCGCCTTCGGCGCCCATGCCCTGGAGGGACGCTTGGTACCGCGCCTGATGGCGGCCTTCGAGACCGGGGTGCGCTATCAGGCCTGGCATACCCTGGCCATGCTTGGCGTGCTGGCCTGGCGGGCCACCAGGCCCCTGCCAGGGCAACGCCTGGCGCTGGGCCTCTGGGCCCTGGGCATCGCGCTCTTCTGCGGCTCCCTCTATGCCCTGGCGCTGAGCGGCCTGGGCCGCCTGGGCCTGATCACGCCGCTGGGTGGCCTGGCCTTGATCGGCGGCTGGCTGGCCCTGGGGACCTGTGCGCTACGCGCCGGGCGCCCCGCGACGCCCGACTAGTCCATCTCCGGCAGCGCATAGGTGGCGGTCACCAGGGCCACCGGTTCCTCGTCCCCGGCGGAGAAGAGCTGCACCTCGCCCACCGCCAGGCGCCGGCCCAGCTTGACGATGCGGGCATTGGCGATCAGGTCGCGGTCGCCCCGGGCGCGGCGCAGGAAGTGGCAGTTGAGGTCGGTGGTCACCGCCATGGGCTCCGGCCCCACCTGGGCCAGAATGGCCACGTAGAGGCAGACATCGGCCAGGCCCATCAGGGTCGGCCCGGAGACGCAGGCTCCCGGCCTAAGGTGCTCGTCCTCGATGGCCAGGCTCATGGTGGCGCGCATCTCGTCGACGCCCTCGATGGTGCCCTGGCGCTGGGGAAAGACCTCGTCGAGAAACTCCTCGATGGCGGCGGCGGTCATCACGATCATGGCGGCGCTCCCTGCGGCGGGCGAAACGGTGGCAAGCGTTGCGCCACAAGATAGCGCAAGGCCGCCTCCGGGCCCAGCCCGAAACGACCAACGCCCCGGGGCCTGAAGGCCGCCGGGGCGTTGCACTAGCAGGATGGGCAATGGAGCTTAGTTGGCACGCGCCTTATGCACCGCCCGCCAGTGGTGCAGCAGCGGCTCGGTGTAGCCGGAGGGCTGCTCGAGGCCCTTGAAGACCAGCTCGCTGGCCGCCTGGAAGGCGGTGGAAGCGGCGAAGTCGCGGCTCATCGGCACGTAGGCGGGATCGCCGGCGTTCTGCTCGTCCACCACCCTGGCCATGCGTTCCAGGGTCTCCTGGACCCGTTCGGCACTGACCACGCCATGGTGCAGCCAGTTGGCCACGTGCTGGCTGGAGATCCGCAGGGTGGCGCGGTCTTCCATCAGGCCCACGTCGTGGATATCCGGCACCTTGGAACAGCCGACGCCGTGCTCGACCCAGCGCACCACATAGCCGAGGATGCCCTGACAATTGTTGTCCAGCTCCTGCTGGATTGCCTCGTCGGACCAGTTCGGGCTCTCCGCCACCGGCACGGTCAGGAGATCATTCAGGAAGTCGGGTTCCCCCTGGCTCTCCAGCTCGCGCTGCACCGCCTGAACATTGACCTGATGGTAGTGCAGTACGTGAAGTGTTGCGGCAGTGGGCGACGGCACCCAGGCGGTGTTGGCACCGGCCTTGGGCTGGGCCACCTTCTGCTCCAGCATGGCGGCCATCAGGTCCGGCATGGCCCACATGCCCTTGCCGATCTGGGCGCGACCGCGCAGGCCGCAGGCCAGGCCGATCTGCACGTTATTGCGCTCATAGGCCTGGATCCAGGCGGCATGCTTCATGTCGCCCTTGCGCACCATGGGCCCGGCCTGCATCACGGTGTGCATCTCGTCGCCGGTGCGGTCGAGGAAGCCGGTATTGATAAACACCACCCGGGAGGCGGCGGCATTGATGCACGCCTTGAGGTTGGTGGAGGTGCGGCGTTCCTCGTCCATGATGCCCATCTTCAGGGTGTCACGGGGCATGCCCAGCAGCGCCTCGACGCGACCGAACAGCTCGTCGGCGAAGGCAACTTCCCGGGGACCGTGCATCTTCGGCTTGACGATATAGACCGAGCCCTCACGGGAGTTGCGCGGCTCGTCGGCGCTCTTCTGCAGGTCGCGCAGGGCGATCAAACTGGTCACCACGCAGTCGAGGATGCCCTCGGGCACCTCATTGCCCTCGGCATCCAGCACCGCCGGGGTGGTCATCAGGTGACCCACGTTGCGCACGAAGAGCAGCGAGCGCCCCGGCAGGGTCAAGCTGCCGCCATCCGGGGCGGTGTAGCGGCGATCCGGATTGAGGCGACGCACTACCGTCTCGCCGCCTTTTTCGAAACGCTCTTCCAGGTCGCCCTTCATCAGGCCCAGCCAGTTGCGGTAGACGCCCACCTTGTCCTCGGCATCCACCGCGGCCACGGAGTCCTCGCAGTCCATGATGGCGGAGAGGGCGGCCTCCATCAGCAGGTCCTTGATATGCGCGGGATCGTCCTTGCCGATAAAGTGCTCGGCGTCGAACTGGATCTCCAGGTGCAGGCCGTGGTTGCCGAGCAGTACCGCCTCGGGAGAGGCCGCCTCGCCGCGATACCCCACCAGCTTGCCGGCGTCCTTGAGGCCGGTCTCGCGGCCGCCTTCCAGGGTGACCACCAGGTGGCCGTCACGGATCACATACTTGATCGCCTCGCGGTGAGAACCGGTGGCCAGGGGGGCGGCGATATCCAGTACGCCGCGGGCATAGGCGATCACCTTGGCGGCGCGCTTGGGGTTGAAGGCCTTGCCCTTCTCGGCGCCATCGTCGTCACTGATCGCGTCGGTGCCATAGAGCGCATCGTAGAGGCTGCCCCAGCGCGCATTGGCGGCATTCAGGGCGTAACGGGCATTACTGACCGGCACCACCAGCTGGGGGCCGGCCTGGGAGGCCAGCTCGGCATCCACCTTGGAGGTGCTGACCCGCACCTTGGCCGGGACCTCGGCCAGGTAACCGATCTCCTCGAGGAAGCGGCGATAGGCCGGCATGTCGCGTACCGGGCCAGGGTGCTCGCGATGCCAGGTATCCAGCTGCCGCTGCAGACGCTCACGCTCTGCGAGCAATTCACGATTTTTCGGGGTCAAATCGTGAAACAGCGCGTCGACGCCGGTCCAGAAGGCCTCGGCATCGATACCCGACCCCGGCAGGGCCTGCTCATTGATGAAATGGTCCAGCTCGCTGGCCACCTGGAGACGGTGGCGAGTGACTCGGTCGGTCATGGGGCCTCCTGATGCGCTGCAGCCGGCAGGCACCGCCGACTGCTTATCGTTATTTCGTATACGAAACCAGTATATATTTGTGGAAATACCTTCCATATGTTACCCGATTTTGGGCGCCTGGTCTGCCCGCCTCGACCAAATGATGAATCCATCTCCCGGCAATATGGCCTGGAGGGGCCCATAACGCTAGGATTGGCGCCTGACGGGAGGCTTTCATGACCGACTTCACGCCGCTCACTACCCTGGGACCCATCATGCCCGCCGGGCATGCCCCTCAGGCGCTGCCGCATCTGGAAGATTATCTCGCCCATTACCGCCTGATGCCGCTGCTCGGCGACCGGGTGGGATTACACGTGGGCTATACCGAGGCCGCCCCCTTTCGCCTCTGGACTCAGGTGTGGAGTCCGGCACAGCCACGCGGCACCGCCTTCGTGGTGCATGGCTACTTCGACCACCTGGGCCTCTATCGCCACCTGCTGGAGCGCCTGCTGGCGGGCGGCTGGCGGGTGGTGCTCTGGGACCTGCCGGGGCACGGCCTCTCCACCGGACGGCGCGCCTGCATCGATGATTTCGACGACTACGGACGCTGCCTGGTCGCCCTGCAACAACGCCTGAGCCTGGAAGGCCTGGCCCCGCGCCCCTGGGTGGGCATCGGCCAGAGCACCGGCGCCGCCATCCTCGCCACCGACGCCCTGACCCGCAACGCCGAAAGCCAATGGGCCGGCCTGGCCCTGCTGGCCCCCCTGGTGCGCCCCTGGGGCTGGAACCAGTCCAGCTGGTTGCACCTGGTGGCCAGCCCCTTTATCCGTAGCCTGCCGCGCAAGTACCGGGCCAATTCCAATGATGACGACTTCACCACCTTCCTCCGCGACCAGGATCCCCTGCAGCCGGATCGCCTCTCGGTGACCTGGATCAGCGCCATGCGGCGCTGGATCCCGCGCCTGCTGGCGTTGCCTCCGGCGCAGCTGCCGGTACTGATCCTCCAGGGAGAACAGGACCTGACCGTGGATTGGCAATGGAACCTGGATATCCTGGCCCGCAAGTTCCCCGACGCCGAGATTCATCGTCACCCGGAGGCCCGCCACCACCTGGTCAACGAGACGGCGCCGATCCGCGAGGCCCTGTTCGATGAACTGGATGGGTTTCTGGCCCGCCAGGAGCTGCACCGATGAGGCAACGCCTGCCCGCCCTCGGGGGCACGCCGATCAGCCGGCTGCTGGTCGTCGGCCTGGCGCTCTTGCTGGCGGGTTGCGCCAGCCCACCGGATCGTCCCACCCAGCTGCGCCAGGCGCTGCTGGGGCTCAGCGAGCAGGCCACCCGACTGCTGATCGAAGAGCCGGCCTGGGAGCTCGAGGCCCGAGAGGTCGTCTTGCTGCTGTCCAGCACCGAGGTGGAAGAGAGCCTGCCCATCGGCCAGGCGCGCTTCGAGGAGAGCCTGACCCGGGCCCTGCTGGCCTACCCGGCCGGCCCCCAGGTGATCGACTGGCAGCCACAGATAAGCCATACCGCGACGCCCGCCGGCCAGTGGCTGCTGGATACGCGCCTGGTGGCGGATGGCCCCGAACTGCGTCTCTCGGATCGCACCCTGTTGCCCTACCGGCTGGAGCTCCGCCTGCGCCGCCCCGAAGACATCCGGCCGCGCTGGGAGCGAACCATCAGCGGCGCCTTCGATGCCGATGCCCTCTAGGACCCCTACCCTGCATGCTCCCCCGGCCGCCTTACTGGCGTCCTAGCAGGCGTTCCAACTGCCGCTGCCTGCGACGCCGAGCCTCCAGCACACCCCACACAGGCCGTCTTACTGGCGTCCCAATAAACGCTCCAGCTGCCGATAGCCGATGGCCTCCAGCAGTTGATCGCGGCCGGGGCGCTCGAGGCCGACCAGGTCCGCCAGGGTCAGGGCGACCCGCAGCACCCGATGATAGGCCCGGGCCGAGAGGCGCAGCCGCTCCAGGCTCTGGGCCAGCCAGGCACGATCCGCCGCACTCAGCCCACAGGCCGCCTCCAGGGCCGATACCGACAGGCTGGCATTGAGGCCACCCCGGGCCCGCTGGCGCGCCCGGGCCGCCACCACCCGCTCCCGCACCCTCGCCGAGCCCTCCTCCGCCGTCGTCGCGGTCAACTGATCGGCGGGCAGCGCCGGCACCTCCACCTGCAGGTCGATACGGTCAAGCAAGGGCCCCGAGAGGCGCGATTGGTAGCGCTGCACCTGCCCCGAGGTGCAATGGCAGTCACGGCGGGGGTCGCCCAGATGACCACAGGGGCAGGGGTTCATGGCCGCCACCAGTTGGAAGTGGCTCGGGTAACGTCGGGTCACCCGGGCCCGGGCCAGATCCACCCACCCCGACTCCAGGGGCTGACGCAACACCTCCAGCACGCTGCGGCTGAACTCCGGCAATTCGTCCAGGAAGAGCACCCCCTGATGAGCCAGGGAGACCTCGCCGGGGCGCGGCGAGGAGCCGCCGCCCACCAGGGCGGCGGCGCTGGCGGTATGGTGGGGCGCACGAAACGGACGCAGGCCCCAACCGGCGAGCAGCGGCTGTCCCGCCACGGAGCGGATCGCCGCCAGCTCCAGGGCCTCCGCCTCCTCCAGCGGCGGCAGGATGCCGGGCAGCCGGCTGGCCAGCATGGTCTTGCCGCTCCCCGGCGGCCCGACGAAGAGCAGGTTATGCCCACCGGCGGCGGCCACCTCCAGGGCCCGGCGTGCCTGATGCTGGCCACGCACCTCGGCCAGGTCGGCGACCTCGAGATGGCCCGGGACGGGCCGGCTGGTGGGCTGTGGCGTCAGAGGCTCGCGCCCCCAGAGATGGGCGGCCACCTCCAGCAGATGCGCCGCCGGCAAGACTTCCAGGCCCTGCACCAGGGCCGCCTCGGCGGCATTCTCCCGGGGCAGGATCAACCGACGCCCGGCCTGCTTGGCCGCCAGGGCCGCCGGCAGCACCCCGCCGACCGGGCAGAGGCGACCGTCCAGGGCCAGCTCCCCCAGGCTCTCCACGCCACTCAGGGCATCGGCGGGCAGCTGGCCGGAGGCGGCCAGGATGCCCAGGGCGATGGGCAGATCGAAGCGCCCGCCCTCCTTGGGCAGGTCGGCGGGAGCCAGGTTGAGGGTGATGCGGCGGGTGGTGGGAAACTCGAAGTTGGCATTGAGCAGGGCGCTGCGCACCCGCTCGCGGCTCTCGCGGACGGCGGTTTCCGGCAGCCCCACCAGGGTGATGCCGGGCAGGCCATTGGCCAGGTGCACCTCCACCCGCACCTCCGGGGCCTCCAGCCCCAGGGCGGCACGGGTGGTAACGATGGCCAGCGTCATGACTCGTCCCTGAGCAACCGTCGATCATCTAACCCTAGCAGCCCGTCGGACTTACCGCCGATCTACCGCGAATCCCGTGATTCTCGCGACGACCGGATACACCCGACAGGCCGCTGGCGCAGACTCAGGCCCGGGGCGACGTCTCGTCCTGGGTCTCGCCGCCGCCGGCATCTTCCGCCGCCGGCGAGGGCGTGGCCTGCGGCGCCTCCGCCTCCAGGCGCGCCTGGAGCAGGTGCTCCAGCTCGGCCACCTGGGTCTCCAGGGCCTCGACCCGGGAGCGGGTGCGCTGCAGCACCTCCATCAGGATATCGAAGTCCTCCCGGGAGACCAGCTCCAGGCGATCGAAGGCGCCCTTGACCACCTGCTGCACGCTGCGTTGCAGCTCTTCGGGGGCCTGGGAGGCCCCCTGCAGGCGCTCGCCCAGTTGCTGGGCGAGGCGCCCGATCCGCTCGTTATTGATCATCGATGATGACTCCTGAAAAAACGCCATGGACTGCCCTACAGGATACGCAAGCCGGGCCCCGGACGCATGCGCCGCAACGATGCACCGACCTGGATAACAGGCACCAGCTTGGTGCACCCATCCGCTCCGTTATCGCTCATCGTGTCCCGAGAACACCCTACAGACGAATGATTTACAAGGAAAAACCCTTCGTTGGCATGCTTTGCGCACTGCACAAGGCAGGCAATCGCCTGCCGCACGCCAATGACAACTTCGATGTAGGGAGTCCGGGATGAAACTCATCACCGCCATCATCAAACCCTTCAAGCTCGACGACGTCCGCGAGGCCCTGGCCGACAACGGCGTTCAGGGCATCACCGTCACCGAGGTCAAGGGCTTCGGTCGTCAGAAGGGCCATACCGAACTGTATCGCGGCGCCGAATACGTCGTCGATTTCCTCCCCAAGGTGAAGGTCGAGGTCGCCGTCGACGACGGCCGCGTCGAGACGGTACTGGACGCCATCCGCAGCGCCGCCAACAGTGGCAAGATCGGTGACGGCAAGCTGTTCGTCACCACTCTGGAGGATGTGATCCGTATCCGCACCGGTGAGCGCGGCGCCGACGCCGTCTGAGTTCGCCCCACTCCCCCCCTTCCCCAGTCAGCCGGTCTGACTCAGGAGTTCCGACCATGACCGATCTAGTAGAGCTGAGTTACGCGCTCGACACCTTCTATTTCCTTATCTGTGGCGTCCTGGTGATGTGGATGGCCGCCGGTTTCTCGATGCTCGAGGCCGGGATGGTGCGTTCCAAGAACACCGCCGAGATCCTGACCAAGAACATCGCCCTCTTCGCCATCTCCTGCACCATGTACCTGCTGCTGGGCTATTACCTGATGTATTCCAGCAGCGAGGGTGGCGTCCTGCCCAGCCTGGGCTTCCTGCTGGGCGGCGAGAACAGCGCGGAGGCGGTGCTGGCCGGCGGCGATGATGCCCCCTACTACTCCATGCGTGCCGACTACTTCTTCCAGGTGGTATTCGTGGCCACCGCCATGTCCATCGTCTCCGGGGCCGTGGCCGAGCGCATGAAACTGTGGGCCTTCCTGGCCTTCGCCGTGGTGATGACCGGCGTCATCTATCCGGTCTCCGGCTACTGGACCTGGGGCGGCGGCTGGCTCTCCGCCGCCGGCTTCTCCGACTTCGCCGGCTCCGGCATCGTGCATATGGCCGGTGCCGCCGCCGCCCTGGCCGGCGTGCTGATCCTCGGTCCGCGCAAGGGCAAGTACGGCAAGGACGGCAGCATCTACGCCATCCCCGGTGCCAATATGCCCCTGGCCACCCTGGGCACCTTTATCCTGTGGATGGGCTGGTTCGGCTTCAACGGCGGTTCCGAGCTGAAGGTCTCCGACGTGGATTCCGCCAACAACGTGGCCCAGGTGCTGGTCAACACCAATGCCGCCGCCGCCGGTGGCGTGATCGCCGCTCTGATCCTGGCCAAGCTGTGGTTCCGCAAGGCCGACCTGACCATGGCCCTCAACGGTGCCCTGGCCGGCCTGGTGGCCATCACCGCCGAGCCCCTGGCGCCCTCCGCCCTGGGCGCGACCCTGATCGGCGGCGTGGGTGGCGCCATCGTGGTGGCCGCCATCGTCGGTTTGGACAAGCTGAAGATCGACGACCCGGTGGGTGCCATCTCCGTGCACGGCGTGGTGGGTATCTGGGGCCTGCTGGCGGTGCCGCTCTCCAATGGTGACGCCACCTTCGGCGCCCAGATCCTCGGCATCATCGGCATCTTCGTCTGGGTCTTCCTGGCCAGCCTGATCGTGTGGCTGATCATCAAGGCGGTGATGGGCGTCCGCGTCAGCGAGGAAGAAGAGTATGAAGGCGTCGACCTGGCCGAATGTGGCCTGGAGGCCTACCCCGAATTCACCGTCGCCAAGGTGCGTGGCGGTGGCAGCGGCCGCTCCCAGAATGACGGCCTGACCCAGTCACAGCGTCTGTCGACGCGTACCGAGTGAGCTGGCGTGCTCCCCTGGCCCCTTCGGGGGCCTTTTTTCTTGGTGTATGCTTGTGCCAGGACCGGCAACCGCCGACCGACCCTTAGGATGCAAGGAGACAGACCATGAAACTGGTGACCGCCATCATCAAGCCGTTCAAGTTGGACGACGTTCGCGAGGCACTTTCCGAGATCGGCGTACAGGGCATCACCGTTACCGAGGTCAAGGGCTTCGGTCGCCAGAAGGGCCACACCGAGCTCTACCGGGGTGCCGAGTATGTGGTCGACTTCCTGCCCAAGGTGAAGCTGGAAGTGGCCGTGGACGACGCCATGGCCGAGCAGGTGATCGATGCGATTACCCAGGTGGCCAATACCGGCAAGATCGGCGACGGCAAGATCTTCGTCTCCGCCCTGGAGCAGGTGATTCGTATCCGTACCGGCGAAACCGACAAGGATGCGGTGTGATCCTGCTACCCAGGTCGCGCTAATACATTCAGCAAGATCGGCGACGGCAAGATCTTCGTCTCCGCCCTGGAGCAGGTGATCGGAACGCCGCACCGCCGGATTCGTACCGGCGAAACCGACAAGGATGCGGTGTGATCCTGCTACCCAGGTCGCGCTAATACATTCAGCAAGGTCGGCGACGGCAAGATCTTCGTCTCCGCCCTGGAGCAGGTGATCGGAACGCCGCACCGCCGGATTCGTACCGGCGAAACGGATAAGGATGCGGTATAAAGCTGGAAGCTGGAAGCTGGAAGCTGGAAGCTGGAAGCTGGAAGCTGGAAGCTGGAAGCTGGAAGCTGGAAGCTGGAAGCTGGAAGCTGGAAGCTGGAAGCTGGAAGCTGGAAGCTGGAAGCTGGAAGCTGGATAGCAGCCTAATATGAACCGCCCCCATGGCCAGGCCATGGGGGCGGTTTTTCTCCCAGCTTCAAGCTCCCGGCGAAGCCGGGGTCTCGAGGGCCGTAACGACGCGGCGCAGGCCCCGGGCCAGTTGAGCCTCCTCGGCCTCGCCGGGGACGAAGACCACGCTCAGGCAGGCGCGTACCTCGCCGGCCCGGCGGATGGGCAGGGCGATGGCCGAATAACCGGGCTCCTCGGCGGAGACCATCAGTCGCTCGGCGGGGTCGCGGCGGGCATGCCCCAGCTCGGCGAACTCCGCCACCAGGCGGGCCAGATACTCCCTGTCCCGGGCCAACCCGGCCGCCTCGCCGGGGCCCAGGGATAGCCGCTTCAGCAGCGCCTGCCGCTGCTTTTCTCCACTACCCACCAGCCAGGCCCGCCCCAGGGCCGAACGCAAGGGGCTCGGGCGAAAACCCAGCACCTCGCGATGCCGGATACGCCGGCTCAGGGGCCGTGAGGTCTCGATGATCCGCAGGCTTGCCTCTTCTACCAGGGCCAGGTCCGAGGGCCAGCCCAGGGTATCGTGAAGCTCGACCAGCAAGGGGGTCGCCGACACCAGCCAGGACGCGTCCTCCGAGATCCCCTGCCCCAGGGTGGCCAACGTCGCGGTCAAGCGATAGCGGCCATCCCCCAGTCCTCGGCAGGCCCAGCCCCGCTCGACCAGGGTCGCCAGCAGGCGCAGCAGGGTGCTCTTGTCGATGCCGGAGGTACGATGCAGCTCGGCCAGCCCCAGGGGCTCGCCACGCCGGGCCATGATCTCCAGCACCTCCAGGCCACGCCTTAGGGCGCGAATCGTCTTCATACCGCCCCCTTATCGCCCACAATGAAAAAGTGCCGATGGAAACCATCGGCACAAGACAGCGAATCGATGCAGCAAGTCGACGTTCCATGACTCTGTGCCGGGGACGGCACCAGGGCGAGCGGCGCGCCATCCCCGGGCTCGGCCTGAAGGCCGGCTTAGAAGTGGAACTGGGCGCTGGCCATCACGCGGCTGGCGTCCACCTCCTCGCCGCTGACCTTCTCCAGGTCGATGTACTGGTACTCGGCACCCACCGTCAAGCGGTCGTTGACGTCCCAGATCAGGTTGACGTGGGAGAACTGCACGGTGTCGACCATGCCCTGGAAGGCCGGGGCATCGTCCGCCAGGTCCTGTTCGACCCGGGAGGTGCCGATGGAGCTGGACCAGTTGGCATTCCAGCGATGGTCCAGGGAGATGCCGACGCTCTGCAGGTCGACGGCCTCGAGATTCCCGTCGGCATCCAGGTAGGCATCCGGCGCGCGGAACTTGGCGCCGGATGCCGGCACGTAGTCCAGATAACCGCCCAGGCCGCTGCCCGCCATCAGGTTACCCTTGAGGGTGGTGCTGCTGCCCAGCGGCAGGGCCCCCTGGGCGGCGATGCCGAAGCCGGTGGTGCTCTCGTCCTGGCCGCTCACCTCGGAGTCGGTGGAGAACTGGCGCAGCACGCCGGAAATGCCGAAGCTGCGACCGTACTGGTAGCGCAGGGTCAGGTCGGGCAGCTCGGTCCCTTCGTCGACCGCACCGCCCGGCCCCAGGTCGGAAATCGAGGACTCGGGGTTCTCCAGGGCCACGGCGAAGGTGTTGGGTCCCGCCTGATAGGTGTAGCGCACCTGCTCGGGACGCCCGGTGGCATAACCGATGGGGCCGCCCAGCTTGAGGATGCGCGGCGTGCCCAGGAAGTGCATAAAGTTGGTCCAGGTCTGACCGGCCAGGAAACCATTGTACTCGCCGTAAGCATGGCGCAGGTTGAACTTGTCGTCGGGCAGGAAGTGCCCTTCGAAGTAGGTGCGCAGCATCTCGTCGCCGAAGCGGGTCTGGGTGCGGAAGTTCAGCCGTGACTCCTGGGCGGTGAACGTCGTGCGACCATCGGTGGCGTTACTCTCGCTGGCGGCCGCCAGAGGATCGGTGGAACTGCCCAGGTCGTAGTCGAAGTCGTAGATGGCATCGAACTTGATGTAGCCACCGAAGGCCACATCGGTATTGGTGCCGGGAATATTGAAGGTGGAACGATGGTTCCAGGGCGCCCCGACGCGGCTCGGCTCGCCGGTGACCACCGGCTGGCCGGCCGGTACCACATCATAGGCATGGGCATGAATGGCCGCAGCCAGGCCTACCGGCAGCATCGCCGCCAGCGTAAGAGTCTTTTTCGCTTTCATTGAAGTTATCCCTTTAATGATGAGTAATAAGCACTGTTGTTCTGCTATTAACCGAGTCGTTATTGTTGTTTTACCTCCATCAAGCTCGCGGGGAGTGTCTAGCCACCGCAGTGAGTCTTCCGGTGGCTTAACCTGGCTAAATCATCAATAGAGTTTTTTCTGGGGCGGGCCGGAGAACTTCAGTTCGCCGACGCTGGGCATATCCACCTCGACCAGGGCCGGCCCGGCATAATTCACCGCCTCGGCCAGCACCGCGGCGAAGTCATCGCCGTGACTGACCTTCCAGCGCTTGATGCCCATGGCATCGGCCAACTGCTGGAAGTCCGGGGTATGCAACTCGTTGTAGTACTGGCGCCCTTCGAAATACTTCTCCTGGATGCCACGCATCACCCCGTAGCCGCCGTCGTTCATCACCACCAGCACCATGTCCAGGTTCTCCTGGGCCATCGTCGCCAGCTCGCCGACGCCCAGCGCCAGGCCACCATCGCCGACCAGGGTGACCACCTTGCGCTCGGGCTGGGCCACGGCACAGCCGATGCCGTGGGCCAGGCCCAGGCCGATGGCCCCGGCCAGGGAGTGGATATTGGTCAGCGGACGCTGGATGGGCAGCAGGCGGCTGCCCCAGGTGCTGCCGGAGACGGTGATATCGCGCACGAAGATGCCGTCCTCGGGCAGGGCGGCGCGTACCGCATCGCTGAGCTTGGCGTACTCGCCCACCTGGGTGCGCAGGGCCTGCTCGGCCTGCTGCACCGCCTCGGCCACGGCGGCGTCATAGGCGGCATCCGGCTCGCGGCCCTCGAGGCGCTCGGCCAGGCGCGTCAGCACATCGCCGCAGTCGCCGCACAGGAAGGCGTCGGCCCGGTAGTTGCGGTGGGCGGCGGCGGGATCGATATCGATCTGCACCAGGGGCCGCGGCAGCTCGACGGAGTAGGTCTTGGTCTCGTTGCTGCGCAGCCTGGAGCCTGCCACCAGCATCAGGTCGCTCTCGGCGAACAGCGCCTCCACCGAGGCGGCATTATGGAAGGCGCGCAGGCTGCGCGGATGGTTGTCGGGCAACACGCCCCGGGCATGGGTGCTGGAGACCACCGGGATACCGGCATCCGCCAGACGCCTGACGGCGTCCCCGGCCTCCAGGGTGCCACCGCCGATCCACAGCAGCGGGCGCTTGGCCGCCTTGAGGCGCTCGGCCAGGGCGTCGATCTCGGCGTCGCTCACCGGGGCCGGGGTGGCCGGCGCCACTGGTGCCGTCTCCAGCCACTCGACCGGGCTGGCCTGGATATCGATGGGGATCTCCAGGCTCACCGGGCCCCGCGGCAGGGTCATCGCCTCGCGGATGGCGCGGTGCAGCAGGGGCACCGCCTGCTCTGGGGTGCAGACCCGATAGGCAGCCTTGGAGCTGGCCTTGAGGAAGGTCAGCTGATCCTTGGTCTCGTGGATAAAGCCGGCGTCCCGGTCCAGGTAATCCTTCTCCACCTGGCCGGTGATATGCAGCAGCGGGGTACCGGCGTTGAGGGCCTCGAGCAGGGCGCCGATGGCGTTGCCGGCGCCGGCGCCGGTGCTGGTCAGGGCCACGCCCAGGCTGCCCACCCGGGTATGGGCGTCGGCCATGGTCACCGAGCCCGCCTCGCCGCGGGCCGGCACGAAGCGGACCTTGTCGCGGCGGCCGATGGCGTCGGCGATCGGCAGGTTATGGATGGAGATCACGCCATAGACGGCGGAGACCGCATAGGCTTCGAGGGTACGGGCGATCGCTTCGCCGACGGTGATAGTGCTCATGGTGACTTCCTTTATTGTGGTTGCCGGCGCGGCGTCAGTTGGCCCAGCCCATGGGGGCGGTGCCGAGTCCCAGGTAGAGGCTCTTCTGCTGCATATAGGCCTGGATGCCCTGGCGCCCTTTCTCGCGCCCCAGGCCGCTCTCCTTGAAGCCGCCGAAGGGGGTCGAGATGGCGAACTTCTTGTAGGTGTTGATCCACACCGTGCCCGCCTCCAGCCGCGCGGCCAGGCGCAGGGCGCGGCGGTAGTCGGCGGTCCAGATGCCGGCGGCCAGGCCGAAGACGTTGTCGTTGGCCAGCCCCACCAGTTCGTCCTCGTCGTCATAGGGCAGCGCCACCAGCACCGGACCGAAGATCTCCTCCTGGCAGGCGGCGCTGTCGTGGGCCAGCCCCGCGATGATGGTCGGCAGGTAGTAACTGCCATCGGCCAGCTCGGGGGCATCCGGTGCTTTTCCGCCGCACAATACCCGGCCGCCCTCGGCGCGGGCCTGGTCGACGTAGGCGGCCACGCTATCGCGATGGGCCGGGCTGATCAGCGGTCCCAGGTGGGTGCCCGGGGTCTCGGGGTGACCGATGCGCAGGCCCCGGGTGATCTCCAGCAGCCGATTCATCACCTCGTCGTAGCGACGACGCGGGATAAAGAGGCGCGAACCGGCGATGCAGGCCTGGCCGGCGGAGCTGAAGATGCCGTAGGCGATGCCCTGGGCGGCCTCCTCCAGGTCGGCGTCCTCGCAGACGATGGTCGGCGACTTGCCGCCCAGCTCCAGGGAGGTACCGATCAGCTTATCGGCGGCGATATGCGCCAGGTGGCGGCCGGTGCTGGTACCGCCGGTGAAGGAGATCTTGCGCACCTTGGGGTGGCGCACGATGGCCTCGCCGATCACCCGACCGCGACCCGGCAGCACGCTGAGCAGCCCCTTGGGCAGGCCAGCCTCCTCGAACAGCTCGGCCAGCTTGAGGGCCAGCAGCGGCGTCGCCTCGGCGGGCTTGACCACCACCGCATTGCCGGCGGCGAGCGCCGGGGCGATCTTCTGCATCTCGCTGGCGATGGGCGAGTTCCAGGGAGTGATGGCGGCGATCACCCCCAGCGGCTCGTAGGTGCTCAGGGTCATCAGCTCACCGCTGCGCGGGGTGGGCAGCTCGCCCTCCAGGGTCTCGCAGGCGGCGGCGAAATAGCGGGCGGTGCCGGCGGCACTGGCCACCAGGGCGCGGGTCTCGGCCAGGGGCTTGCCATTGTCGCGGGTCTGCAGGGCGGCCAGCTCCTCGAGACGCGACTCGATCAACTGGCTCACCCGGTAGAGGATGCTGGCGCGCTGGTGGGGCACCAGGTCGCGCCACTCGGGGCGACGCCAGGCGGCGTCGGCGGCCTCGATGGCCTCGGCCACGTCCTCGAGGCTGGCGGCGTGGAGCCGGGCGGTCACGGAGCCATCGGCGGGGAAGACCGAGGCCATGGGGTCGCCGCGGCCCTGGCGCCATTCGCCGGCGATAAAGATCGGTTGCGTCATGGGAGTGCTCCTTTCGCTCACACCGTCACCGGGTCCAGCACCTGGCGACAGGCGCGGACCACCGACAGGGCGGCGAGCATCGAGGTCTTGGGGTTGCTCTCCAGGGGCCGGCCATTGAGCTCGATACGGAACTCGCCGAAGCGTCCCTGGGCATGGATGCGATGGGTATTGCGGCTCGCCGCCGGGTCGGCGGTGAGGCGCACGGTGGTGGCCTGCATGCCGATACCGGCCAGGGCGATGGTGGCCGCCACATTGGCGTTGGCCGGGAAGAGGCGCGCGGCCTCGCCGGCGGTGCCCTCGTAGAAGACCGTCGCCTCGGTCAGGGCATCCAGGTCCACCAGTTGCTCGGCATGACTACCCTTCCAGCTCTTGGGGGCCTTGCAGGCCTCGTAGGTGACGCTGTCGAGGCCGCCCTCCCGGGCCGCGGCCAGGCCATCCATGCCGGCCACGGCGCCGGAGAGCACCAGCATGCGCCCGTCGCCGCGTTCGGCGGCCTGGCGCAGGCGGCCATAGAGCCCCTCGTCGGCCAGGGCGCCGGTGGCCACGATAGCCAGGGTCAGGCCCCGGGAGAGCACCGCCTCGCCATGCTCGGCCAGGCCCGGCTGGCCGGCGCACTCAACGACCAGGTCGGGGCGGGCCTGACAGTCGTCGACGCGACTCAGCACCTCGACGCCATCGCCCAGCAGCTCGCGGGTAGCGGCGACCTGGGCCTCGGGCACCACCACCCAGGCGAGCGTCAGCCCGGCCGGCAGCAGCCGGTGCACTTCCCGGGCCATGGCCCCGTAACCGATAATCATCAAACGCTTGGTCGTCATGGGGAGGGAATCCTCGGCTTAAAGGTGGTGGTTAAAGCCACCGGAGACGTCCAGGGCGGCGCCGGTGGTAAAGGAGGCCAGGGGCGAGGCCAGGAACACCAGAGCGCGGGCCGGCTCCTCGGGGCGCCCCAGGCGCTTCATGGGGATGCCGCGTTTGGTGGCGATGCCGGCGATCCACTGCTCCCAGCTCAACGACGGGTCGTCGCGGGCCTCGAAGCGGCGCCGCCACTGGCCCGACTCCACCATGCCCAGCAGGATGGAGTTGACGCGGATGCCCTCGTCGATCAGCTCGTGGGCGAGCGAATGGGTCAGGTTGAGCAGCGCCGCCCGGGCCGCCGAGGTGGCGATCATGTGTGGCTCCGGCTGCAGCGCCAGCAGGGAGTTGACGCAGGTCAGGGAGCCGATCTCGGAGGCCGCCAGCTGGCCGCGGAAGGCGTTCAGCGGGTTGATCACCCCGAACAGCTTGAGGTTGGCCTCGGAGAGCCAGGCCTCCTTCGGCGTGTCGTCGTAGTGGGCCACATAGCCCTGGCCGGCGTTGGCGATCAGCATATCGGCGCCGCCGAAGCGCTCGGCCACCGCGGCGGCGAAATCGGCGCAGGAGGCCTCGTCCAGCACATCGCAGGCCTGGCTCAGCAGTTCGGCCTCGGGGTAGGCCGCGCGCAGCTCGGCCTCGGCGGCGGCGAGGCGCTCGCGATTGCGGCCACAGAAGGCCACCCGGGCACCCTGGGCCAGCAGCAGGCGCACCGCCTCCAGGCCGATGCCGGAGGAACCGCCGGTGACCACGGCGACGCGTCGTTCGATCAGGAAACTCATGGGACTCTCCTAGGAAATCTCGGGGGCGGCCGCCGCGCCGAGCAGCGGGCGAGCGAAGTCGTCGAGGGCGGCGGCGAAGGTCGCGGGGGCGTCGATATAACTGGCGTGGCCGGCCCGCGGGATATCCCGGTAGGGCAGCCCCAGGCGGCTGGCCAGGGCCCGGGCATCCTCCGGCGGGGTGATGCGATCCTCGTCGCCGCACACCACCAGGGTCGGCACCGCCGGCGTCGCCGCCAGGTAATCGCCCAGTTGATCATTGGCGAGCATCCAGCCGGCCTGGGCGAAGCCCGCCACCTGGAGCTTGCCCATCTCCGCCTCGACCCGGGCGATATCCGCCGGGTCGGCGCCCTCGCGCAGCAACCGCGGCGCCCGGGCCCTGGCATAGGCGCCATGGCCCTGGGCCTCGAGCTGGGTCCAGCGGCTGCGGTAGACCTCGTCGCGCTTGGCCGCATCGGCATCGCCGTAGCCCTGGGCCGGGTCCGCCAGCACCACCCCGGCCAACCGGTTCGGGTAGGCCGCCAGGGCGGCCCCGGCCATCATGGCTCCCAGGGAGTGGCCCACCAGCACGCAGCGCTCGATGCCGAGCCCGGCCAGCCAGGCCTCCAGGCGCTCGGCATAGTCGGCGGCGCTGGGCGCCTCCTTCGCCAGGGCCTGGCTGTCGCCATAGCCCGGGGCGTCCCAGGCCAGCAGGCGATAGCCGGGCAAGTGCGCGGCGAGCTTCGCCCAGGAACCGGCGCCGGAGCTGATGCCGTGCAGCAGCACCAGGGTCGGGGCCGGCTCGGGCCGCGCCTGCTCGCGATAGCACTGGGCTCCGCTGTCGAGGTTGAGGCGTTTGGCGTCCACGGTGGTCCTCCTCGGGTAGCCGATAGCGGGTTTAGTTGCGCTTGACCTTGGAGAGGGGGTGATCCTCCGGATAGGTGGGAATCTGCGGCTTGTTCGTCCCCAGCATCACGCACATCAGCGCCTCTTCCTCGCCGTGGTTGAACAGCCCCCGATAGATACGCGGCGGAATGGAGATGACGTCGCGCTCCTCGAGCACCGTCTCCATGGTGTCGTCGCCGTCCTTGAGGAAGAGGGTGATGGTGCCCTTGAGCACGAAGAAGACTTCCTCCACGTCGTCATGCACATGCAGCGGCCCTTCGCACTTGGACGGCAGCACCATGGTGGAGAAGGTGAAGTGCTCGGCGGGGATGGTATTGGTGTCCGCCTTGACGCCGGTGGCGCCGGTGCCGATATAACGCATCTGGGCACGGCGATACTTGGGATCGTAATCGGCCTGGAACTTCAGGGCGTTCCAGTCATACTTGCGTCCCTTGAAGCGAGCCACGCGGGTTTCCATCCACTCTTGGAAGGAGAGGTCGCCGGGCTTCTTCCAGGTTTCGAGCATCTCTGACATCGTCGTTTCCTCTTGTCGGTGTCCACGGAACGTTTCCGGGATATCGCGACCCCTGGGGGTCAACTAGTGACGACTCGGGTGTTGGCTCACCGCACTCTCGTGTTTTTCGAGACAAAGCTTCCCCGTGATCGCCGACAAAGCGGCAATCGACTTATTCAGTCATCGAAGTTCAACGTTTTCGAATAAGTGTGTCGGGGGTCCTTATTGCCTCGCTATCGAGTCGTACTCTTATAGTTCACTAGGTCTTGTTCGCCAGGGTCGTTTTTAATTTATATCGACTGAAATAATCTTCAGGCCTCGGCCTTCTTCTGGCGGCGGGTCTCGGCGTCGATGCCGCCCTCGATGGCCCACTCGGTAAAGGACTCCAACGAGTGCTGCATCTCCCGCGGCACCCAGGCCTCGGTGAGGTAATCCTCGTTGGTGTAGTACTCGAAGGCGCCGCCCAGGGGGCTGTTCACGTACCAGAAGTAGGCGGAGGAGATCGGGTGCCGGCCCGGGCCCAGGAAGGTGCTCCACTGCTTGCGGTTCATGGCCAGGCCACCGCCGATCACCTCATGGATATCGCGCACGGTGAAGGCCACGTGATTGAGGCCCCGGCCGCGATGCGGCAGCTTGAGCAGGAAGAGATTGTGGTGGCCGCCCCGGGCCTGCATGCGCAGGAAGACGGCGCGATCGGTGTAGCGGTCGGAGACGGCGAAACCCAGGGTGTCGCGGTAGAAGGCCTCGGTGGCCTCCAGGTCGTCGACGAAGAAGACCGCATGGCCGATGGAGGCCGGAGTGGCCCGCTCGTAGACCGGGCTGGGCGCGTCGACCCGGCGCATATCGCCCCACTGGTTGATCGGGGTCACCTCCAGCTGGACATCGCGCAGGCCGGTGACGCGGATGCGCACCGTCATGCCGTTGGGGTCGGTGCACTGGATGGCATCGCCCTGGTCGACATAGCCGGGCCGGTCGGCCAGGCGCGCCTTGAGGGCCTCCAGGGCCTCGCTGTCGGCCACCCCCCAGGTCATGCGACGCAGGGTGGAGCCCTCCTCGAAGGCGGCGGGCAGGCTGGGATGATCCACGCCGGCCACGCTGAGGCGGGCACCGTTGAGGGTCTCGAAGGCGTCCCGCCCCTGGGCGTCACTGCCCACGGCGCTCAGGCCGAAGTCTTCCAGGAACCGCTTGGCGACCTCTAGATCCTCGACGCCGAACTCCAACTCTTCGATACCCACGATGCTCATCGCTCTCTCCTGCGTCCTCGACGCGCTGGTTGTTTCGCTGGCCCGGTCGGCCGGACCGCTGAATATCGTCTAGTGTTCCTGCCCCAGGCCTCGTCCCGCGGCATCCCCCCGATGGCCCAACAGGCCGGAGATGGTCTCGGAGGCCTCGGCCACATGACCGCGCAGCCGCTCCCGTTCCTCGGCGGGAATCTCGTGCACCGGCACCATGATGCTGACCACCGCCTCGATCTCGCCGTCGGCGTTGTAGATCGGGTAGACGATGGAGGAGATACCGAACTGGAAATAGGACTCCGCCACCACATAGCCCCGCCGGCGATCCTCCTGGACCAGTTCCCACAGTGCCTCGCGGCTGTCCGGCGAGCCCGGCTTGGCATCCGGCAGTTCGTCATCCGGGTAGAGGGCCTCGAACTCCGCGCGACTCAGCCCGGTGAGCAGCATCCGTCCCAGGGAGGTGCGATGCACCGGCAATCGGGTGCCGACGCTGACCCGGCGTACCGTGGCGTTGGCGGCGCTGACCCGGGCCACGTAGATGACGTCCTGGCCGTCGCGGATGGCGATATGGCTGGAGCAGCCGGTGGCATCACGCAGCGACTCGATCACCGGCTGGCCCACCTGCACCACGTCCAGGGAGGCCACGTATTCGAAGCCCAGGCGCAGCACATTGACCCCCAGGGAGTAGTGACCCGTGGTCGGGTGACGGCGCAGGAAGCCCATGTACTCCAGGGTCTGGATGGCCCGGTAGGCGGTGGCCTTGGGGATATCCACCCGCTTGGCGATCTCGGCGAAGCTCATCTCGCGATGGCTGCGACTCAGCTCCATCAGGATCGTCAGGCCCCGCTCCAGGCCGGGGATCAGGTATTTGCGCTCGTCTTTATTGCTCATTTGGCGTGCTCTCCGTGGTTGGCCATTCGGGTACCAGCATACCCCTGCCTCTATCGCGCGGCATGTCTGCGCGCCTCGGTCGTCTGGCACCTCGAGTCGCTTCCGCGGCCATGGCCCCGGGAGAGTCGATCTCGTCCGGTGTCTCGGCTGGCCTCGCGGCCCGCCTCGGCAAATTTCAAATATGAAATACGATTTATTATTTGATACACCCAAGATAGGTGGTTATCGGGCCCTTGTCAAGGCTCGAACCCATGCAAAATGTCAAGCGTAATCCGCTGATTTATATAGTGATTCCCGACACCCTCGAGGGAAGTCGAGGGTGCGGCGGTCAGATTTGGGGAGAAAAAACGACGCGATGGAGGGATCAGGCGCGGGCCGTGGCCACCAGGCTGCGGTCGCGCAGGGCGATCAGGCGCTGGCTCAGCCGGGCCTGGAGGTCGAGGCGCACCGCCCGGCAAGCGGGGTCGCTCCAGCGGTTGGTGAGTTCGTGGGGGTCGGCCTCCAGGTCATAGAGCTCGCCCCCCGCCTCGCCCTCGAAGAGACTCAGCCGCCAGCGCTCGGTGACCAGGCTGATGATGCTCACGCGCGCCTCGCTGTCGCGGAACACCCGAATGCCCGGGTCCTCCACCAGCACGTCCGCCGCCGGTTCATGACCGAACAGGTCCTGGCCCTGCATGCCGATGGGTACCCGTAATCCGGCCCGCTGCAGCAGGGTCGGCGCCAGGTCGATGGCGCTGCCCAGGCGCCCGGAGACCTCACCCTCGCCCGGCCGCCGCGGGTCATGCCAGATCAGCGGCACCCGCAGCACGCTCTGGAAGTGCAGGCCCATCTTGAGCATGCTGCCGTGATCGCCCATGTAGTCGCCGTGATCCGAGGTGAAGGCCACCACGGTATCGTCGGCCAGGCCCTGCGCCCTCAGGGTGGCCAGCACCTCGCCCACGGCATCGTCCACCATGCTGATGCTGCCGTAGTTGAGGGCGATGATCTCCCGGGCCTGGCGCTCGCTCACCGCGAAGGGCCAGTGGCTCTCCGGGTCCTCGGCGCCCCAGCGGTAGGCCTCCAGGGCCGACCCGGGCAATCCCTCGATGGCCTCCACCGGGTGGTGGAAAGAGGCCGGCAGTTCCACCTCGTCCGGGTCATACATCGACCAGTAGCGGCCCGGCGGGGTGAAGGGGTGATGGGGGTCGGGAAAGGAGACCACCAGCACGAAGGGAGTCTCGGCGTCCTGCTCGGCGAGGAAGTCGCAGGCCTGCTCCTGGATATAACGAGTGGGATAGAGCGCCTCGGGCACGGCGGTACGCCAGCACTGGGGCGCCGTCACCGTCGACGCCAGGGCATGGTCGGGCCCGCGCAGCGCGGCCGGATCGGGGTGGCGCTCATTCAGCCAGGCGGTGTAATGACCGTCGACCAGGTCGCCATGGCCGATGCACAGCCGCACCCGCTCGAAACCGTAGTAGGGGCCGGGCAGCGTGAGGCCGGGCTGCCGTGCCCAGCGGCGGCGCACCTCCCAGCCGTAATCGGGGCCCTGGCGCTGGTCGCGCCGGCTCAGGACGAGTGCCGGCGTGTCCCCCTCCCCGCCCGGGACTCGCGGCGGGGCCGGAATATCGGTGACGTTCTGGAAATGCGCCTTGCCGATATAGCCGGTGCGGTAGCCCTCCCCGCGCAGCACCTCGGCGAAGGTCAGGCTATCGAGCCCCAGGGGAATGCCGTTCTGACGCACCCCATTCACCGAGGGCATCTGGCCGGTGACCAGGGCCGCCCGGTTGGGCTGGCAGATCGGCGTGGCCACGTGGAAGCGCGAAAAGCGCACCCCGGCCGCGGCCAGGGCATCGATATGCGGCGTCCTGACGGTGGGGTTGCCGTAGCAGCCCAGGTGATCGGCACGCTGCTGGTCGGTGATAAAGATCACGAAATTGGGGCGTCGCATGGCCTTGGACTCCTCTCGCCGGGATCAGCCGAACATCCAGCCGACGGGCACGGTGACGATCTGCGGGAAGGCGAAGATGATGGCGATGGCCAGGAAGTCACAGATCAGGAAGGGGATGGCGGCCTTGTAGATGCTGCCCATGGTGGTGCCCTGGGGTGCCACCGCCTTCATCACGAACAGGGCCGCGCCCAGCGGCGGCGAGGTGGAGCCGGTCTCGATGGCCAGCAGGAAGAGCACCGCGAACCAGATGGTATCGAAGCCCAGCTGCTCCACCACCGGCACGAAGATCGGCAGGGTAATCAGCATGATCGGCAGCGGCCCCATGAACATCCCCAGCAGCACCACGGTAAGCACCATGGCCAGCACGATCATATGGTCGTTCAGCGGCAGGGAGAGCACCGCGTCCATCATGCCGAAGGTGGTGCCGGTAAAGGCCAGCAACTGGCTGAAGGCCACCGCCCCGGCGACGATCAGCAGCACCATCACCGAGATATTGGCGCTCTCGAACATGGAGACCCGGAAATTCTCCACCGTCAGGCGGCGCTTGGCCAGGGCCAGCAAGATGGTGGCCACGGCGCCGGAGGCCGCCGCCTCGGTGGGCGTAGCCAGGCCGAGGAAGATCACCCCGACCACGGCGAAGACGATAAAGCCGATGGGCAGGATATTGCGGATGCCCGCCTCCACCTTGACCCTGAGCGGCGTGGCTTGCACCTCGAAGGTGGGCGCCAGGTCCGGCTGCAGGGTGCAACGCCCCCAGATGTAGAGGGCATAGAGCACCGCCATCAGCAGGCCCGGCAGGATGATGGCGATCAGCAGGCGGCCGATGGAGATCTCCGCCACCACCCCCAGCACCACCGCCAGGGCGCTGGGCGGAATCATGATGGCCAGGCCCGCGGAGCCGATGATCGGGCCCAGGGACATGGGCTTCTTGTAACCGCGGCGCTCCATCTCCGGTACCAGGCTGGAACCCAGCAGGGCGATGGCGCCCATGCTGTTGCCGGTGAGGGTGGAGAAGAGCACGCCGCCCCCCACCGCCATAAAGGCCAGGCGGCCCTTGAGCTTGCCGAACCACTTGTCGAGGGTGTCCATCAGGTCATTGGCGATACCGGAACGGAACATCACCTCGCCCATGATCATAAACATGGCGATGGGCACCAGGGTGAAACTGGTCAGGGCATCGGTGGTGTTGATCACCAGCTGCTCGATACCGGAGGTACCGCCCAGGAAGACGTAGGCGCCCACCAGGTTCACCGCCAGAAAGGCAAAGGCCACCGGCAGCCCCAGCATCATCAGTACCAGCAGGGCGCCGAGAATAAGCGATAGCGTTAGCCACCAATCCATAACATACCTCCACAGGGGGCCCGAGTCGGGTGAGCCGACGGGGTCAGCGCTTCAGACAGGCCACGGCCTGTGCCACGAACTGGATAGAGAGCAGCAACATGCCCAGGGGAAAGACCCAGGTGAGCAGATAGCTACGCGGCGCCAGCACGGTGGTCTCGCGGGAGCCGTACTGGAACTGGTCGAGGGTCACCGCCAGGCCATACCAGGCGGCATAGAGGCAGATGGCCGCCCCGAACAGGGCCACCAGGAACGCCAGCGGCATCTGCAGCCGCGGCGGCAGGTGCTCGGTGACGATATCGATGGCCACATGCCGATTCTTTTCCAGCAGGTAGGGCGCACCCAGGAAGGTCATGTAAAGCAGCGAATAGCCACTGAGCTCCACCACCCAGACCAGCGACTTGCCGAAGAAGAGTCGCGACAGGATCTCGCAGAAGACCGCCGCCGTGGCGGCCAGCAGAACAAAGGCACTGAAGCCTGCCAGGTAAAGGTTCAAACGGCTCACGCCCCGCATCAGGAGTGCCAGGGGAGAGGAACCACGAGAGAGTGACTGTTGCATATCGAGCCACCTGATATAGAGAAAGTCGGAGGCGCCCCGCCCAGGATGGGACGGGGCGCCCCGCCGGGGTGGATCACTCCACCAGCATGGAGCGCAGCTCCGCGGTCAGCTCGTCGTCGCCGACCTGCTCCTGCATATGCTCCCAGGCCGCGTCGATGGCGATCTGCAGATAGCGCTCGGCCTCTTCGCCTTCCAGGGCGATCTCCTCGAAACCGGCGGCCTCCACCTCGGCGTTACCGGCGGCGATCACGTCACCCCAGCTCTGGTCGAGTTCCGGCCCCAGGGTGTTGCGCACATAGTCCTGGAGCTCGCCGCGCAGTTCCTCGGGGAGCCGGTCCCAGGCCCGCTCGCTGACCAGGATGCTGAAGCCGGCGCGGTAGAAGGGCGGCGTGATGTAGTAGTTGACCACGTCCTCGTACTGCTCGGCCCAGCCCAGGTTGCCCTGCATAAAGCCGTCGATGGCACCCCGCTCCATGGCGGTATAGATCTCGCCGATGGGCAGCACCAGGCCGTTGGCCCCCAGCGCCTCGATAAAGGGCAGGCCGGTGGGGAAGACGCGGATACGCTTGCCGGCCAGGTCGTCGACGCCGTCGATACGATCCTGGAAGAAGAGGAAGAACTTGACGTCGGTGGCGGGGATCTCGCCCAGGTAGCGCAGGCCACGCTCGGCGTGGATCTCGGTCATGCGGTCGTAGTAGCCGCTCTCGAGGATCTCCTCGTAGTTCTTGAAGGAGAAGTTGGCGCTGCTCGAGGAGGGCACCAGGCCGGAGTAGTAGCTGGGGCTGATCAGCGCCATGTCGATGGAGTTGTTGCGCACCGCATCGGCCAGGCGGAAGGGCGGCATGACCTCGGGGCCACCGCGCCAGTTCAGCGCCAGCTCGCCCTCGAACTCCTCGTTCACCGCAGTCACGAAGCGTTCGAAGCCGGCGGAGACCGCCGCCGTCTTGGGCGTAAAGCTCACCACGTTGAGGCTCACCTCATCGGCGGCGGCGGTGAGGCTCAGGCCGGCCAGGGAGATACCGGCCACCAGGGACGTCAGGCTTGTTGTTTTCATCGCACTCTCTCTCATTATTGTGGATCCAACTCGTCTATCTCAGTCCAGGCTCAGTCCAGGGCCACGCCCCAGGCATCATAGCCATAAACCCAGTCGGCATTGCCCTCGCCCTTGAGCCAGTCGTTGGCGCGGGAGCCGCGTTGTACCTGGGCGGTACGCTCGCGGCGGGCCTGCTCGTAACGGGCCAGGGCCGCCGGCACCTCGTCGCGCTCGGCCTCGGCCAGGCAGCGCGACAGCACCACGGCATCTTCGATGGCCATGCAGGCGCCCTGGGCCATAAAGGGCACCATGGGGTGGGCGGCATCGCCGAGGATGGTCACATGGCCCTCGGACCAGCGTTCCATGGGCTCGCGCACATAGAGGGCCGACTTGGTGACGCTATCGCAGGCCGCCAGCAGGGCACGCACGTCGGGATGGAAATCCCGGTAGACCTCACGCAGCTCATCCACGTCGCCGGGCAGGGTCCAGGACTCCTCGCGCCAGCCCTCCTGGGGCGTGGTGGCGAAGATAAAGACCTCCTCGCCGCGGGTCAGCGGGAAGACCACCACCTGGCTGTCGGCGGTCTCGCCCCACCACTTGGTGAAGGCATCCAGGTTCTCCACCTCGGGCACCGCCGAGCGCGGCACCACCGCCCGGTAGGAAACCAGGCCGGTGAACTCGGGGCTATCGTCGCCGAACAGGGAGCGACGCACCGCGGAGTGGATGCCATCGCCGCCGATCACCACGTCCAGGCGTTCGCTTGCGCCATCCTCGAAGTGCACCACCGGCTGCTCGCCGGCCTCGACGCCGGCCACCTTGCTACCCAGGCGAATCGCCGACGCCGGCAGTTTCGCCTCCAGGGCCTTGAGCAGGTCGCCGCGGTGAATGGTCAGCTGAGGCGCGCCATACTTCTCCTCGGCGGCATCGCTCATGGGCAGCTTGGAGGTGATCTCGCCGCTGTCCCAGGTGCGGCTCAGGCGATGGGTGGGCCGCGCCGCGGTTTCCCGCAGCACCTCGCCCACGCCCAGGCGATCCAGGGCACGCACCGCATTGGGCGTCAGGTTCACGTCGGCGCCGATGCGCAGGAACTGCTTGGCCTGCTCGAAGACGATGGCCTCATGGCCCGCTTCACGCAGGGCGATGGCCGCACAGAGGCCGCCCACACCACCACCACAGATACCGATTCTTAGCTTTGTCATACCCCACCTGTTTCTGAGCTACTGGGAACGTCCTGGAGGGAGCCTCGGCTCCCGGGATGCGCCAGGGAAGTGCGCAGGTCCTGCCGTCCTTGTCTCTGCTGTCTATCTTTATCTCGCTAAATGTTTCACATATAAAACAAAGTTTATTATTTGATAGTCAGACTGTAGGTCGGGCCCGGGACTTTGTCAAACATCGAAATCGCCGATGGCCGCCCTCGAGTCACGAGGGCGGCCATCGGCGATCGAGGGATCAGTGCCGGATCAGCTTGTCGGCCAGGCGCAGGACCAGTGGCCGCCCCAGGGTGATCAGGCCGAAGGCGATCGGCCAGGAGATCAGGAAGGACCGGCCCCAGCGGCCGGGGAATCCCGCATCCAGGCCGGTATTGACCAGGGTGATGACGAGGGTCATCAGCCCCGCCATATAGGTGGTCATCAACACGGAGACGACCCAGTGGCCGTAGCGGGACGGGATCAGCATAGGGACTCCCGGGGCGGGAGGGGACGCGGCGCCCCCTCCCGGGTCAGGCGGTTAACGCAGCGACATCAGGTTGAAGTCGGGATCGGCCAACTGGGCCGCGTCCAGCACCCACTCGGCGGCGATCCAGCGCTTGCCCAGCTTGATGGCCCGCGGCTGGTCGAAGGCCACCATCTGCACCAGGCGCTGCGCATCGTCGAGGTAGAAGAACACCGGCCCCTGGGCCTCTCGGCGCACCACGCACTGGACCTCGCCGCTCGGCACACCGAGGATCTGGATATTGACCCCGTGCTGATCGGACCATAGCCAGGCCGGCTCGTCGTAGTGGGCCGCCTTGCCGAGCATGGCATCGGCGACCACCCGGGCCTGGTTCTGGGCATAGGCCCAGGACTGCAGGCAGAGCCCCAGCTGGGGGTGCTGGGAGACGTCGCCGGCGGCGAAGATCCGCGGGTCCGAGGTATGCCCGGCGGCGTCCACCACGATGCCCTGCTCGGTCCTGAGCCCGGCATCACGGGCCAGCTCCAGGTTGATCTCGACGCCGACGCCCACCACCACCAGGTCATAGGGCTCGTGAGCCTCGCCATCGGCGCTGATCGACACCCGGCCGTCGCCCGCCTCGCTCAACTGGATGTCCTGGCGGTTCAGCGCCAGGCCCACGCCGTGGCGCTCGTGGAGCCCGCGGATGGCCTCGGCCACCTCCGGCCCCACGCTGCGGCCGCAGAGTGCCGGGGCGCGTTCGAAGACGTCCACCTCGAGCCCCAGCTTGCGGGCGCTGGAGGCCACCTCCAGGCCGATCCAGCCGCCGCCGATCACCCCCAGGCGGCGACTCTCGGCGAGCCGCGCCTTGAGCCGGGAGGCGTCGTCCCAGGTGCGCAATGTCATGACATTGCCGATTTCCGCCCACTCGCGCACCGGCATACGGGGCCGGCTGCCGGTGGCGATCAGCAGCCGGTCGTAGGGCAGGCGCTCGCCGTCATTGAGCACCACCTCCCGGGCCTGCCGATCGATGGCCGTAGCCCGCTTGGGTCGTTGCCAGTCGATATCGAGGGCCGCCAGGCTGTCTTCCGGGAAGAGCCGCGGCAGCGGCTCGCCCTCGGTGACCACGCCCTTGGAGAGCGGCGGCCGTTCGTAGAAGTCGTGGGGCTCGTCGGCCACCACGGTGAGACGGCCGGTATAGCCCTCGCCGCGCAGCGCCTTGCAGGCGTAGCCGCCGGCCTGGCCACCGCCGATCACCACGATATGGGAAATGTCCTCGCTCGACATCATCCTTCCCCCTAGTTGAAGACGAAGCCGCCGTTGATGGGGATCAGTTGGCCGGTCACGAAGTTCGACCAGTCAGAGAGCAGATAGAGCACGGTGCCGTCGATGTCCTCGGGCTGCTGCTCCTCCTTGAGGGCGCGCCCGGCGGCATAGTGGGCGTAGCGCTCCTCGGGCACGTACTCGGTGGCCTCGCAGTGGGTCAGCCCCGGGGCGATGGCATTGATGCAGATGCCCTGCTCGCCCAGCTCCCGGGCCATGGCCCGGGTCATCGAGATCACCGCGCCCTTGCTGGCCACATAGGCCATCAGCCGCGGCGCCCCCCAGAGGGCGGTGTCGGAGGCCACATTGACCACCTTGCCGCGCCTGGCCCGGGCCAGCAGCGGCCGCGCCGCCCGGGTCATCTGCCAGACCCCGCGCACGTTGACCGCCATCACCCGGTCCCACAGCTCGGGGTCGTACTCGTCCAGGGTCTTGCCGCCCACATTGGTGGCGATGGCGGCGTTATTGACCAGGCCATCCAGGGCCCCGCCCTCGGCGACCCGGGCCATGCCCGCCTCGATGGAGGCGGCATCGCCCTGATCGATCACCAGCGCCTCCACCTCGGCGCCGCCCTCGCGCAGCGCCGCGGCGGTCTGGGTCAGCTCCGCCTCGAGGATATCGCTGATTACCAGGCGCGCGCCCTCGGCGGCGGCGGCCTCGGCGATGCTACGCCCCAGGCCGCGGGCGGCGCCGGTGACCATCAGCCGCTTGCCGGCCAGCCCATGAGCGGCCATCTCAGGCCGCCTCCCGGCGCTTGGCGAGCTGCGCCTTGGCCATCTTCAGCATCACCCGGCGCAGCCGCGAGAGGCCCACGTCGTGCTGGTAGAGGTTCTCGTGGTGACGGGCGTCCGGGGCCAGGTTCTCGAGGATGACGCGATCCTGTTCCAGCACGTCCCAGTGCAGGCCCTCGAGCTTGGTGCGGTAGAAGAAGCGCCACACCTGACGCTGCCAGCCGTCGACCTTGCGCACCCGCCAGAAGAACACCCGGGTGTGCTCCTGGTCCTCGGGGACCGCCATGCCGACGATCCAGAAGGGACCGCCCGGCCCGAAGCGCTGCTGGTAGGGGATCGACAGGCGCAGCCAGAGGGCCCCGCTGTTGCCGTACTCCACCCAGTCGAAGTTGACCCCGGTCTGGCCGGTCTTCTTGAAGATGAAGCCCGTCTCGGTGGGCTCCAGCACCATCTCCGCCTGGCGATCGCCCTCGGCCATGGAGTGGGAGTCGGCATGCAGGTAGGTGCCGTGCATGGGATCCATGACGTTGTCCACCGCATACTGGTAGTTGCACTTCCAGGTCGCGGTGCACAGGAAGTGGCCGTAGCTGGCCTCGTCGGTGAGCTGCTCGGGCAGCTCCAGCGCCGGCGGTTCCTCGTCCGGGGTGGTGCCGAAGAAGACGAAGATGGCGCCCTGGGCCTCCTGCACCGGGTAGTGGCGCACGCAGGAGGTGCCCACCATGGGGCTATTGCTGATCGCCGGCACGTCACAGACGGTGCCCTCCCCGTCCACCTCGACCCCGTGGTACCAGCAGGCCAGGCGGTTGCCCAGGTTCCAGCCCTTGGAGAGGCGGGCACCGCGATGGGGGCAGCGATCCTCGATGGCGTGCACCACGCCGTCGTGATCGCGCCACAGGGCCAGGTTTTCGCCCAGGCGGGTGATGCCCAGGGGGTTGCTGCCCACCTCCCAGCTGGCCACCACCGGGTACCACAGGGAGCGCAGGCCGGTATCGAGATAGTCTTGGACGTCGGCGTCCATGGAAGCGGCTGTCGTCATCTCTCTCACCTTGATTATCGTTGTCTCGGGGCGCGGCCTTACTGGCCCAGCACCGCCATCTCCTGGAGGAAGCTCTCCTGGGTCCAGGGCCGGCCCTGGCGATCCTGGCTATGGCGCTCGTTGAGCCCGGCGATCACCGCCTCGAGCTCGCTGGCGCCACTCTCGAAGACGGCCTCCAGGGCCGCCACCAGGGCCAGCTCGAAGGCCTCCGGGGCGCGCTGGCGGTTCTGCCAGACCCGGTTATCGAAGCCGCCGGGGCGCTCGATATGGCCCTGACCCGGCTCCGAGGAGGGGATGATGCGCGCCCAGGTCTTGAGCTCGGGGTTATGGTCGAGGGTGGTGGACATGGGCTCAGGCCTCCTCGCTGACTTGCAGCTGAATTTCGTCGTCGATGATGCGCACCGGGTAGACATGCAGGTCCCGGTCGGCGGGCTCGCGCAGGCACTTGCCGGTCTTGATGTCGAATACCGCCTCATGCAGCGGGCACTCCACCTGGCCATCCTCGACGAAGCCCTGGGAGAGCAGTGCATAGGCATGGGGGCAGACGTCCTCGAGGGCGTAGTATTCGCCGTCCAGCACATAGACGCCGATCTCCTTGTCGCCCAGCTTGGCGGAGAAGGGGAAGTCTTCCTGCACCTGATCGGTCTTGCAGACAGGGGTCCAACTCATGGGGCCGTCCTCATCATTGGATGCGTGGGTCGTCCGTGCTCGCGTATCAATAATGAAACACGATTTATTATTTGATCCTATGCAGACGAGTATAGCCGAGCCGCCTCGCCTGTCAATACTATATAGTATTCATCGAAAGAGGGGGCAAGGGGCAAGGGGCAAGGGGCAAGGGGCAAGGGGCAAGGGGCAAGGGGCAAGGGGCAAGGGGCAAGGGGCAAGGGATTTTCTTCAGGCTTCCAGCTTATGGCTTCAAGCTCCGGGTGAAGCCCGGTTTCTAGCCTTCGGCGAGCTGGCGGAGCTGGGTGGTCAGGGTCAACCGGTAGTCATTGGGGGGAATGTACATAATCTGCCACGCCAGGGTACGCCCCTCGGCGTCCTGGTAGCGGGTCTCCAGGCGCATCCCGGGGGGCGGGGCCTCGGCCAGCTCCGGCACGATGGCCCGAGCCACCGCCTTGGGCAGGCGCCCCTGGCCGATACGATTATCGGCCAGGACCGGCGCCACCCCCAGGCGCTGCAGCAGCGGCAGGACGCTCTCGTGCTCCAGGGCCTCGGCGGACAGACGCATCAGCTCGCCGGCCTGGTCGGCACGCAGGTAGATCTCGGTATAGCAGTCGAAGGTGCCGTCGATACGGTCCTGGCGCACCAGATGCAGGTAGCCGCTCTCGCACGCCCCCAGCACCGCTTCCCAGACACCCCGGCGAGTCAGGGCCTCGCGCCTGAGCAGGCGAATAAAGACCAGCTTGACCGGAGAGCCGTCGGGGCGCAGGAAGTGGAAGGCCGGGGTGGTGATCTCGCGACGATGATCGCCGCCGGCCACGAAGGTACCCAGGCGCCGGCGGCGGTAGAGCTCGCCGCTCTCCACCAGGTCGCGCAGCGCCTTCTGCACCGTGCCCAGGCTCAGCGGCAGGGCCTCGGCCAGGGCCTGCTCGGTGGGCAACCGGGTGCCCTCGGGCAACTCGCCCTCGTTGATCAGCTCGACCAGGGCATCGCGCAGGCAGAGGTACTTGGGGGTGCGAGGAGAGGCCTCGAGGTGACGAGCGACACGCTCGGCTAGCGGGATCAACACGGCAGCGCCTTCACGATAGTGAGTGGCGGCATTCTACCAGCCTGAACGCCGGCGGGAAGCCAGCTCAAAGCGAACCGCCCCCAAGGCAATGGCCATGGGGGCGGTTTTTTCTTCCCGTCTAATGACGTAACGCTTACTTCTCGACGAAGGCGCGCTCGATCACATAGTCGCCGGGCTCGCCCATGCGCGGGGAGATCTTGAAGCCCAGGTCGTCGAGCAGGGCGCTGGTCTCGTCGAGCATGGCCGGGCTGCCGCAGATCATGGCGCGATCCTGCTTGGGATCGATGGGCGGCAGGCCGGTGTCCGCGAACAGCTTGCCGTCGCGGATATGATCGGTAAGGCGGCCCATGGTGTGGAACTCCTCGCGGGTCACGGTGGGGTAGTAGACCAGCTTCTCGCTGATCTCCTCGCCCAGGTACTCGTGGGCCGGCAGCTCCTTGGTGATAAAGTCGGCGTAGGCCAGCTCGCTGACGGTACGCACGCCGTGTACCAGCACGATCTTCTCGAAGCGCTCGTAGACCTCCGGGTCCTGGATCAGGCTCATGAAAGGCGCCAGGCCGGTACCGGTGGAGAGGCAGTAGAGGTTGCGCCCCGGCAGCAGGTCGTCACACACCAGGGTGCCGGTGGGCTTGCGGCTGACCATGATATGGTCGCCGACCTTGAGGTGCTGGAGCCGCGAGGTCAGGGGGCCGTCCGGCACCTTGATGCTGAAGAACTCCAGGTGATCCTCGTAATTGGGGCTGGCGATGGAGTAGGCGCGCATCAGCGGCTTGCCGTCCACCTCCAGGCCGATCATCACGAACTGGCCGTTCTTGAAGCGCAGGCTGCGCTCGCGGGTGGTACGGAAGCTGAACAGGGTGTCGTTCCAGTGGTGAACGCTGAGGACTTCTTCCTGGGCAAATTTGCTCACGACCGACTCCTTCTCATATTCGATTAGCGCATAAGGCGACTAAGCTGATCTTTGTGCTAATTCTAAGAGCCGATGACATATCTGTTAAATGGATTGTATGGATAAAGCTTATCTATAATATAGATATGAGATCCTGCCGAGCGAGGCACGTATGCGCTATACCCTGCGTCAGCTGGAGGTCTTCGTGGCCGTAGCCCAGCACGAGAGCGTCTCCCGGGCGGCCCGCGCCCTGGCCCTCTCCCAGTCGGCGGCCAGCACCGCCCTGGCGGAGCTGGAGCGCCAGTTCGACTGCCAGTTGCTGGACCGTATCGGCAAGCGCCTCCGACTCAACGCCCTGGGCTTCCAGTTGCTGCCCAAGGCGGTGGCGCTGCTCGATCGCGCCGAGGAGATCGAGGAGCTGCTGCGCGGCCAGCATGGCGTCGGCTCCCTGGACGTGGGCGCCACCCTGACCATCGGCAACTACCTGGCCACCCTGCTGATCGGCGATTTCATGCAGCGCCATCCGGGCAGCCGGGTACGCCTCTCGGTGCGCAATACCCAGGGCATCATCGAACGCATCGTCCAGCACGAGCTGGACCTGGGGCTGATCGAGGGGGACTGCCAGCACGAGGACCTGGTGATGCAGTCCTGGGTGGAGGACGAGCTGGTGGTGTTCTGCGGCCCCGAGCACCCCCTGGCGGGGGCCGAGGCGGTGCCCCTGGAGCGGCTGATGCGCGAGGCCTGGATCATGCGCGAGCCGGGCTCCGGCACCCGCCTGACCCTGGAGCATGCCGCCCGCCACCGCCGCGGGCGCTTCAATACCCTGCTGGAACTGGAGCATACCGAGGGCATCAAGCGCGCCGTGGAGTCGGGGCTGGGCATCGGCTGCGTCTCGCGGCTGGCGCTGCGCGACGCCTTCCGCCGCGGCAGCCTGGTGCCCATCGCCACCCCGGAGCTGGACCTGCGCCGCCAGTTCGCCTTTATCTGGCACCGCCACAAGTACCTGACCACCGGGATGCGCGAATTCCTCAAGCTGTGCCGGCAGCTGACCGAGGGCGTCGAGCGCAGCGACCAGATCGCCCTGCCCTATTACCCCTGAGGCCGGCTGGAAACGGCCCTTTAACGCCAAGCCCCGGGCAAGAGGCCCGGGGCTTGGCGTGATGCGACCGCAGGATCAGGCCGGCTCGGGGAGCCGCCGGGGCGCCTCCTCGGGGGCCGCCAGCGACGTCTGGGCCTCCATGCGCAGGGTAAAGCCGCCGACGATCTCGGCCAGGCGGTCCGCCTGCTCCTGGAGATGGCCGGCGGCGGTGGTGGACTCCTCCACCAGGGCGGCATTCTGCTGGGTCATGCCGTCCAGCTCGGTGACCGCCACATTGACCTGGCCGATACCGTCGCGCTGCTCACCGGCGGCGGCGTTGATCTCGCCCAGCACATCGGTGACCCGGGTCACGCTGGCGACGATCTCCTGCATGGTCTCGCCGGCCTGGGCCACCAGGCTGGTGCCGTCCTTGACCCGGCTATCCGAGGCCTCGATCAGCGCCTTGATCTCCTGGGCCGCGGAGGCACTGCGGCTGGCCAGGTTGCGCACCTCGCCGGCCACCACCGCGAAGCCGCGGCCCTGCTCGCCGGCCCGGGCCGCCTCCACCGAGGCGTTGAGCGCCAGCAGGTTGGTCTGGAAGGCGATGCCGTCCATCACGTTGACGATCTCGGCGATCTGCCGCGAGGAGTCGCCGATGGCGTCCATGGTGGTGACCACCTCGCCCACCACCTCGCCGCCCCGGGCCGCCACCTGGGAGGCGGAGAGCGCCAGTTGGTTGGCCTGCTGGGCGGAGTCGGCGGTCTGCGCCACGGTGCCGGTGATCTCCTCCATGGAGGCGGAGGTCTGCTGCAGGCTGGAGGCGGCACTATCGGTGCGCCGCGACAGGTCCTGGCCGCCGCTGGCGATCTCCGCGGCGGCGACACGCACCGATTCGCTGCTGTGGCGCACCTCCACCAAGACGTCGTGGATCTTGTCGGCGAAGGCGTTGAACTGGGTGGCCAACTGGGCTCCCTCGTCGCGGCCGCGCACCGGCAGGCGCTGGGTCAGGTCGCCATCGCCGGAGGCGATCTCCCGCATGCGGCCCGCCAATTCACGCAGCGGCCGGGCGATACGCCCACCGACCCAGGCCAGGGCCAGCAGCCCCAGGGCCGCCAGCAGGGCCCCCACCAGGCTCATGCCCAGGGCGTCGTGGCGGCGCTGCTCGGCGAGCACGCCCTGCAGGGCGTTGAGCTCGGCCAGCACCGCCGCCTCCGGCAGGCGAATGGCCAGGGTCCACTGGGTCGGGGTATCGCCGATGCGGAAGGGCAGGTAGCGCTCCAGCAGCCCTTCGGCCTCGACGCCGACCATCTCGCCATCGCGCCGGGCCGCGGCCAGATGGCCGGCCACCCGCTCGCCCATCACCGCCTCGGCGGACTCGCCGAGACGCTCGGCCGCACCGCTATGGGCCACCACCCCACCGCCGGCGGCCACCAGGGCCATCTCGCCGGCGCCATCGTAGAGCTCCGCATTGGCCGCCTCCAGCAGGCCCTGGATAAAGTCCACCGAGAGGTCGGCGCCGGCCACGCCGCGGAAGTCGCCCTCCACCATCACCGGCACATTGAAGGAGGTAACCATCAGGGTCTGGTCGCCGAACTCGTAGGCGGCCGGGTCGATGATGCAGGGCGCCTCGTTCTCCCGCACGCAGAGGTAATATTCCCCCTCGCGGATACCGCTGGGCAGCAGCGCCTCGCTCTCCATATCCCCCAGGGGCAGCACGTCGATGGCGCCATCGGCGTCCCGGTACCACCAGGGCATGTAGCGGCCCGTCTCCGCCTCGTAGCCATCCGCCTCGCGCCCCGCATGGAAACGATCCACGTCGAAGGCATCGGGCTCCCAGCCGATATAGACATCCACCAGATCGGGGTAATCCGCCAGGGTCTCGCGCATCAGGGTGGAGAGCTCGTCGCGATCCATCCACAGCAGGGGACGCCCCTGGGCATCCTCGCGGCCCATCAGGGCATTGGTCTGGGCCAGCATCTGGGCGACTCGCAGCGGCTCCTCCAGGCGCCGCCGTATTTCCACCGCCTGGGCCTCGGCCAGTACCGCCAGGCGCTCATCGACGGCGCCCTCCATCAACGCCCGGGTATGGGTCGCCACCGTATCCTGGGTGCGCGACGAGGCCACCAGGGCATAGGCCACCAGGGCCAGGGCCACGACCAGCAGGCAGGCGCCGGCCAGGGCCACCACGAACCAGCGCAGGGATTTAAAATGCATGGTGTTCCAACTCCTGGGAAGGCGCGGCGGCCACCGGGGTTCGCGGCAGGCTGGGCCGCTCCGATGCCGCGGACTGGGACAGGGTAAAGGCACCGACCGCCTCGGCCAGGCGATCCGCCTGCTCCTTGAGCTGCTCGGCGGCGGTGGTGGACTCCTCCACCAGGGCGGCGTTCTGCTGGGTCATGCCGTCCAGCTCGGTGACCGCCACATTGACCTGGCCGATGCCATCGCGCTGCTCGCCGGCGGCGGCGTTGATCTCGCCCAGCACATCGGTGACCCGGGTCACGCTGGCGACGATCTCTTCCATGGTCTCGCCGGCCTGGCTCACCAGGCTGGCACCGTCCTTGACGCGGCTATCCGAGGCCTCGATCAGCGCCTTGATCTCCTGGGCGGCATTGGCACTGCGGCTGGCCAGGTTACGCACCTCGCCGGCCACCACCGCGAAGCCGCGGCCCTGCTCGCCGGCCCGGGCCGCCTCCACCGAGGCGTTGAGCGCCAGCAGGTTGGTCTGGAAGGCGATGCCGTCCATCACGTTGACGATCTCGGCGATCTGCCGCGAGGAGTCGCCGATGGCGTCCATGGTGGTAACCACCTCGCCCACCACCTCGCCGCCCCGGGCCGCCACCTGGGAGGCGGAGAGCGCCAGCTGGTTGGCCTCCTGGGCGGAGTCGGCGGTCTGCGCCACGGTGCCGGTGATCTCCTCCATGGAGGCGGAGGTCTGCTGCAGGCTGGAGGCGGCGCTATCGGTGCGCCGCGACAGGTCCTGGCCACCGCTGGCGATCTCGTTGGCGGCGATGCGCACCGACTCGCTGCTGTCGCGAATGGTCATCATCACCGCCTCCATCTTGGCCACGAAGCGGTTGAAGGCCTGGGCGATCTGCGCCACCTCGTCCTGGCCCTCCTCCGGCAGGCGACGGGTCAGGTCCCCCTCGCCACTGGCCACGTCCCCCATGGCATCCCGAGCCAGTTGCAGGCGACGGAACACCACCTTGAGCAGCGCACCCAGCACCAGCACCGCCCCCAGGGCCACCAGCACCAGGGTCAGGGCCGAGGTGCCGAGGATGGCGCGCAGGCCGGCGGTGGCCTCACGCTCGTCCAGGGCCACCACCAGTTGCCAGTCGGTGCCGGCGATGGGCCGGCTCCCCAGCAGTCGCTCGCGGCCATCGAGCTCCAGCAGCGGCGGCGTGCTCGCGGCAGGCAGCTCGTTCAGGAAGGTGGCGTCCAGGGCCGGGTTGAGGCGACTGGAAGGCTCCAGGGAAAGGGTGGGATCCGGGTGGGCGATCAGGGTGCCGTCGCCGGTCACCAGGAAGGCGAAGCTCTCGGCGGAGGGGCGGATCTCGGCGACCCCCTCGACGATGGTGTCGATAACGATATCGCCGGCCAGCACGGCGTGCAGGCGGTCGTTCCGGTAGATGGGGTGGGCAATGGTCACCACCAGCTGGCCGGTATTGGCATCGCTGTAGGGCAGGGTCACGATGGTCTCGCCAGCGGCCTCGGCCCCGCGATACCAGGGACGGACGCGGGGATCGTAGTCGGCGGGCGGCTCCCAGCCGTCGGAGGTGATCAGCTCACTGCCCTGAGGGGTGGCCATATAGGCAGAGAGAAACCCGCCGGAGGCGGCCAGCTGCAGCAGGGCTGGCATGGGATCGTCGACGAAGGCGGCATCCTCGGTGGCGGCGGTCATGGCCCGGCGCGCCTCGATCCACTCGCCGACGGCCTGGGCATGACCCTCGGCGGTGGCATCGAGCTGCTGGGCGATCTGGCGCTCGTTATGAGACTGCAGGGTGAAGTAACTGGCCACGCCATTGATCACCAGGGCCAGGGTGATGACCACCACGGCGGCAATCAGGATGCGGGTGCGCAGGGATGTCAGCATGCGGGGTCTCGCTCGTCGGGAAGTTGTTGTGAGAGCCGCCCCACGGGTGCCATGGGCCGGCATTAGACCTAGGTATCGGCTGCCGACCCGACGAGCTTTAGCGTCGCCTAGAACATAAGCATTCGCTTATCGCATATCGCTGACCGCCTCCTGAATATCCGCCAGGGACGCCTTGGAGAGGTCCTTGGGCAGGGAATGAATCAACAACTTGTGGGTCGCAGCATCCAGCTTGTCTCGCAGGATGCCCAGGAAACGCGGCGGGGCCACCAGGATCAGCTTGCGCAGATGATTACCGACCCGGGCACGATAGATACACTCCGCCACCTGCTTGGCGAAGATTTCCGCCTGGTGATGGGAGGCGACGCTCTCTCCCCCCGAGGTTCGCGAGGTGCGCGCCATGGATTCATGCACCTCGCCACCGCCATCGGTCACCAGGTCACCCTCGTGCAGGCGCCCCTCGGCATGCACTAGGCTCTCCTTCTCTTCCAGCTTCAGTCCCTCACGGGTAAAGACGCGGGCGCGCGCCGCGTCGGCCACCACGATATAGGTCGTCATGGGAACTCCTTGGCAAGACAAAGGGAACAGGCGAGGCCAGAGGCGTCGGTTTTTCGACAACGTCCAGGCCTCTTATGGAGCGTGGCAAGGGCCCGGGAAAGCGTCAACTTCCCCCGCCACGGAGGCTGCGCCGAGCCACGAACTGGGGTAGCATCCCGGCATCGGCAGGAAGCCGAGCGTCTCCGCACCGCCAACTCCAGGAAGGCTAGCCATGCGTCGATTCCTTTTCCCGCGTCACCCCCTGCCCCGCTCTACCCTGCTGTTCTGCCACCTGCTGCTGCAACTGGGCCTGCTCGCCTATGGCCTGAGTCGCCTGTTGCCGCACACCCCCTGGCTGGGGGAAACCTCCTGGCTGTCGGCCTGGCCCGACCTGGCCCTGGGCGGCGGCCTGCTGCTGTTGGCCATGGTGGCGGCGCGGCTGCTGCTGGAGCTATGGTTGCTGCCCTACCACCTGGCGGCCCGGCAGGGCGGCTTCGCCCCCCAATCGGTGATGACACGCTCCTATGCTCGCCGTCCCGCCGTGCACGACCCGGACAGCGCCTGGACCAGCGAGGCCCGCCGGGTGACGCTGGAGGACGAAGTGGTGGGCAAGGCCAGGGTGCGTCAGGAGGCCAGCGAGCCGACCCTGAACTTCCAGGGCGGTCTCGACGAGGCCGATACCCAAGGCGAGCCTCGCCTCTCCTAAGGCGGACTGGCGTAGGGCCTGACCGACATGGGCCTAGAAAGAAACCAGGCCCAAACGGCGACGGATAACGGCAAGCAGCAGCACGGCGCCGCCGGCACCCAGCCAGGGTTTATGGAAAGCGGCGAAGTATCCTTAGCCCAAGTGGCGGCGCAGGCCGTATAGCAGCAGCACGGCGCTGCCACTCCCCAGGCTATTGGCGAGGATATCCCAGCTATCGCCGCCGCTGCGGCCCGGTACCGGGACCTGGGCCAACTCGATGGCGATGCCATAGGCCACCGCCACGGCGAAGGCCCAAGGCAGGCGCAGCCCGGCCAGGCCCACTAGCCCCGCCAGGCCGGCATAGCCGACGAAGTGATTGAACTTGTCCCAGGGCAGGGACTGGGGCATCTCGCTGCCCGGGGTCAGGCTACCGAGGGCGATCAGCAGGGCCGCGGCCAGGGCCACCGCCGCCCACAAGCGGCGGCGATGATGCCAGCGGCACAGCCACTCAGTCATGCTCGATCTGGGCATGATAGGCGGGGCTCAGCTCATGCAGGGCGTCCATAAAGGCCGTGACATGCTGCGGGTCGGTGAACTGGCTGATGCCGTGGCCCAGGTTGAAGACATGGCCGGGGCCCGTGCCGTAGCTATCGAGGATCCGCGCCACCTCGGCGCGAATCGCCGAGGGCTTGGCGAACAGCACATTGGGGTCCAGGTTGCCCTGCAGCGCCACCTTGTGGCCCACCCGGGCCCGGGCATCGGCCAGTTCGGTGGTCCAGTCCAGCCCCAGGGCATCGCAGCCGGTGCCGGCGATATGCTCCAGCCACTGGCCGCCATTCTTGGTGAACAGGATCACCGGTACCTTGCGGCCGTCCTGGCTACGCTCGAGGCCGGCGACGATCTGCTCCATGTAGCGCAGCGAAAACTCCAGATAGGCCGGGGTGGAGAGCACCCCGCCCCAGGTATCGAAGATCTGCACCGCCTGGGCACCGGCGCGAATCTGCGCATTGAGGTAGTCGGTGACCGCCTGGGCCAGGGTGTCCAGCAGCTGGTGCATGGTGTCCGGCGTGTCATAGAGCATGGTCTTCACATGCCGGAAGTCCTTGCTGGAGGCGCCCTCCACCATATAGGTGGCCAGCGTCCAGGGGCTGCCGGAGAAGCCGATCAGCGGCACCCGGCCATCGAGGGCCGAACGAATGGTGGAGACCGCCTTCATCACATAGCCCAGGTCGCGTTCGGCGTCCGGCACGCTCAGCGCCGCCACGGCTTCCGGGGTACGCACCGGCTTGCGGAATTTCGGTCCCTCGCCGGTCTCGAAGTAGAGTCCCAGGCCCATGGCATCGGGGATGGTGAGGATATCCGAGAAGAGGATGGCGGCATCCAGCGGATAGCGCTCCAGGGGCTGCAGGGTCACCTCGCAGGCCAGGTCGTGGTTGCGGCACAGGTCCATAAAGCTGCCGGCGTCGGCCCGGGAGGCGCGATACTCCGGCAGATAGCGGCCGGCCTGGCGCATCATCCATACCGGGGTGCGGTCCACCGGCTGACGGGCCAGGGCGCGCAGGAAGCGATCGTTCTTGAGTTCCATGGGGGCTCACTCTCGACAAGATTTGTCCGCATTGTACCCGAAGCCACCCGGGTGTCGCGCCGGGTTCAGAGGTCGACTGCAATAACCAGGGAGCCCGGGGGTAGGCCGGAGCGACGCGCCTTTCTCTCCTCCCTTGTCGTCGAGACCGTGAGCCACGGCCTCGATCCTGCTAGAATGGCCCGATTGGCCAGGCGCCCGAGCGCCGCCCGTACGACGAGGTAACCCGTGACGATTCGATTCATCGCCGCCTCCCGGCTGCCCACCCCCTGGGCGACCTTTACCATGCATGGCTTCGAGGACGAGGCCACCGGCAAGGACCATATCGCCCTGACCCTGGGCGAGATCAGCGACGGCGAGCCCGTACTGGGCCGGGTGCACTCCGAGTGCCTGACCGGCGATGCGCTCTTCTCCATGCGTTGCGACTGCGGCTACCAGCTCCAGGAGGCCCTCAAGCGCATCGCCAGCGAGGGCCGCGGCGTGCTGCTCTACCTGCGCCAGGAGGGCCGCGGCATCGGCCTGCTCAACAAGATCCGCGCCTACCATCTCCAGGATCAGGGCGCCGACACCGTGGAGGCCAACGAGCGCCTCGGCTTCGGTGCCGATATGCGCCGCTACGACCTCTGCGTGCCCATGCTCGAGCACCTGGGCATCACCGGCCTGCGCCTGATGACCAACAATCCCCGCAAGGTCGATGCCCTGACCCGGGCCGGGGTCAAGGTCGCCGAGCGAGTGCCCCTGACCACCGGCCTCAACCCCCATAACGAGCACTACCTCTCCACCAAGGCCGGCAAGCTCGGCCATATGATGGCCCTGGGCGACTTCACCCAGGCCAGCGACGTGGATATCGAACGCAAGTCGTAAGGTTTTCCCTCCATGGCCGGCTAAGACACAAGCGTCGGAGATGCGCCTCTCGGCCATCGCGACGCCCTCTGTGCTCCTAGCCTTATGGAGGGACTCGTCATGAAAACACGTCTTCTGCTGATCGCCCTGCCCCTGGTGGCCCTGCCCCTGATGGCCCAGGCCGACCGCGCCAGCGAACTGGCCCTGGAGCTCAACCAGGCACCAACGAGTCAGTACGGCGGCATGGCCGACAGGGTCCGGGAGCCGGCCAACCTGCATCTGCTATCCGGCAACAGCGAGGCCATGGCCCAGGCCTGGTTGCGCCTGAAACGCTATCAGCCGCCCATGCATGTGGACGCCAACGGCAACCCCCTGTCGTTGGGTCGCCAGGCGGCCCACTAACCCCTTCTCGTACCACCTGGCGCTACCCACGGCACGCCGTGGGTAGCGCCATGGGTCGCTTTGGGCGCCCTTTCAGCCAAACTGAGGATGGCGACGCCACGACAACATTAGAAACGCAAAATAGTAAAAAAGTAATAATGAGACACCCGAAAGAAGAACAGCCCAAAAAGCCGGGCAAGTTATTGCCCGAGTCAGGCAATAACTTGCCCAACAATCAGCGACACCCTCCTGAGAAGAAGATACAAAAAATCACCCGGGCAGGATCATAAGGGTTATCTTGTAAGAGATTTGCTACATTTTCGGTAGCCGATCGACCACTCCCTCATCTCCCACTCCACCACCCCCCGAGACAACCGACAAATAACAGATAAAATTCAATGAACTACGGCTAACAATATCAATTTTTACCATTTGAAACCGTCCTCGCCCGCCCCACTTTCCCCTCCTGCAAGACGCGGACAATATTGCTATCATCGCGCACCTGAGAACGATTCCACCCCATTAAAGGTCCGGACGGCGCCGCCCTCGGCGAGCCTCTGCCGCCGGCCTCTTAGTTGGCTCTGTCTCCATTCCGAGCCACCCGGTAGTTTCTGAAAACATAAATCACGGATAGACGCACTAGGTTCGTCAGGGAGTTTGATCATGGCCAAAGAAGGCACCGTCGCACCGAAGGAACGGATCAACATCAAGTATGTGCCGGCCACCGGCGATCAACAGGCCGAGACCGAGCTGCCCCAGAAGCTGCTGATCGTCGGCGACTTCAAGGGGGGCCCGGAAGAGGCGCCCATCGAGGAACGCAGCACCGTCTCGGTGGACAAGAACAACTTTCAGTCGGTGATGCGCGAGGCCGGCCTGTCGCTGCAGACCAGCGTGCCCAACCGCCTCGAGGAGAGCGACGAGCCCACCGACCTGCCGGTGGAGCTGGCCTTCCAGTCCCTGGCGGACTTCGCCCCCGATAGCGTCGCCCGCCAGGTCCCCGAGCTGCGCAAGCTGGTGGAGCTGCGCGAGGCCCTGGTGGCCCTCAAGGGCCCGCTGGGCAATGTCCCCGCCTTCCGCGAACGCCTGCAGCGCCTGCTGGAGAGCAACGAAGCGCGTCAACAGCTGCTGGCCGAGCTGGACCTGCTCGATACCCGCGGCGACAACGCCTAACCCATCGCACGGCAACGGAACCGAGGCACGCTCATGACCGACACGGCACAACAGCAGCAACAGGCGACCGAGACCCGGACCGAGGAGAGCCTCCTCGATCAGGTGATGGCCCAGACCCGCATGGCCCCCGCCGACGACGGCTACGATATCGCCAAACAGGGCGTCGCCGCCTTTATCGGCGAACTCCTGCGCAGCGACGACGGCACTCCCCAGGTCAACAAGGCGGTGGTCGACCGCATGATCGTCGAGCTGGACCGCAAGATCGGCCAACAGGTCGACGAGGTCCTCCACGACCCGTCCTTCCAGCACCTGGAATCCGCCTGGCGCGGCCTGAAGCTGCTGGTGGATCGCACCGACTTCCGCGAGAACATCAAGCTCGACGTCCTGCATGCCACCAAGGAGGAGCTGCTGGAGGACTTCGAGTTCGCCCCGGAACTCAGCCAGAGCGGCCTCTACCAGCACGTCTATGCAGCGGAGTATGGCCAGTTCGGTGGCGAACCGGTGGCCGCCATGGTGGGCAACTACGACTTCTCGCCCTCGACTCCGGACATCAAGCTGCTGCAGTACACCGCCGCCGTCGGCGCCATGGCCCACGCCCCCTTCCTGTCCTCGGTGGCGCCCGGCTTCTTCGGTATCGACAGCTTCGAGGAGCTGCCCAATATCAAGGACTTCAAGGCGATCTTCGAGGGGCCCAAGTACGCCCGCTGGCGCAGCCTGCGGGAGTCCGAGGACGCCCGCTACCTGGGCCTGACCGCGCCGCGCTTCCTGCTGCGCATGCCCTACGACCCGGTGGAGAACCCGGTCAAGAGTTTCAACTACCGGGAAACGGTGAGCGAGAGCCACGAGCACTATCTATGGGGCAATACCGCCTATCTGCTGGCCGAGCGCCTCAACGACAGCTTCGCCAAGTACCGCTGGTGCCCGAACATCATCGGCCCCCAGAGCGGCGGCGCCGTGGAGAACCTGCCGGTGCACACCTATGAGGCCATGGGGCAGCTGCAGGCCAAGATTCCCACCGAGGTGCTGGTCACCGACCGCCGCGAGTTCGAGATGGCCGAAGAGGGCTTCATCTCGCTGACCATGCGCAAGGGCAGCGACAACGCCGCCTTCTTCTCCGCCAACTCGGTGCAGAAGCCCAAGACCTTCCCCAACACCCCCGAGGGCAAGGCCGCCGAGACCAACTTCAAGCTCGGCACCCAGCTGCCCTACATGTTTATCGTCAATCGCCTCGCCCACTACATCAAGGTGCTGCAGCGTGAGCAGATCGGGGCCTGGAAGGAGCGTCAGGACCTGGAGCGGGAGCTCAACGCCTGGATCCGCCAGTACGTGGCCGACCAGGAGAATCCGCCCGCCGACGTGCGCAGCCGTCGGCCGCTGCGCGCCGCCTCCATCCAGGTCTCCGACGTGGAAGGCGATCCGGGCTGGTACCAGGTCTCCATGGCGGTGCGTCCGCACTTCAAGTACATGGGCGCCAACTTCGAGCTGTCGCTGGTGGGTCGCCTCGACAAGGAGTGAGGGCCCCCGAGCCATGACGCATCATCGTGATGGCCGGTCCCGCGGACGGCTCTTCGAGCGCCTGACGGCGCCCCATGACGCGCCGAGTGCCGACCCCACCCTCGAGACGGTGGAGTCGGTCAAGCGCCACCTGGTCGACCTGCTCAACAGCCATCCGGGGCACAGCGAATCCGCCCCGGAGCTGGGCCTGCTCGATTTCAACGATGCCACCATCGGCGTGCTGGACCTGGAGCTCAACGTCCAGCGCGCCATCCGTCAGTGCATCGAGCGCTTCGAGCCGCGCATTCGCCGTGCCGAGGTGGAATCGCTGCCCAATAGCGGCGCGCCGCTGCAGCTGCGTTTCCAGGTGCACGCCACCCTGGACCTCGGCGCCGACCAGGCGGAGGCCACCATCGACCTGCTGCTCAACGACAAGCGCTACCAGTGCCTGAACTGACCACCACCGCGGCGAGGTCCGTATGCTCAATCGCTATTACCGGGATGAGCTCAATTTCCTGAAACGCCAGGGGCGGGACTTCGCCGAAGCCAACCCCGGCCTGAGCCGCTTCCTCTCCGAGCGCAGCACCGACCCGGACGTGGAGCGTCTGCTCGAGGGCTTCGCCTTCCTCACCGGGCGCATGCGCGAGAAGGTGGAAGACGAGTTCCCGGAGCTGACCCATTCGCTGATCAACATGCTGTGGCCCAACTACCTGCGTCCGGTGCCCAGCATGACCCTGGTGCAGTTCCAGCCGATCTGGCATGCGCTGAGCGCCAGCCAGCGCATCGCCGCGGGCACCGCCCTGGCCAGCCAGCCGGTGGACGGCACCCCCTGCCGCTTCCACACCTGCCACGAGGTGGCGCTCTACCCCCTGGCGCATGCCGGGGTCACCGCCCAGCACTCCCGGGAGGCCTCCATCGTCGAGCTGGCCATGGACGTGCACAGCGACCAGCCCCTGGACGAGCTGGGTATCGAGGCGCTGCGCCTGCACCTGGGCGGCGACGGCTATACCGCCCGCACCCTCTACCTGTGGCTCAACCACTACCTGGCGCGTATCGAGCTGGAGGTGGATGGCGACACCCAGCGCCTGCCGGCCGGCACCCTCAAGCCGGTGGGCTTCGAGCGCGAGCACGCCCTGCTGCCCTACCCGCGCAATGTCCATCAGGGCTATCGCATCCTGCAGGAGTACCTGTGCTTCCCCGAGGCCTTCCAGTTCGTGGAGCTCGAGGCCCTGGGGCGCCGGCTGCCGCCGCGCCAGGCCCGGCGCCTGACCCTGCGCTTCGTCTTCTCGCGGACCCTGCCGGCGGATGCCAAGGTGCACGACGAGCACCTGGCGCTCTACTGCACCCCGGCCATCAACCTCTTCACCCACGACGCCGACCCCATCGACCTGAGCGGCGAGCGCAGCGAGTACCGCATCCACCCCAGCAGCCGCCACCCGGATCATTACGAGGTGTTCAGCGTCGATGCGGTACAGGGCTGGCTGGAGAGCGCCTCCGGCAAGATCCGCGGCAAGCCCCGCGACTATGTGCCCTTCGAGAGCTTCCAGCACCAGATCGAGCGCGACCGCCAGCGGGAGTCCCTCTACTATCGGGTGCGGGTCCGCGACAGCCTGCGCGGCGACGGCTTCGACCATGACATCGCCTTCGTGCGCGGCGACGAACGGGCCTGCCTGGGGCTGCGCGAAACCTTGTCGCTGCGCCTCACCTGCAGCAACCGGGCCCTGCCGGAGCGGCTCACCGTGGGCGATATCTGCGTCCCCACCGAGTCGAGCCCGGCTTATGCCGACTTCCGCAACCTGACCCGGCCGACGCCGACGCTGCGCCCGACCCTGGACGGCAGCCTGCTGTGGACGCTGATCTCCAACCTGTCGCTCAACTACCTGTCGCTGCTGGAGCGCGACGCCCTCTGCTCGGTGCTGCGCGCCTACGACTTCCGCGCCCTGGTCGACCGCCAGGCGGAGCGGGTCTCCCGGCAGCGCCTGGCCGGCATCGCCGCCATCGAGACCCGGCCCATCGACCGCCTGGAGCGCGGCCTGCCGGTGCGCGGCCTGCGCTCGACCATGACCCTGGAGCAGTCGGCCTTCGGCGACGAGGGCAGCCTCTACCTGTTCGGCAGCGTGCTGTCGCACTTCTTCTCCCTGTACGCCAGCATCAACTCCTTCCACGAGTTGCATGTCATCAACCGTCACAATCGAGAGCGCTACGCATGGACCTTGCGGCCGGGCCAGCAGCCCCTGATGTAGCGCTCCGGCCCCTGCTCGACGGGGCCCGGCGCTACGACTTCTTCCAGCTCGTCGAACTCCTGCACCGCTACCACGGGGATGACCTCGAGGCGACCCAGGAGGCCCCGGGACGCGAGCGGGTGCGCTTCCACGCCTCGGCCTCCCTGGGCTTCCCCGGCAGCGACGTGATCGAACTGGCGCCGCGGCCCAGCGACGGCTACGCCCTGGAGGTCAGCTTCTTCGGCCTGCAGGGCGCCCAGTCGCCGCTGCCCGGCTACTACCTGGAGGCCCTGGCCCACGGCCGCGCCCACCGCGAAGGCACCGCCGGCGACTTCCTCGACTTCTTCAACCACCGCCTGCTGACCCTGATGCATCGGGCCTGGCGCAAGTATCGCCACTACGCCCGCTACCAGGACAACGCCAGCGATGGCTTCTCGGCGGCGATCTTCGCCCTGGTGGGCCTGGCCGACGACGACCTGCGCGGCGAGACCCCCATCAACTGGAGCAAGATGCTGGCCTACGCCGGCCTGCTGGCCGGGCGCTCCCGCTCGCCGGAGGTGGTCGGCAGCATCGTCTCCCACTGCTTCGACCTGGACGAGGTGCATATCGAGCAATGGGTGCGGCGCTGGGTGGAGATTCCCGAGGACCAGCGCAGCCGCACCGGGCTCGGCAACATGTCCCTGGGCCAGGACATGATCGCCGGCGAGCGGGTCGCCGACGTGGGGGGCAAGTTCGCCCTCTGCCTGCGCGGCCTCAGCCTGGCGCGCTTCCGCGATTTCCTGCCCGATGGCCGCGAGCATGCCGCCCTCAAGACCCTGATGGCCTTCGTGCTGCGCGAGCCCCTGGCCTACGACCTGGAGCTCGAGCTGCTGGAGAGCGCCGTGCTGCCCATGCGCCTCGGCGAGGCCGGCAGCAGCCAGCTCGGCTGGACCACCTTCGTCAACCCCGATGCCCAGGGCGCCAGTCGGCGCCGCCGGGTCCGTATCCAGATGACAGGGTAATGCCCATGCACGCCTCCCCCCATCACGATGCCATCACCCTGGTGGTCACCAACAGCGAGCGCCTGGAGGGGCGTTCCACCAGCAGCCATGTGTTCGGCGCTGCCGGTGGCACCCTCGGCAGCGGCGGCGACGACTGGCTGCTGCAGGATCATGCCGGGCGCATTCGCCCCAATCATTCCGAGATTCGCCGCATCGATGGCCGCTTCTGCCTGATCGACCGCAGCGGTCACACCTTCGTCAATCAGGCCACCCTGCCCCTGGGACGCAGCCGACGCGCCGCCCTGCGCGACGGCGACGAGCTGCGCCTCGGCGACTACTGCCTGCGGGTGCACCTGGGCGACCGCCAGCAGGGCACCCCGGGCAGCCAGCCGCTGACCCAACTGATCGACGAGGAGCCCGAGGCGCTGGAGGAGGGCGGCCTGCCGGCGACCCTGGCCCCGCTGGGCGCCCAGGCGAGCCGGGGCCCCGATCAGGAGGATCCCCTGGCGGCCCTGGGCGGTGTCAGCCCCGGCGCGGGCCAGCAGGACCCCATGCTGGCCCTCACCGAACCCGAGGCCGCCGAGGCCCTGGCCACCGATGATGACCTCCTGGCCACGCCCGGGAGTCGCAGTTACAGCCCCCCACCACGGCACGTCACGGCCGTGGACATGCCGACGATTCGCACCAACGAGGACCTGATCATGGATGAACGGCTACTGAATGACCTGGAGCGCTCGGTGGGCGAGCAGCTCGAGGATCGCTGGCACAAGCCCCAGGCCGGCACCACCGGCCATGTGGGCGCCGACCCCCTGCTGCGCGGCCTGGGCGCGGAGCTGCCGCTGCGCGACAGCGAGGAGCAACAGGCCTTCCTGGCCGAGGCCGGCCAGACCCTGCGCGCCGCCCTCGAGGGGCTGATGGCCCTGCAGCGTGCCCAGGACGACAGCCGCTACCCGCTGCGCGACCGCCGCCTGCAACCCATCGAGGACAACCCCTTGCGGCTGGGCCAGCCCTACCCGGAGACCCTCACCACCCTGTTCGCCGCCGACCGCAGCCCGGTGCACCTCTCGCCGCCGGCCGCCGTGGCCGAGTGCCTGGCCCACCAGGGGCAGCACCAGCAGGCCGTGGAGGAGGCCATCGAGCAGGCCCTCGGCGCCATCCTCGATGCCTTCGCCCCCGAGGCGCTGCTGCGCCGCTTCCATGCCTACCGCGGCGCCGGCAACCGCCTCGAGGACGAGGGCGGCTGGGCCTGGGAGATGTATCGCCACTACTACCGGGAGCTCAACTCCGGGCGCCAGCGGGGCTTCCAGAAGTTGTTCTGGGAAGTCTTCGAGCAGGCCTATGACCACTCGGTGCGCCGCCAGCAGCGGGAGGACACATGAAGCGACTGCTCGTCTCCGGCCTCGCCCTGCTGCTGATCGCCGGCCTGCTCGGCGGCTGCGCCTCGACCCGGGAAGCCGCCGGCAAGACCTGGCAGGTGATGCGCGACCCCGCGATCCCGGTGGGCTACCCCGAGGATCGCCCGACCCGCATCGACCTGGCGATGGTCGCCGAGCCCGACGTCAACCCCAACCGCGAGGGCGAGGGCACGCCGCTGCGCTTCCAGGTCCTCCAGCTCAAGGACGACTCCATGCTGATGGCCGCGGACCTCGATCAGCTGCGCGACGACCTGGAGGGCGCCCTGGGCACCAACTACCTGAGCCACGACGACTTCACCCTGCTGCCCGGCCAGTGGAAGTTCTATGAGCCCTTCGAGGTGGATCCCGAGACCCGCTACCTGGGCATCATCGCCTTCTATGGCGACTCCGAGGAGGCGGAATGGAAGAAGGTGGTGCGGGTGCGCTCCCGCGGCGAGCACCACCACCTGCTGGTCCACCTGCGCGCCCACGAGGCCGAACTGAGGAAGGAAGGCTGATGGCCAGTCGCAACCGCGTGGTATGGAGCGAGGGGCTGTTTATCAAGCCCCAGCATTTCCAGCAGCAGCAGCGTAGCCTGGAGGGACTGATCGATGCCCGCCTCGAGGGCATCGGCCAGTACCCCTACGGCTTCCTCTCCCTGGAGCTCAACGCCGAATACCTGAGCTTCGGGCGCATCGCCCTGAGTCGTGCCAGCGGGGTGATGCCGGACGGCACCGCCTTCCGCCTGCCCGACGACGATATCGAGCCCCATCCCCTGGAGATCGACGACGCCGCCATCGCCAACCAGGTGGTCTACCTGGGCCTGCCGCTGGCCACCGATGCGGTGGCCGAGGTGCACTGGCCCGGCGACGACCTGCCGGCGCGTTATCGCCTGGAGCCCCGCGGGGTGCGCGACCTGCACTCCCGGGAGGGCGACACCGTCGACCTGGAGCTGGCCCGGGTGGCGCCCCGGCTGCTGCTGGAGAACGAGGATCGCAGCGCCTACGCCTGCCTGGCGGTGGCGCGCATCCACGAGCGCCGTCCCGACGGCAGCCTGGTGCTGGACGAGCAGTTCCTGCCCACCCTGCTCAATGTCCAGGCGGCCCCCCGGCTGGGGCGCTTCCTCGGCGAGATGGCCGGGCTGATGCGCGAGCGCGCCCGCAATATCGCCCAGCGCCTGGCCTCGCCCCAGCAGAGCGGCGTGGCGGACGTGGCCGACTTCATGCTGCTGCAGCAGCTCAACCGCGCCCAGCCGCGCTTCGCCCACCTGGCGCGCCTCGGCCGGCTGCACCCGGAGCGCCTCTACGCCGAGATGCTGGAGACCGCCAGCGAGCTGGTCACCTTCACCGACGAGTCGCGGCTGCCGCCGGAGTTCCCGGCCTACGACCATGACCATCCGGAGCGCGCCTTCCGGCCGCTGATGCAGAGCCTGCGCCAGTCCCTCTCCACGGTGCTGGAGCCACGCGCCATGGCCATCCAGTTGCAGGCCCGCCGCTACGGCCTGCTGGTGGCCCCGCTGGCCGACCCCGGCCTGATCGAGAGCGCCGACTTTATCCTCGCGGTGCGCGCCGACCTGCCCCACGAGCGGCTGCGCAAGCTGTTCCTGCAACAGACCAAGGTGGCCAGCGTCGAGCGCATCCGCGACCTCATCAGCCTGCAGCTGCCGGGGATTCCCCTGGAGCCGCTGCCGGTGGCCCCCCGCGAGCTACCCTACCACGCCGGCTACAGCTACTTCCGCCTCGACCGCAGTGGCCAGGCCTGGAGCATGCTGGAGGGCGCCAGCGGCTTCGCCTTCCATGTGGCCGGCGACTTCCCGGGGCTGGAACTGCAATTCTGGGCGATCAGGAGCTAAGCCATGAACGAGCTAGTGCGCCGTCGCGACGGCATCGAGGACGCGGAGTTTTCGGAGATCGGCCGCCACGAGGATCGCATCGACGACCGCGGCCTCGAGCACCTGATCCATAGCCATGCCGAGCACCTGGACGCCGACGAGGCGTTCTGGTTCCGGCTGCGCGGCTACAACCTCAACCCCCTGGTGGATGCCGCCAGCGGCCTGCTGGGCATGGTGCTGCGGGTACGCCAGCTGGAGGCCCTGGACGATATCGAGCGCCTCTACCGCCAGGTGGTGGACGAGATCGCCGCCATCGAGATCGAACTCACCGAGCAGGGCTACGACCGTCCCACCCTGCTGGCCTACCGCTACGTGCTCTGCTCCTTTATCGACGAGGCGGTGATGGGCACCCCCTGGGGACGCCAGAGCGTCTGGGCCGAGCACTCCCTGCTGACCCGCTTCCACAACGAGACCTGGGGCGGCGAGAAGGTCTTCTCGATCCTCGCCCGCCTGCAGCAGGAGCCGCGCCGCTACCGGGACATCCTGGCCTTTATCTACCTCTGCCTGTGCCTCGGCTTCGAGGGCCGCTACCGGGTGATGTCCCAGGCCCGCGACGAATACGAGCAGGTGGTGCGCGCCCTCGGCGACCTGCTGGCCTCCCTGGAGACGCCCCCCGAGGACGAACTGACCCGGCCCCTCGACAACGTCATGAGCGGCGGCCGACGCCACGGCCAGGGCCTGCCGGTCTGGGCCCTCTTCACCCTCTTCGCCGGCGCCATGGTGGCCACCTATGCGGGCCTGGCCTGGTCGCTGGACCAGCAGGCCCTCCAGGTCACCGGCCTGCTCGATCAGATCTTTCGATAGGAGATAGCATGCTCAGGGTAGAGCTTCCGGCCCTTATCGGCCGCCTCAACGCCATCGCCCGCCAGGGCCTCGAACAGGCCGCCGCGCTGTGCGCCGAACAGCAGGCCCCGGAGGTCACCGCCGGGCACCTGCTGCAGGCGCTGATCGATCAGCCGCTGTGCGACCTGCGCTGCCTGCTCGAGGCCGAGGCGATCGACGCCGCCCAGTTGCGCGCCCGCCTCGCCGAGGAGGGGCGCCCGGTCCAGGACCTGCAGGTCACCACGCCGAGCTTCTCGCCGTTGCTGGTGGAGCTGCTCCAGGACGCCTGGCTGCTGGCCACCACCGAGTTCCGTCACGACGCCCTGCGCAGCGGCCTGATCTTCACCGCCCTGCTGCACAACGCCCCCCGCTACCTGGGCCCCGGCGGCGTCGCCCTGCTGGCCGGGATCAACCGCGAGGCGCTGCGCCGCGACTTCGACCGCCTCACCGCCGACTCCGCCGAGGCGCCGCACCCCGAGGCGGCGGCCACCCCGCGCCGCGCCGCCCAAGGCGGCGAGGCCGACAGCGCCCTGGCGCGCTTCGCCAGCTCGCTCACCGAGCAGGCGCGGCGCGGCGAGCTCGACCCGGTGCTGGGCCGCGACCCCGAGATCGACCAGATGCTCGATATCCTCGGCCGCCGGCGCAAGAACAACCCCATCGTCATCGGCGACGCCGGGGTCGGCAAGAGCGCCGTGGTGGAGGGCCTGGCCGCGCGCATCGTCGAGGGCCGGGTGCCCAGCGCCCTGGCCGGGGTCGAGCTGCTGGCCCTGGATATCGGCGCCCTGCAGGCCGGCGCCGCGGTCAAGGGCGAGTTCGAGAAGCGCCTCAAGGCGGTGATCGAGGAGGTCAAGGCCGCGCCGCGACCCATCCTGCTGTTTATCGACGAGGCCCATACCCTGATCGGCGCCGGCAACGCCGAGGGCGGCAGCGACGCCGCCAACCTGCTCAAGCCGGCCCTGGCCCGGGGCGAGCTGCGCACCATCGCCGCCACCACCTGGCGCGAATACAAGAAGTACTTCGAGAAGGATCCCGCCCTGTCGCGGCGCTTCCAGCCGGTCAGCCTGGCCGAGCCCAGCACCGCCCAGGCGCTGGTGATCCTGCGCGGCCTGCGCGACACCTACGAGGCCGCCCACGGCGTGCTGATCGGCGACAGCGGCCTGCGCGCCGCCGCCGAGCTCTCGGCCCGTTACCTGGCCGGCCGCCAGTTGCCCGACAAGGCCATCGACGTCCTGGATACCGCCTGCACCCGCCTGGCCCAGGCCCTGGACACCCCGCCGCGGCGCCTCAGCCACCTCAAGAGCGAGCACCTGGCGGCGCTGCGCGAACGCGACCAGCTCGACCGCGAGCGGCTGCTGGGACGCACCCCGGACGCCGCCCTGGTCGACGAGCTGATCACCCGACTGGTCCGCCTCGACGACGAGCTGGCCAGCCTGGAGGCCGCCTGGGAGGCGCAGCGCCAGGGGGTCGACGCCATCCTCGTCCTGCACCGCCGCCTGCTCGAGGACGCCATCCCGGAGGCGGAGCGCGCGGCGGCCCGCGCCGAGCTGGCCGACCGCGAGGCCGACCTGGAGGCCCTGCAGCGGGAGTTCGCCCTGGTCAACGCCAGCGTCGAGGAAGCCCAGATCGCCCAGGTCATCGGCGACTGGACCGGCGTCCCGGTGGAGCGCATGACCCGCGACGCCCTGAGCCGGCTCACCGAGCTGCCCGAGCACCTGGGGCGCGAGGTGCAGGGCCAGGCGCCGGCCATCGAGCGCATCCATCGCCACCTGCTCACCGCCCGCGCCGACCTGCGCCGTCCCGGCCGCCCCCTGGGCGCCTTCCTGCTGGTGGGCCCCAGCGGCGTCGGCAAGACCGAGACGGTGGTGCAGATCGCCGAGCAGCTCTACGGCGGCCGCCAGTTCCTCACCACCATCAACATGTCCGAGTACCAGGAGAAGCACACCGTCTCGCGGCTGATCGGCTCGCCCCCCGGCTACGTGGGCTTCGGCGAGGGCGGCCTGCTCACCGAGGCGATCCGCCAGCGCCCCTACTCGGTGGTGCTGCTCGACGAGGTGGAGAAGGCCCACCCCGACGTGCTCAACCTCTTCTACCAGGCCTTCGACAAGGGCGAGCTGGCCGATGGCGAGGGGCGCCTGATCGACTGCAAGAACGTGCTCTTCTTCCTCACCTCCAACCTCGGCTATGAGGCCATCGTCGCCCATGCCGACGACCCCGAGGCCCTGGACGAGGCGCTCTACCCGGTGCTCGCGGACTTCTTCCGCCCGGCCCTGCTGGCGCGCATGGAGGTGGTGCCCTACCGCCCCCTGGACGACGCCACCCTCGACGCCATCGTCGACGCCAAGCTGGCGAGCCTGGCCGAGCGCCTCGGCGCCCGCCATCGCCGGGCCGAGGTGGTGCTGGACGAGGCCCTGGCGGCGGCGATCCGTGCCCGGGCCACCCGCAGCGAGAACGGCGCGCGCATGCTGGAGTCGGTGATCGACGGCGAGCTGCTGCCGCCGCTCTCCCGCGCCCTGCTCGAGCGCCTGGCCCGCCAGGAGCCGGTCTCCCGGGTGGTGCTGGGCGTCGATGGCGACGGCGACTTCACCGCGGAGGTGGCCTGAGCCATGGCGGGTCGGGAGCGCGATATCGTGCGTCTGGATGGCATGGCCCTGGCGCTGGCCCTGGTGGAGAGCGAGGCCCCGCCGGCCCTGCGCCGTCGGGCCCGGGAGGTGCTCGGCCACTGCCAGCCCACGGCCTGGGTCGACTGCCTCTACCTGGCGGAGAACGGCCGCCGGCTGGCCTCCGATGACGCCGACTTCCGCCTGGCCTGCGACGACTTCCGCCACCCCTATGCCCATGCCATCCGCCGCGGCGAACCGCTGCGCCTGGCCCTGGGCGAGGCCCGCTCGCGCCTCGACCACCCGGATTTCCAGGCCCAGGTGGCCGGGCTCTCCCATGAGCTGCACCTGGAGGTGCGCCCCCTGCGCGCCCAGGACGGCCGGCGCGAGTGGCTGGGTGCCCTGGCCCTGGCGGATGCCCCCGAGCGCCTCGAGGCACTGCTCGCCGACCCCGGCTTCGCCGCCTTCGAGGCCCTGCTGTGCCGGCTCTGGGCGCGCCTGGCGCGCCACCGGGACGAGCGCGACCGCCAGGCGCGGCTGCGCGACTCCCTGACCCAGCTCAGCGATGGCGCCCGGCGCCGCGCCCTGGCCGAGCGCCTCGGCGAGGACCTGCTGGGAGTCTCCGCGGCCAGCCAGGCGCTGCGCGACCAGGTGGTGCGCGCCGCCGAGACCAACCTGGCGGTGCTGCTGCAGGGCGAGACCGGCACCGGCAAGGACCGGGTGGCGCGGGCGATCCACCGCCTCTCGGCCCGTCGCGACGGCCCCTTCCTGGCCATCAACTGCGCCGCCATTCCCGAGTCGCTGCTCGAGGCGGAGCTGTTCGGCCACACCAGGGGGGCCTTCTCCGGCGCCGACCAGGCCCGGGACGGGCTGATCGGCCAGGCCGACGGCGGCACCCTCTTCCTTGACGAGATCGGCGACATGCCGCTGCCGCTCCAGGCCAAGCTGCTGCGGGTCCTGGAGAGCGGCCGCTACCGTCCCCTAGGCGCCGGCGAGGAGCGCCAGGCCGACCTGCGACTGGTCGCCGCCACCCACCAGCCGCTGCGCGAGCGCATTCGCGACCGCGGCTTCCGCGCCGACCTCTACTACCGGCTCGGCCAGTTCCCCCTGGCGCTGCCGCCGCTGGCGGCGCGCCGCGAGGACATCCCCCTGCTGGTGGAGGCCTTTATCGCCGACTTCTGCGCCCGGGAGGGGCGCCACGAGATGGGCATCACCTCCGCGGCCCTGCGCCTGCTGCGCGAGCGGGACTACCCCGGCAACGTGCGCGAGCTCAAGAACCTGATCGACTACGCCTGCGCCATGACCCACCCCGGCGCGGATATCGGGCCCTCGGCGCTGCCCGGCATCGATGCCGGCGCCCTAGCCCCGGCCTCCCGCGCGTCGGCCGGCGAGCCGGACCTCTACGCCATCGACGACCTGCGCCAGGCGGTACGCCACTTCGAGGCCACCCTGATCCGCCAGCGGCTGGCCCGCTTCGACGGCAATCGCGCCCGGGCCGCCGAGAGCCTGGGGCTGCCCAAGCGCACCCTGGCCCATAAATGCCAACGGCTGGAGCTGGATACCCCATGAGGCTGCCGATTTTCCCCCTGCTGCTGGCCCTGCCCCTGGCCTGGCTGACCCCGTCGCCGGCCCAGGCCGACGATGCCACGCGCCTGGCCGAGGCCCGGCACTGCGCCGTCCTCGACTCCCGGCTCGAGCGCCTGCACTGCTATGACGCCCTCTTCCGGGACGCCCCGGCCCCCGCCGCCGACGCGCCGCCGGCGCTGTGGCAGGCGGTGCTCGACCAGGAGGCACGCCGCACCGACGACGCCTTCGGCCTGCTCGCCGGCGTCGATGGCGACGAGGTACTGCTGACCGTGCCGGCCCTGGGCAGCGTCCCGCCGCGTCCGGTGCTGGTGATCAGTTGCCAGGAGTCGATCACCCGCTTCCAGCTGCACCTGCCCGAGGCCCTCGACGCGCCGCGGGCGGAGCTGCGCCTGCGGGGCGCCCGCGGCGACCTGGCCCAGACCTGGCGCATTCGCGACGGCGGCCATGTGGTCAGCGGCGGTCGCGGCCTGCCCGCCATCGATACCCTGCGCTGGCTGCTGGATAGCGAGACCCTGAGCCTGGCCAGCGAGCGGGAGGCCCTGGACGGGCTGCGCTTCGAGCTGGGCGGCCTGCGCCAGCAGATCCAGCCCCTGCGCGATGCCTGTCGCTGGTAAGGAGCCGAGCATGCGAATCACCGACCGTAGCCATCTCGAGCCCCTGCTGGCGCCCCTGGCGCCAGGCCCCGAGGCGCCGCCCCTGGACGAGCGGGCCGACTTCGCCTGGCTCGACGAGGAGATGATGAAGATCGGCTCGCTGCAGCACGGCGAGATGGACTGGGCCGGCGCCGAGGCCCGGGCCGTCCGCCTGCTCGGCGAGGCGGGCAAGGACCTGCGGGTGCTCGGCCACCTGCTGCACTGCCTGCAGCACGACGCCGCGCCGCGGCGCTTCACCCTCTCGCTGGAGCTGCTGGCCGGCAGCCTGGCGGCCTGGTGGGAGAACGCCACCCCCTACGCCGGCCCCCGCGGCGCCCGGGCCCGCCCCAAGCTGTTCGCCCAGTTCACCCAGCGGGCGGTCAAGCTCGCCGGGGGCCTGCGCTTTACCCAGGCCGCCCAGCACGACGAAGCGCTGAGCGCCCTGGCGACCCTGCACGGTGCCGCCGCGGCCCGGGAGCTGCCGCTGGGCGCCCTGGAGGAGCTGCAACGCCTGCTGGAGCGGCTGGCCCCCGGCCAGCCGGCCGATCACGGCGCAGAGGCCACGCCACCCGACACCAGCGGGACGGCGGCAGCCGCGGCGGCCCCGCCGCCCACGGCCCCCGAGGCGCGCCTGGAGGCGGGCAACGAGCGCGGCAACCGCCAGGCCCTGCTGGCCATGGCCGATTTCCTCAACGACCAGGCCCCCGGCGAGGCCCTGGGCTACCGGCTGCGCCGCCATGCCACCTGGGGCCCGATCCAGTCACTGCCCGCCGCCCGCGACGATGGCCGCACCGAGCTGGCGCCCATCGCCGCGGACCGGGTGGCCGACTACCGGGAGGCCCTGGCCCGCGGCGGCGACGCCGCCCTGTGGCGGCGCATCGAGACCAGCCTGGCGCTGAGCCCCTACTGGCTGGAGGGGCACCGCCTCAGCGCCGGCCTGGCGGAACGCCTCGGTCATCCGCGCTGCGCCGAGGCGATCCGCGACGAGGCGGCACGCTTCGTGGCCCGCCTGCCGGGCCTGGAGGCGCTGCGCTTCAACGACGGCAGCCCCTTCGTCGACGACGACACCCGGCGCTGGCTGCAGCCGGCGGCCACGCCGGCCATGGCCGGTGGTGGCGCCGGGGGCGACCCCTGGCAGGCCGGCCTCGAGGAGGCCCGCGAGCGCCTCGCCGAGGGCGACCTGGCGGCGGCCCTGGCCGGCCTCGACCAGGGCCTGGCGGCGGCGCACTCGCCCCGGGATGCGGCCTATTGGCGCCTGGCCAGCGCCGACCTGTTCCACGAGGCGGGGCTCGCCGCCCTGGCCACCCAACACTACCGGGCCGTCCAGCAGAGCATCGCCGGGATCGGCCTGGAGGCCTGGGAGCCGGCGCTGCTGGCGCGGCTCGAGGAGGCACTGCAATGACCAATGGCACCACCAAGCACATCGACAGGGACGAGGGTTAACGGCACATGTGGACAAGTGTGAAATCCAGGCTGAGTCGCTTCGTGCCCGGCATGGCCCGGGCCGAGGCCGGAGCAAAGCAGGCGAAGATGCACGGCAACCAGGCCAAGGGCCTGGGGCGCCTCGCCTTCGCCCTCTGGTGCCTGCTGGCGGTGATCGCCGCCGCGGCGATCTGGTGGCTGGGCCCGCTCTGGGAGGTCGGCGGCACCCGGCCCCTGGGCCCACGGCTGCATCGGCTGCTGGCGATCCTCGCCCTGGCCACCCTGCTGGCGGTGGTCTGGGGGATCCGCCTGGCCCGCCGCCTGCGCCGGCTGGATGCCGAGCGCCGCGAGGCCGAGCGCCTGCAGAATGACCCCATCGCCGGCGAAGTGCGCCGCCAGGAGGAGACCCTGGACGCCACCCTGGCGGAGCTGGTGGACAGCCTCGGCGGCGGCCCCGGGGCCCGCTATCGGCTGCCCTGGTACCTGGTAATGGGGGTCGAGAACGCCGGCAAGACCAGCCTGATCAACCGCTCCGGCCAGGAGTTCGCCCTGACCCGGGTAATGAAGGCCGCCGGCCACCGCAAGGGCAACCGCTTCGGCTTCGACTGGTCGATCGGCGACAAGGCGGTGCTGATCGACCCGGACGGCGAGCTGCTCACCCAGGGCGCCCTGGAGGGCGGCGAACCGGTGGAGCTGCAGCAGCGCCTGTGGGACCACTTCGTCGCCTGGCTGGAACACCACCGCGCCCGCCGTCCCCTGGACGGGGTGGTGCTGGTCCTCGACCTGGCGCGCCTCAGCGACGCCCGAGTGGCGGTGCGCAAGGCCTATGCCGCCCTACTGCGGGCCCGCCTGCGCGAGCTGATGGAGCGCCACGGCGCCCGCCTGCCGGTCTATGTCACCTTCAGCAAGATGGACCTGCTGCACGGCTTCGACGACTTCTTCCGTCACTACTCGCGCCAGGCGCGCCGCGCCCCCCTGGGCTTCACCTTCAGCGCCGACAGCCTCGATACCCCGGATCGCTGGGCCGAGGAGTTCGCCGAGGCCTTCGACGCCCTGCTCGAACGCCTCAACCGCAGCCTGCCGACCCTGCTCAGCGAGTGCCGCGACCGCGAGGAGCGCGAGTCGGTGTTCCGCTTCGTGCGCCAGCTGGCGGGGCTGCGCGATGTGCTGTTGGGTTTCCTCAAGGAGGCCCTCTCCAGCGACCGCTTCTCCACCGCCGCCATGGTGCGCGGCACCTACTTCACCTCGGTCTACCAGCAGGGCGTGCCGGAGGATCCCTTCGTCGACGCCGCCGCCCGCCGCTACGGCATGAGCGATGCGGTCCAGCCGGCCCACCGCGCCACCCGCAGCGCCCTCTACTTCACCGAGGAACTGTTCGAGCGGGTGATCTACCCGGAGGCGGGGCTGGCCGGCGACAATGCCCGGGCCGCCCGGCGGCGCCGCCAGGTGCGGCGCCTCAGCCTGCTCGCCTGCCTGTTCGGCGGCGCCGTGCTGGTGGGGGGCTGGAGCCACTTCTACCAGAAGAACACCCAGGCCCTGGCGGCGGTGGAGGAGAAGGCCGAGGAATTCATCGCCACCCAGCCCCGCGAACTGCGCAGCGACGACCCCACCGGCTATGCGCTGCTGGAGCCGCTGGATCGCCTGCGCGAGGCGACCCGGGCCTTCGCCGATACCCGCACCCACCTGCCCTGGCTGGCCGATATGGGCCTCTACCAGGGACACAAGGTGGGCCGCGCCGTGGATGACGCCTACCGGGCCGTGCTCGAGCACCATTTCCTGCCGGCGCTGATGGTCGGCGTCATGGACGACATGAACCGCGCCGAGCCGGGCAGCAACGAGCAGTTGGCCCTGCTGCGCCAGCTGCGCATGCTCTCCGATGCCAGCGGCCGCCAGCCGGAGCGGGTGCGCGACTTCATGGCACGCCGCTGGCAGGGCGACTTCCCCCAGCGCGGCAGCGTGCAGCGCCGCCTGCTCGATCACCTGGACTACGCCCTGACCCATACCGACCTGGCGGGCCATGCCGCCGCCGGCGATCGCGACGCCCAGCTGGCCATGGCGCCCTTCGGGGGCAGCCTCCAGGCCGCCCAGCGCACCCTCGCCGAGCTGCCCATGGACGAGCGGGTCTACGCCACCCTCAAGGCCGGCAGCGACCGCCGCAGCGGCGCGACCCTGGACCTGCGCCAGGGGGTGGGGCCCGCCTTCAGCGCCGTCTTCATGGCCCGCGACGACGACAACGACGCCCTGCGCATCCCCAGCCTGGTGACCCGACGCGGCTTCGAGGGCTACTTCCTGAACGAGCTGGACCAGGCCACCGAGCTGGCGCTGATCGACCTCTGGGTGCTCGGCCAGCGCGACGACATCGACTTCAGCGAGGCCGACCGTGCCCGCCTGCAGGGCGCCCTGCGCGAGCGCTATATCAGCGACTACCATGTCACCTGGCGGGAGGCCCTGGAGCGCATCGAGCTGGTGCCGCTGCCCGACCTGCACCAGGCGGTGGTGGTCACCGACACCCTGCTCGGCGCCAGCCGTCCGCTGGACCGGCTGCTCGGCGAGGTGGTCCAGCAGACCCGCCTCTACCCGGAACTGCCCGTGGACGACGAGGCCGCCCGCCAGGCCCTGGAGCGCTCGCCCCGCTACCGCCTGGCCGGCGATATCGAACGTCACTTCGCGCCCCTCAACGGCCTGCTCGAGGCGCGCGGCGACAACCCCGCCGACCTGGCCGAGATCAAGGACGCCGTCGGCGAGCTGCGCGACTACCTGCGCCAGGTCCAGGGCGCCAGCGACCCAGGCCGCGCGGCCTTCGTCACGGTCCGCGACCGCCTGGTGCTGAGCGGCGGCGACCCCATCCACACCCTGCAGCGGCTGGCCGAGGAGACTCCGGCCCCGGTGGGCCCGATGCTCGAGAGCCTGGCCGACCAGAGCTGGCGGCTGCTGATGACCAGCGCCATCCGCCATATGGAGCACCAGTGGCTCGACGAGGTGGTCGCCCCCTACCGGGAACGCCTGGCGGGCCGCTACCCGCTGGCCCGGGACGCCTCCCGCGAGGTGGCCCTGAGCGACTTCGAGGCCTTCTTCGCCCCCGGCGGCATCCTCGACGGCTTCTATCAGGACAAGCTGCGGCCCTTTATCGAGGCCGCCCCGGAGCAGCTCGAGGACGCCGAGGGCAACTCCCTGATCCGTCCCGGGGTGCTCACCGCCGTGCGCCAGGGCGAGCGCATCCGCGAGGCCTACTTCGGCCGCGACGGCGTCCTCGACGTGGAGTTCAGCCTGGAGCCCCTGAGCCTCAGCCCCGACAAGCGGCGCAGCGTGATCAGCGTCGACGGCCAGCTGATCGAGTACGCCCACAGCGGCAGCCATCGGGTCTCGATGATCTGGCCCAATGCCCTGCGCGGCGACACCGAGAGCCGGGTGACCCTGGTGCCTAGCCAGGTCAACCGCTCGCCGCGCAGCCTGACCCACGGCGGCGCCTGGGCCTGGTTCCGGCTGCTCGACCAGGCGCAGATCACCGGCGCCGGCGAGCGCGAGCTGGAGCTGCGTTTCCAGGTCGACGGCGGCACCATGAGCTACCGCCTGCATGCCAACGGCAGCCGCAACCCCTTCACCCGCCCGCTGGCCACCGGCTTCCGGCTGCCCACCGCCCTCTATGCCGAAGGAGGCCCCGATGCTGACGACGCTTAAGCGCTGGCTGGGCCGCGATAGCGCGGCGGCGGCTCCCGAGCCACCGCCTGAGGCCCATCGCGAGGCCCGCGGGGGGCTGGTAGCCGCCCGGGCCGAGGAGCTCGAGGCCTTCCTCGAGGCGGCCCGCCGCGCCGATGCTCAGGGGCATTCGCCCTGGGTGCTGCGCGACGAGGCCCGCCTGGCCACCCTGCGCCGCGCCCTGGAGTTCACCCTCCACCGCGGCCGCTGGCTGCAGCGGGAGGGCGACGCCATCGCCCACTGGCAGGGACGACTGCTCGCCTTCCGCCATGGCGAGGGGCCGCCGCTGGGCATGCTGTTGGCGGTACGCCCCGACGAGGAGGCGGCCTGGCAGCTGCGCTTCTTCTTTATCGATCCCCAGTGGCAGGGCAGCGGCCATGGCGCCCGCCTGCTGCTGGCCGCCCGCCGCGAGCTGGACGGCACGCCGCTGCACTGCCGCCTGCCGCTGGCCTGCACCGCCGCCGTGGCCAGCCTGGAGCGCGCCGGCTTCCGGCGCATGCAGGTGGATGCCGCCGAGGTGGCCAGCTTCGAAGCCCCCGCCGAATGGCATTGACGCCACACCAGAGAGGAGACAAGGACGCATGGGACGCAAACTCGTACTCGTCGGCGATATCGGCACCGACCATGAGGGCTTTCCGCCGACCCCGGTGACCGCCGGCAGCCCCACGGTGATGATCGACGGCAAGCCGGTGGCCCGCCAGGGCGACCCCCTGGCCCCCCACGACAAGCCCAAGCACCCGACACACCCGCGCAGCATCGCCGAGGGCTCGGGGACCATCCTGATCGATGGCAAGCCCGCCGCCCTCACCGGCCACGCGGTGAGCTGCGGCGGCGTGGTGATCGGTTCCGCCAGCGGGGAGGGCAGCTAAGATGGCCAATTCGACCGGACTGCAGTTCACCCTGAGCCTCGCCGGCGCCGACGACCTCGACCTGGCGGTGCTCGACTTCACCCTCGACGAGGCCCTCTCGGCGCCCTTCCGCCTGTCGCTGCAGTTCGCCAGCCGCGACGGCGAGCTCGCCGCCGAGGCCTTCCTCGACCGTGAGGCCAGCCTCACCGTGTGGCAGGACGGCGAGCCGCTGCGCCGCGTCCATGGCATCGTCAGCGAGTTCGCCCGCGGCGACCGCGGCCACCGCCGCACCTTCTATCACCTCGAGATCCGCCCGGCGCTGTGGCGCCTCGGCCTGCGCCACAACTCGCGGATCTTCCAGGGCGTCTCGCCGCTGACCATCATCAACACCCTCTGCGAGGAGCGCGGCCTGCGTGATGTGGCCTTCGCCGTGACCCGCGAGCCCGAGCAGCGCGAGTACTGCGTGCAGTACCGCGAGAGCGACCTGGCCTTTATCCAGCGCCTGGCCGCCGAGGAGGGACTGTGCTTCTTCCATGAGTTCGAAGACGCCGAAGGCGGCACCCACCGCCTGGTGTTCGCCGACGATCCCCAGGTGCTGGGCGGCCTGGGGCCGCGGACCTACCATGGCCGCGCCGGCGGCACCCCGCCACAGCGCCATCTGCGTAAGCTGCGCCAGGTCTCGCGGGTCCGGCCGGCGTCGGCGACCCTGAAAGACTACAGCTTTAAGCAGCCGGCTTATTCACAGCTCCATGAGCACGCCGCCGCCGACCTCGAGACCCACGCTCAACGGGACGACTACGAGCACTACGACTACCCGGGCCGCTACAAGGCGGACGCCTCCGGCGCGGCCTTTACCCGCATCCGCCTCGAGGCCCTGCGCCGCCAGGCCACCACCGCCGAGGCCGAGAGCGACCTGCCGGAGCTGGCCCCCGGCACCCGCTTCACCCTCGAGGGTCACGACCTCGATGCGGTGAACCGCGACTGGCAGGTGCTGGCGGTGGTCCATACCGGCAGCCAGCCCCAGGCCCTGGAGGAGGAGGCCGCCCAGGCCGACGGCCTGACCACCCTCGCCAACACCCTGGTGCTGGCCCCCGCCGACCGCGCCTGGCGTCCCGAACCGCCGCTGCGGCCCCGGGTCGACGGCCCCCAGGTGGCCTTCGTGGTGGGCCCCGAGGGCGAGGAGATCCACTGCGACGAGCACGGCCGGGTCAAGGTGCAGTTCCCCTGGGATCGCTACGCGGCCCCGGATGACACCGCCAGCGCCTGGCTACGGGTCAGCCAGGGCTGGGCCGGCGGCGGCTATGGCAGCATGGCCATCCCGCGCATCGGCCACGAGGTGATCGTCAGCTTCCTGGAGGGCGACCCGGACCAGCCGATCATCACCGGGCGCACCTACCACGCGGTCAACACCCCGCCCTACGCGCTGCCCGAGCACAAGACCCGCACCGTGCTGCGCACCCAGAGCCACCAGGGCGAGGGCTTCAACGAGCTGCGCTTCGAGGACCAGGCCGACCAGGAGCAGATCTGGCTGCACGCCCAGAAGGACCTGGAGCTGCTGACCCATAACGACCGCACCGAGGAGATCGGCAACGACAGTCACCTCAAGGTGCGCCACGATCGTATCGGCGAGATCGACAGCGACGACCACCTCACCGTGCACGGCAA